>NZ_JBITTW010000005.1:0-151547 GCF_044542195.1 Pseudomonas sp. NPDC079367
TCGTTAGCGGGAGGCGAATTCTACAGCGTTAATCGCTGCTGTCAACACCTCTTTTTCTCCGCTTTCGACCGAGAAGATCGAACCGTTAAAAGAGCTACACACCAGCGCTCTTTCAACTCCTTCCAGGCTTCGATGATCTGAAGCAAGTCGCTGCCGAAAACTGCGTAACTCTTTGAATCTCAAGGAGTTTTCCGTTTCGACTGCGCCGGAAGTGGGGCGAATTATAGACCTCTGGAATCTGCCGTCAACCGTTAATTTCGCTTTTCTTTCAAATCAACAAAAACGTCTCCTATATATAGACGCGACTCTCTCCAGTGCGCAGTATATTGCCCACTACCATAACAACACTTTTGCTTTTATTTGGATGCTGCCCTGTAATGAATGACCAACCCCGCTCCCTTGCCTCCAGTTTGTTCCCGGTTGGCCTGCTCATGATAGCCATGGCATCCATCCAGTCAGGCGCCTCTCTGGCCAAAAGCATGTTCCCGATTATCGGAGCACAAGGGACCACCACCCTTCGCCTGATCTTCGCTAGTGTGATCATGCTGCTGTTGCTTCGCCCATGGCGTGCAAAGCTGACCGCCAAGTCCCTGCGTACGGTGATCGTCTATGGAATGGCTTTGGGCGGGATGAATTTCCTCTTCTATATGTCATTGCGGACAGTGCCACTGGGCATCGCCGTTGCGCTGGAATTCACCGGCCCTCTGGCCGTAGCTATATATGCCTCCCGCCGCGCCATCGATTTTGTCTGGATCGCGCTTGCTGCAGCCGGCTTGCTTTTATTGATCCCAACCGGCGTCACCACTGCAGGGATCGATCTGGTCGGCGCGGGTTATGCGCTGGGGGCCGGAGTCTGCTGGGCGCTATACATTTTGTTTGGACAGAAGGCCGGCGCCGACAACGGTGTGACCACTGCAGCATTGGGCGTGATGATCGCCGCGCTGTTCGTGGCGCCGATCGGCATCATTCATGCCGGCGCTGCGCTGCTCACACCATCACTGATTCCCGTCGCTATCGGAGTCGCCATTCTGTCTACCGCCCTGCCCTACACCCTGGAAATGGTGGCCCTCACTCGAATGCCCGCACGCACCTTCGGCACTTTAATGAGTATCGAACCAGCGTTCGGCGCGCTATCAGGACTGCTTTTTCTTCAGGAATACCTTTCCCTGTCACAATGGCTGGCCATCCTGTGCATTATCCTGGCTTCCGTGGGTGCGACGATGACCATGGGCAGCGGTGCAAAGCCTGCTGTCGCTGCCGACTGAAGCGTAATAAGAAGTGGGTCTGGTAATTGGCGCTTATTTAGGCCATGTTTATCCCCGTAACCCATCGCCAAGCATGGATTTTTTCGCAAAGGACGGCACAACGCTGAAAACGCGAGCGAATACAGGCAGACCCGAGCAACAGACTCGCGGCCGCTATTAAGGATGGTAATGAAACGAATTTTGCTAATGATCGCCTTGCTGGCGATCGCAAGTTGCGCAGCGACCTCGGAAACGCAGGTCAAGCGCGGCAAGAAAGGGCTGCATATCAATTGTTCCGGACTTTCATCCTCATGGGACAAGTGCTACACCAGCGCCGCCAACTCCTGCGCTCCCAAGGGTTACAAGGTGATCGCCAAATCCGGCGATGCTGTGGAAGAACCAGGCGATTATCCGTTCGGCTTGAACCCCGCCGGTTATACCAGCCGCAGCATGATCGTCATCTGCAAATAACTACTCGGCTCGTGGCGAAGTGAGCTGACGCGTAATTTCCTCATGGCTCGAGCGCAACACCGTACGCTGCACGTCCGGTGTTGCCAGCATTCGCGCGACCACCAATGCACCCACGCATTGCGACAGCACCGACCAGGCCAGACTCTCGCTTTCCAGTATCTCAGCCCAGCCCTGCTGAAGGCGGCAAATCCATTCTTCAGCCTGCTCACGCACCTGCACATCGGCACGGGCAATCTCCGCGCCCAATGACGGCAGCGCGCAACCGACCTCAGGTTGCTCGACGTGGGCCATGCTCAGGTACTGCTTCAGACAACGCTCCAGCCGCTGCCGATCTGCACCGCCCTGCCCACCAAGGCGCTCAAGACTCTCACTCAGCTCTCGCTCGACGATGGCAGCGAACAAGGCATCCTTGGAGGAAAAGTGGCTGTAGAACGCGGCCCCACTCAAACCGATGGCTTTCATCAGGCCATCCACGCCCACCGTGGAAAACCCCGATTTCTTTGCCGACAGCGCGCTGCTTTGCAGCAGCCTTTCGCGGGTTTCCGATTTGTGTCCAGCTGAATAACGCATGCCCTCTCCCGAAATAGATCGCCTTGACGCTGTCCGAATCCTAGCATAACGTTCGTTAACTAAACGATCGTTAACCCAAAGGGATTCACCCATGAATAACAAGAAGGTCGTGCTGGTTGTTGGGGCAGGCGACGCCACGGGCGGGGCGATTGCCAAGCGTTTTGCCAGTGAAGGATTCATTGCCTGCGTGACCCGGCGCAGCGCCGACAAACTGCAGCCATTGGTTGACGCAATCATCGCTGAGGGCGGTGAGGCTCATGGTTTTGCCTGCGATGCGCGCAAGGAAGAAGACGTCATCGCTCTCATCGAAGACATCGAGGCCCGCGTTGGTCCTATCGAGGCCTTTGTCTTCAACATCGGCGCCAACGTGCCGTGCAGTATTCTCGAAGAAACCGCGCGCAAATATTTCAAGATTTGGGAAATGGCCTGCTTCTCAGGTTTCCTTAACGCCCGTGAAGTGGCCAAGCGTATGGTGACCCGTCAGCGCGGCACGATTCTGTTTACCGGAGCCACTGCCGGACTGCGCGGTGCTGCAGGATTCGCCGCTTTTGCCGGAGCCAAACATGGCATCCGCGCACTGGCGCAAAGCATGGCCAGGGAACTGGGGCCGATGAACATCCACGTTGCCCATGTTGTGGTTGATGGTGCGATCGACACCGATTTCATTCGCAACAGCTTTCCCGAAAAATACGCAACCAGGGACCAGGACGGCATTCTCAATCCAGAGCACATCGCTGAAAATTACTGGTATCTGCACAGTCAGCCACGGGATGCGTGGACCTTCGAACTGGACCTGCGCCCATGGAATGAACGCTGGTAAGCCCTCCCCTCCTGATTACAACAATAAGAGCAACTTGATCATGACGAAAACCGTGGAGTTCTTTTTCGACCTCGGCAGCCCCACTACCTATCTGGCGCACACCCAGCTACCGAAAATCTGCGCCGAAACCCAGAGTGAATTGGTCTACATCCCGATGTTGTTGGGTGGTGTGTTCAAAGCCACCGGCAACGCTTCGCCAGCAGTCATTCCGGCCAAGGGTCGCTACATGTTCCAGGACCTCGATCGCTTCGCCAGGCGCTACGGCGTCCAGCTCAGATTCAATCCGCACTTTCCGATCAACACGCTGATGTTGATGCGTGCCGTCACTGGCATGCAGTTGTACCAGCCGCAGCGTTTCGGGGAGTTCGTCGACTGCCTGTTCAGGGCGCTTTGGGTGGACGGCCGTAACCTCAACGACCCGCAAACCATCGCCGGGGTGCTGACTGAAAACGGCTTCGATCCCCGAGAGATAATGGCGCTGACCAACGATGAGTCAGTCAAAGCCGCCCTCAAGGAAAACACCGAGACAGCCATCAAGCGCGGCGTTTTCGGTGCCCCCAGCATGTTCATTGGCGATCAGTTGTTCTTCGGTCAGGATCGACTCGACTTCGTAGAAGAGGCATTGCGCCAGGATTGAAGCCAAGCCCCAAGGCACTGTGAGCAGTGCCTTGGGCAAGTCGATCAAATGGCCGCAGTGCGCTCGTTCAGCCAGCTCAGCGCCGCCCCCTCAAGCAATGGGCTCAGACGCTCATGCACTTCGCGGTGATAGTCGTTCAGCCACTGCTTCTCTTCTTGCGTCAAAAGCTCTGCAATCAGACAACGGGTATCGATCGGGCACAGCGTCAGGGTTTCAAACTCGAGGAACTCGCCGAATTCGCTGCTGCCGGCCTCGCGGTTCATCGCCAGGTTCTCGATGCGCACACCCCAGCGGCCTGGACGATAAGTGCCGGGTTCGATCGAAGTGATCATCCCCGGCTGCATAGCCGTTTGCGGCGCTGGTGCAGCCTGATAGGCAATCACCTGCGGCCCCTCATGCACGTTGAGGAAATAACCCACGCCATGACCAGTGCCGTGCCCGTAGTCGACGTTGTCAGCCCAGATCGGCGCGCGGGCGATGGCGTCGAGCAGCGGTGACAGAATGCCTTTGGGGAATCGTGCCCTCGACAAGGCAATCACGCCTTTCAACACGCGCGTGCAATCCTGCTTTTGCTCTTGCGTCGGCGTCCCCACCGGGACCATGCGCGTGATGTCTGTGGTCCCGCCGAGGTATTGACCACCGGAATCGATGAGCAACAGACCATCACCCTCGATCAGCGCATGCTCTTCTTCGGTAGCGTGATAGTGCGGCATCGCACCGTTGGCGTTGAACGCGGCGATGGTGTTGAAGCTCAGCGAAACGTAATCGGGACGACGCTCACGGGCAGCGGTGAGTTTCTCGTCGATGGTCAGTTCGGTGATGCGCTCGCGCCCCCATGCCGATTCCAGCCAGGCGAAAAACTCGCACAACGCCGCGCCATCCTGCTCCATCGCTTTACGGATGTGCTGGGCGTCGGCCTCGCTTTTCTGCGATTTGGCCAACGTGGTCGGGTTCAAGCCTTCGACCAGTTTTACGCCACTGTCCAGATTATCCAGCAAACCTGTAGTCACTCGCGCCGGATCGACCAGCAGGCTCGCGCCACTTGGTACAGCACGCAACGCATCGGCTACTTCGCTGTAGTCCCGCAGGGTCACGCCATCCTGTTCAAGCACGGCGCGCAGATCGGCATCGACCTTGCTCAGCGCCACGAACAGCGTCGCCTGCTGTTGATTGATCAGGGCAAACGATACGAACACCGGATTGAACGAAACATCACCGCCGCGCAGGTTGAACAGCCAGGCGATGTCATCCAGGGTGGCGATGAAATGCCAGTCGGCGCCACGCTCTTGCAAGGTCTGGCGCAATTTAGCGAGCTTCTCGCCACGGCTGACGGTCGCTTGCGGCGGCAGATGCTGATAGATCGGCGCGTTAGGCAGGCTTGGACGATCACGCCAGATTTCCTGCAACAAATCGATATCGGTGCGAAGGCGAGCGCCGCGTGCTTCGAGTTTGCTGCTCAGCGTGCGCGCTGAAGCCACAGCCATTACCGCGCCATCGACCGCCACCACACCGCCCTCGGGGGTTTGCTCGGCTAGCCAGTCGAGCGGGCTCGGCTGCCCCGGTTGCAGCTTGACCAGTTCGATGCCGCTGCCGGCCAGTTCCTTGGTCGCCTGCTCCCAGTAACGGCTGTCGGCCCAGACCCCAGCGAAATCAGCAGTGACGATCAGCGTACCGACCGAACCGTGGAAACCCGACAGCCATTGCCGGCCCTGCCAGTAACCCGGCAGGTATTCCGACAGATGCGGGTCGGCGGACGGCACCAGCAGCGCATGGATGCCTTCGCGGCGCATCAGCTCACGGGTATGCGCCAAGCGCTGAGGCACCGATCCTTCGGTCAAGGTGTGGGAACTCATCATGTCTCCTGCTAATCGCGTCATCATTATTGTTCGCAGCCTTCTCGGCCATGGAAAGCGTCTGTTTAAAGCCCTGTCGCCCAGAATGCCGGGGCACTGGCGCAGGCGGTAGTAATCATTTCGACGGCCCTTTCGACGTCCTCGACGGTGGTAAACCGCCCGAGGCTCAAGCGAATGGTGCGCCCTGCCAGTCGCGCATCGTGCCCCAACGCCAACAGCACGTGGGACGGCGCATTGCTCGCGGAATTACACGCGGAAGTCGCAGAAAATGCGATCGAATGGCTCAACGCGGCGCTGTTGAAATCGCCTTCGCTGAAGGTCAGGCTCAGGGTGTGCGGAATACGTTGCGAGGCACTGCCGTTGAGGCGCACGCCGGGCAACTTCAAAAGCTGTTCAAGCAAGCGTTCGCGCAAAGCGATGATGGACTTTTTCTCTTCATCGAATGCGTCGACGGCCAAAGCGAAAGCAGCGCCCATCCCCGCAATCTGATGAGTCGCCAGGGTTCCGGAGCGCAGGCCACCTTCGTGACCGCCGCCGTGGATCTGCGCATGCAAGCGTTGCTGCGCGTGCGGGCCGACATACAAGGCGCCGATGCCCTTGGGGCCGTAGAGTTTATGTGCGGAAAACGACATCAGATCCACCGGCCAGCGGCTCAGATCGATTGCGACCTTGCCAGCGCCCTGCGCGGCATCGACATGAAACAACGCCCGCCGACTGCGCACCACTTCGCCAATCGCCTCGACATCGTTGAGCGTACCCAGCTCGTTATTGACGAGCATCAGCGACACCAGAAAGGTGTCGTCACGCATCGCTTCGCTGACCGCTTGCGGGGTGATCAAGCCTTCGGCGTCCGGCACCAGATAAGTCACGGCAATGCCTGAATCCTGCAATTGCCGGGCAGTATCGAGGATGGCCTTGTGTTCGATCTGGCTGGTAATGATATGGCCGCCCGAGATGCCACGGGCCTGGGCAACGCCTTTGAGCGCGAGGTTGTTGGACTCGGTCGCACCGGAGGTCCAGACGATCTGCTCAGGTTGCGCGCCGACCAGATCGGCGACTTGCCGACGTGCCTGCTCGACCGTCTGCCGGGCCTGCTGGCCGAAAGCGTGGGAACTGGACGCCGGGTTACCGAAGTTACCGTGAAAACCCAGACATTCGATCATCACCTGGATGACCCGCTCGTCCACCGGGGTGGTGGCGGCGTAATCGAAATACAACGGACGTGTGTTCATAAAGGACTCGCAGAGCGTGTTCCGGGATCAGGAGGCTCGTGTCTGCAAATGACCATGCATAGCCTCGTGAGCTGTGCATGGGTTCGAGAGCGTCATCAATACCTGATCGGATGCCGTTAAAGAAGTAGGGCTTCATTTAAAAGTGCGTAGGAACGCTCCTGAAACCGAGCTTAACAGGCATCGGGCCGGCGATTGAAGCAATGCGTCAGTGAAAGCTTTCGAGCAGTAACGGATACAGCGAGATCACCAGCAACGCCGCCATCCCCCAATTGAACACGCGCAACCAGCGCGGCTCTTTGAGCACATTGCGCAACAGCGTGCCGCATGCCGCCCACAGGCCAACACTTGGGAGGTTGATGATGGCGAATACCGCCGCGATGATCACAACGTTGTAAAAGTAACCCTGCATCGGCGTATACGTGCTGATGGCACCGATGGCCATGATCCACGCCTTGGGATTGACCCACTGGAACGCTGCGGCGCCCAGATAGCTGATCGGTTTAGCCTCGCCGATGGCACTGTCGCCGACCGGGCCGCAATGAGCGATCTTCCACGCCAGGTACAACAAATACGCCGCGCCGACATAACGCAGCACCGTGTAAAGAATCGGATAGGCCTGAAACACCGCGCCAAGACCAAAGCCCACCGCCACCACCAGCAGAAAGAAGCCGCAGCTGATGCCGAGCATGTGTGGAATGGTGCGGTTGAAACCGAAATTGACCCCGGACGCCAGCAACATGGTGTTGTTCGGCCCCGGTGTGATCGAGGTGACAAGGGCAAACAGGGCAAAGCCCAACAGCAGATCAAGCGAGAGATTCATCGAGGCAGTCCATCCAGGGTCATTCAGGTGTTGACCCTATCCCACGCCGCCCGGCAAACCCACGGACAGTTAGGAAAAACTTCAAGCAGTACAGTTTGCTGTCAGCTTGGACGACCGTGCAGCTGTATGGCACGTTCGGCACTCATCTCGCCTTGTTGGTCGAAGCCGAACGTCTTCTGCGGCTGGCCGAGCAACTGGGCTTTCTTCGCATGGTATTCGTCGAACGACAAACCGCTGCGGTTCAGCGCTTCCAGCGCCAGTTCGCGGGATTCTTCAGCGGTGTAAGGGCGCAGCTCTGGCGAAACATGGCTGGCACAGCCAGCAAGAACGGAAACAGCGAGCATCAGCGAAACAGTCAGAAAACGGTTCATGGGAGCGTCCTGGCGAGCAATGTGGGGTCGATGGAGAAAGGCTACGCCCGGGCACGCTCGCGCAGAAATCAACGCTCTCAATAGTGGCTATCAGGTTTGCGCTAACAACGGCTAACCCGGCAAACGGCAATGCAGCGCATCGTCGTGGCTGCGGGCAATGCTGCTGTGCACCTGGAACGAATTGAAGGTCACTGTTTTCGCCCGATGGGTGCGGATCAGTTGCCAGAAATCCTGCTCACCGCTTTCGAAAGTGTGAAACGCCGCCTCTCCCGCTTCGCGGCTTTGCCATTGCAAAAAGCTCAACACGCGACGGCCGTCGTCGCTGGCCTGCACGCTGGCGCTGAGAAATCCGTCGTAACGCTGCGCCAGACGCTCGGTCTGCGTCGCCAATGCCGAGATCAGCGCCGCTTGCTGACGGGGTTCGATTTCGAATTCGATCAATTGGGTAAAGCTGCGATTGCTCATGGAAAACCCCCACTCATCTTGAAGCGAGCCTTGCGACCCGAAGAGCTGCAGGGTAAAACCTCCAGTTAAGTCAAGGTCAAGAGCATTTTCAGCATGATCAGCAAAGACCAGGTGCACAAGCCTCTCACTGTTGGGGACGTTGCGGCGCGCAGCGGCGTCGCGGTCACGGCGCTGCACTTTTATGAAGCCAAGGGTTTGATCAAGAGTGAACGCAACGCTGGCAACCAGCGCCGTTATCCGCGTGCCGTGCTGCGCCGGGTGGCGTTGATCAAAGTCGCGCAACGGCTGGGGATACCGCTGGCGGAAATCGGCGAAGCGCTGAAGATCCTGCCGCAGGATCGAGCGCCAACGGCCGCCGACTGGAAGATGTTGTCTGAACAATGGCAGCGCGAGCTCGACGAACGAATCAGGCAACTGACGCTAATGCGCGATCAGCTCACCGGGTGCATCGGCTGCGGTTGCCTGTCGATGGAGGCGTGTCCATTGCGCAATAAAGGCGACGCGCTCGGTGACCAAGGGCCAGGCCCGCACTTTGGCGAGGAGTGATAACGCTGCTCGTCGGCGGAAAATCTGCGCTGCAGGGACGGTTCTATAGTGATTGCTCCGGGCAGATCCGGAGCAACCACATCTGTTGAAAACAAAAACAGGGAGAACGTCATGAGCGTCAAACCCATTCCTGAGGGGTATCACAGCATTACCCCGTACCTGGGCATCCAACAGGCCGCCGAGGCCATTGAGTTCTACAGGAAAGCCTTCAATGCCAGCGAAGTCATGCGCCTGACCATGCCCGACGGCAATATCGGCCATGCCGAGCTGCGCATTGGTGACAGCGCGATCATGCTCGGCACGCCTTGCGATCAAGGTCCGCTGAGCAATCCTGAGCAGGCGGTGTCGATCGGCTTGCACCTGTATGTCACCGATGTCGACCAGTCATTCCAACAGGCGCTGGATGCCGGGGCGCAAAGCGTATCGGAGGTCAAAGACCAGTTTTACGGTGACCGCAGCGGGACACTGAGAGACCCGTTCGGGCATCTGTGGTTTCTCGCCACGCACAAGGAGGATCTGAGCGAAGAGCAGATTCGCCAACGCGCCATGGAAATGTTCAGCCAAAGCTGAGCACTTGTGCCCTGGATCGGCTGGCAAAAACACCTCGCCGATGTAATTGCGAAACATTTGCTTTCATATCCGCTTTCGGGATTTTCTTCGCTCATCCGTCTTATAGGAATGCAGGCCGTTCGCGTAGGCAAAAGCCACGAACGGCCTCCCGGGGAGTTCCGTGCTGCGAAGCCCGTAGCCCGGCCCCTTCCACCGCAATCAAGACGCGCAATCATGTCGAAGAAATCCCGTTCCAAACTGTGGTTCCTGGTGCATAGCTGGCTGGCGTTGCCGATCTGGTGCTTTGTGTTGATCGTCTGCGTCACCGGCACGCTGGCGGTGGTCAGCCAGGAAATTGTCTGGCTGGCCAACCCGCAAATGCGCGCCAGTCAGCCGTCGGACGATGCGCCGCGACTGAGCTACGACCAGATCCTCGCGGCGATCAAACAGGCCGAACCGCAAACCCTGGTGCAGAGCATCAACCGCCCGGACGAGTCGCACTTCGCCCTCGACGTCGAAGTCAGCTACCCCGACGGTCGCTCATTGACGGTCTACGTCAATCCGTACACCGGGGTCATCCAGGGCGCCGCGCCGGCCTTCGATTTCAAGGCCTTTACCCGCGCCCTGCATGGCTGGTGGCTGGTACCGTTCACCAATGGCTACAGTTGGGGCTGGTATCTGGTGTCGTTGCTCGGCGTGCCGATGCTGGTCTCGCTGATTACCGGGCTGGTGGTCTACAAACGCTTCTGGAAAGGTTTTCTGCGCCCGACCCTGCGCGTGCGCCATGGCGCGCGGATCTTCTGGGGCGACTTCCATCGTCTGTGCGGCATCTGGTCGATCTGGTTCATCGCGGTAATTTCCATCACCGGCATCTGGTTCCTGATCAAGGCTTTCCTTTTCGATAACCAGATTTCCATTTCCAGCGAGCCGATCATTCCGGCGATGTCCCGCGAAAGCGTGCCGATTTCGGCCGCTGGCACCCCGCCGCCGCGCATCAGCCTGGACCGCGCCATCGAAATCGCCCAGCAGAAGATTCCCGGGCTGGAAGCCAGCTACGTCAACCTGCCGGGCAACGCCTACTCGCACATGAGCGTCAGCGGCCGTGGCTGGTATCCGCTGATGTACCAGACCGCGACTCTCAACCCGTACAACGGCGAAATGGCCTCCTCACGGTTGCTGTCCGATCGGTCCTCGCTGGAATTCGTCACCGAATCCATGCGCCCGCTGCACACCGGCGACTTCGGTGGGATCTGGATCAAGTTGATCTGGTTCTTCTTCGGTCTGTTGCTGAGCATGATGATCCTCAGCGGCCTGCTCATCTGGACCAAGCGCACCGCACTGGCCACCGCCAATGCGCTGAAACGCGAGGACAAGAAAAACCGCGTCACCGCGCAACCGGCGCTGCGCCGTGAACCTTCGGAGGCCAGCCTGTGAACAAAGCCATTTCGGTCACACCGCCGTCGCGCCTGTCGCGTTTCTGGCACAAGTGGCGCTTCCACATCAATGTTCTGCTGTTGCTGATTCCGCTGGGCTTCATGCCGAAATACTTTGCCGATGCTTCGCTGTTTCGCGGCGACAGTGGCTTGGGTCAACGGGAAATAGGCACCGTTCAGGTCGGTCCGTGGAGCCTGCGTCTGGCGGAGTTACGCGAAGAGGCGCCGCACTTGAGCGGACCGGCCGGTTACATGAAGGACTTCACTGCCGCTGTCTGTGACAGCTGTGTCGAACAGGTCAAGGCCACTTACCTGCGCATCGGCAAGCCGCGCAGTCTGCGCGCCGCTGGCACGATCTTCTTCGGTACGCCTTATCGCATGGGCACGCAAATGCCGATCCCGGCGAAGACCAAACCTGACGCCGAGCTGTGGATCACCATGGAAGGCTGGGACGGCAGCATGCACCAGGCCGCGATTCCCCTGAGCCAAGCCTCCCCCGCCACGGTTGCGTGGCTGAACAAACAAGGAGCCAAACCATGACTCGCTCACCCCTTCATACCCGTTTGCTCGCCAGCGCTGCGCTGCTGCTGAGCGCCGGTTTCAGTGCCAGCGCCCTGGCGCACAACCCGATGTGCGAATGCAAAGCCATCGATGCCGAACAGATCAAATGCACCGGCGGTTTTTCCGACGGCAGCGGCGCGCCGGGCGTGACCCTCGATGTGATCGGCTACGACGAAACCATTCTCGTGCCGGGCAAACTGGGCGACGACTCGACGCTGACCTTTAAAAAGCCCGGCAGTGAATTCTATGTGCTGTTCGACGCCGGCCCAGGCCACGTAGTGGAAATCGACCAGGCGGATATCGAAGCCCCATGAGTACCCCGACAACTCAAGTGGTACGCCCGGCCGGCGCCGGTCATGAAACCCTCAATGTGCTGCTGTTGTGCCTGGTGATCCTCGCGGTCGCCGGCTCGGTGGTGGCGTGGCGCGGGGTTTCCCATGAACCGGAGCCGGTGGCCAGCAACCAGTACGACGCCCGCCGCGACCTCAGCGCCGCCGAGCAAGGCATCTATGCCGACCTGCGGGTGACCCTCGACGAAATCCGTCTGCTGCGCGAAGAGCAACAAGCCCTGCCGACGCCACAGGTGCTGGCCGAAGAAGGTTTCGCGCCGTTCGCGCAGGACGCCAGTTCGGTCAGCCGTGGTGGTCACGCATGGCAGATGCTCGCCGACAACGCCTATTTCGGCCGTAGCGCGACGCCTGATGTCGCCGGCTCGTTTCTGATGCGTGTCGGTGCCGACGCCAACGCGGCGCCGGACATCTGGCTGAACCGCAGCGCCGATCCCCCGCCGGCGGTGGATCTGTCCGACGCCGCGCTGTCTGCCGCTGGCTGGAAACAGATCGTCGCGCAATTCGATGCCGGGGTTACCCGCGAACATCGCCATTGATTCCTCGCCTTTATCCGAGAGAAGACTGCTTGCCCATGTCCATTTCATCGCCTCGCCGTCCATTGTTACGCCTGTTTCTGCTTGGCCTGTGCGCCTGCCTGCTGAGCCCGCTGGCCGGTGCCGAGCCAGGCAAACGCCTGCGTATCGGCATCACCCTGCATCCGTATTACAGCTATGTAGCCAATATCGTCGGCGACAAGGCCGAAGTGGTGCCACTGATTCCTGCCGGCTTCAACCCGCACGCCTACGAGCCGCGCGCCGAAGACATCAAGCGCATCAGCGGACTGGACGTGATCGTGCTCAACGGCGTCGGCCATGACGACTTCGCCGACCGAATGATCGCCGCCAGCGAAACACCCAATGTCAAAACCATCGAAGCCAACGAAAACGTGCCATTGCTCGCAGCCACCGGTGTCGCTGCGCGCGGCGCTGGCAAAGTGGTCAACCCGCACACGTTCCTGTCGATCAGCGCCTCCATCGCCCAGGTCAACAACATCGCCCGCGAGTTGGGCAAACTCGACCCGGACAACGCCAAGACCTACACCCAGAACGCCCGCGCCTATGGCAAACGCCTGCGGCAGATGCGCGCCGATGCTCTGGCCAAACTGACCCAGGCACCGAACGCCGAACTGCGCGTGGCCACGGTGCATGCGGCTTACGACTATCTGTTGCGCGAATTCGGCCTGGAAGTGACAGCTGTGGTCGAGCCTGCTCACGGCATCGAACCAAGCCCTAGTCAGTTGAAGAAAACCATCGATCAGTTGCGTGAACTCGACGTGAAAGTGATCTTCTCCGAGATGGATTTCCCTTCCAGCTATGTCGACACCATCCAGCGCGAATCCGGGGTGAAGCTCTATCCGCTGTCGCACATTTCCTATGGCGAATACACCGCCGACAAGTACGAAAAGGAAATGACCGGCAACCTCAACACCGTGGTTCGGGCGATTCAGGAGTCCGGGGCATGACGTCGAAACAAACCCTCCCCGCCGATCACGCAGAGAACCCTGTGGGAGCGAGCTTGCTCGCGAAGGTACCGGATCAGCCAACATCTTCGCTGAATGACACACCGCATTCGCAAGCAAGCTCGCCCCCACAGGGGAAAAACGGGCCGGCGCTGGAGTTTGCGGCTATCAGCCTGACCTTGGGGCGCACGACGATTCTCGACAATGTCAGCTTCCAGGTGCAGCCCGGCAGCGTGCATGCGCTGGTCGGCCCCAACGGCGGTGGCAAGAGCTCGCTGATCAAAACCCTGCTCGGGCAGATGCCGCATCAGGGCCAGCTCAGCCTGCGCTGGCCTGGCGAGCCCGGCACCACCGGTTACGTCCCGCAGGCGCTGGAGTTCGATCGCGGCCTGCCGATGACCGTCGACGATTTCATGGCCGCCATGTGCCAGCGCCGCCCGGCCTTTCTCGGTTTGAGCAAACACTACGCCGGCGCCATCGGCGAGGCGCTGGAGCGCGTCGGCATGCAGGACAAGCGCAAGCGGCGCATGGGCGCGCTGTCCGGCGGTGAGCGCCAGCGGGTCCTGCTCGCGCAGGGCCTGATTCCGGCGCCGCAATTGCTGGTGCTCGACGAACCTATGTCAGCCCTCGATGAGGCAGGGATTCAGGTGTTCGAACGCCTGCTGACTGACTGGCGCGCAGCGGGCATCACCGTGCTGTGGATCGAGCATGATCTGGAAGCGGTGGGTCGGCTGGCCGATCGGGTTACCGGTCTCAACCGCCGCGTGCTGTTCGATGCCACACCGCAACAGGCGCTGACGCCGGAACGTCTGCTGACACTGTTTTCCACCCATCCACGGAGCGCTGTCTGATGAGCTACGAAGCCTTTCGTCTGATGGTCCAGGGCTGGGCATCTTCCGGTTATCTGCCCGAAGCGCTGGCCTACGGCTTTGTCGTCAATGCCCTGCTTGCCGGCCTGCTGATCGGCCCGGTGCTGGGCGGGCTCGGCACGCTGGTGGTGGTCAAGCGCTTTGCGTTCTTTTCCGAAGCGGTCGGCCATGCCGCGTTGACCGGTGTGGCCATCGGTATTCTGC
This sequence comes from Pseudomonas sp. NPDC079367, assembly GCF_044542195.1. Taxonomy (NCBI): domain Bacteria; kingdom Pseudomonadati; phylum Pseudomonadota; class Gammaproteobacteria; order Pseudomonadales; family Pseudomonadaceae; genus Pseudomonas; species Pseudomonas sp. NPDC079367. The sequence goes on from NZ_JBITTW010000005.1 coordinate 14,494, forward strand.
TCGGCGAACCCTATACCGGCCCATACGGCAGTCTGTTCGGTTACTGCCTGCTGTTCGGCATCCTGCTCAATTACCTGCGCAACCGCACCGGGCTGGCACCGGATACGCTGATCGGCGTGTTTCTCTCGGTATCGCTCGCCTTGGGCGCGAGCTTGCTGCTGATTCTCGCCGGCAAGATCAATGTGCACATTCTGGAAAACGTGCTGTTCGGTTCGGTGCTGACCGTCAACGGCAATGATCTGGCGGTCCTGGCCATCGTCGGTTCACTGGTCATGGCCCTCGCCCTGCCGCTGTACAACCGCATCATGCTCGCCAGTTTCAACCCGCAACTGGCGGCGGTGCGTGGCGTAGCGGTCAAGACGCTGGATTACCTGTTCGTGATTCTGGTGACGCTGATCACTGTCGCGGCGGTCAAGGTGATCGGCGCGATTCTGGTCGGTGCCTTGCTGGTGATCCCGGCGGCGGCGGCGCGTTTGCTCAGTCAGTCACTCAAAGGATTTTTCTGGTGTTCGGTGCTGATTGCCACCGTGAGCACGCTATGCGGGATTCTTGCACCAATCGTGTTCGACCTGCCGATTCCGTCCGGCGCCGCGATCATTCTCGTCGCCGGCATCGCTTTTGCCCTCGCCGCCATTGCGCGCGGCGTCGTCCCCAGCCTGAAAGGGAACCTTGGATAAATGGCTTTTTCACTGCGTAACCTGACTCTGGCCATGGCCCTGTGTGGCGTGGTCTGCACTCCGTCTCTGGCTGCTGAAAGTGCGAAACCCTTGCGCGTGCTGGCCTCGTTGCCGATCACTTATGGATTGGGCGAAGCGCTGCTCAAGGGCACCGATGTTGACCTTGAACGCGCAGCCCCGGCCAACCTGCCCGGCAGCCGCCAGACCGCGTATTTCAGCGGCCGTGGGGCGCCGGCGCTGAGCAAACTGGCCACTGACGCGGACGCGGTGATCGGTCTGCGATCGCTGTGGGCGGATGACCCGCTGTACCCTTTCGCGCGGCGCAGCAATATTCGTATCGTCGAAGTCGACGCTGCCCGTCCGGTCGACGGCGCCCTGCCCGGTATCGCCGTGCAACCGGGCCTGCAGGTGGATGGCTTGAACAGCCAGCCATGGCTGGCGAGTAACAACATGGGGCGCATGGCTGACGTGATGGCCGCCGATCTGGTGCGCCTGGCACCAAGCGCCAAGCCTGCGATCGAGGCCAACCTGGCGGCGCTGAAACAGCGTTTGCTGAAACTCAGCGCCGACACCGAAGCGCGTCTGGCCGAGGCGGACAATCTGAGTGTGTTGAGTCTGAGCGATCACTTCGGCTATCTGATTGGCAGCCTTAATCTTGAACTGGCCGGACAGGACGCGCGGCCCGATGCCGAGTGGACGTCGGAAGATTTGAAAAAGCTGACAGCGACGCTCAAGGACAACGATGTGGCGGTAGTGCTGCACCATCGTCAGCCAGCGGAGCCAGTGAAAGCGGCGATTGCTGAATCCGGTAGCCGACTGGTGGTGTTGAGTACCGATGCGGGGGATCCGCTGGCGGAGCTGGAGGCTAATGTGGATCTGTTGCTCAAGGGGTTGAGCGGAGCGTAGTCAGGCTGATGCCGAGTCATCGTTCATCGCAGGCAAGCCAACGATGAGGGTTTGCAGAAAATAAAAATCCAGGACATGAAAAAACCCGCTGACCATCACTGGTTCAGCGGGTTTTTTGCGCGGTCGCTTATTGCGCCGCGACTTGCGCATCCATCTTCTGGCGCAGGCTCAACGGGCGCATGTCGGTCCAGACTTCTTCGATGTAGGCCAGGCATTCCTTCTTCAAGCCGCTCTTGCCCACGGTGCGCCAGCCTTCTGGTACGGCTTTGTAATCGGGCCAGATCGAGTATTGCTCTTCGTGGTTGACCACGACCTGAAAGAGGATGTCCTCGCGGTCGAATACTGACGTCATGCTGGTTCTCCATCGTTGTAAGGTCGGCTGCACAACGGATGCAGCCGGGGTATGTAGAAAGAACGTTCGCCGCGTGAAGAAATTTACAGCGCGGCGGTGGCAGCGGCCAATGCGCGACCGAAGATCTCGGCCACCCGGTCGATTTCCGCTGCGGTAATCACCAGCGGCGGCAGGAAGCGCACAACGGCGCCATGGCGGCCGCCCAGCTCCAGAATCAGGCCACGCTTGAGGCATTCACGCTGCACCAGTGGCGCCAGACGCCCAAAGGCCGGCGGATGACCAAGCGCATCAGGCGCACCATTCGGGTCAACCAGTTCGACGCCAAGCATCAAGCCGCGCCCACGGATATCGCCCAGTTGCGGGAAGTCGCGTTGCAGGATTTGCAGATGTTCACTGAGTCGATCACCCATGGCGGCGGCGTGCTCGCAAACCTTGTGCTCCACGAGATAGCGCATCACCGCTGAACCGGCGGCCATGGCCATTTGATTGCCACGGAACGTGCCGGCATGGGCGCCCGGTTGCCAGGTGTCGAGCCAGTCGCGGTAAACCACCACCGCCAGCGGCAGACTGCCGCCGATGGCCTTGGAGAGCACCACCACATCCGGAACGATGCCCGCATGTTCAAAGGCAAACATCTTTCCGGTACGGGCGAATCCGCTTTGAATCTCATCGACGATCAGCGCTACACCAGCCTTTTCGGTGATCCGGCGCAAGCCGCGCAACCACTCGACATCCGCCGGTATCACCCCGCCCTCGCCCTGCACCGCCTCGACAATTACCGCCGCCGGCAATTGCACGCCCGCCTCGGGGTCGTTGAGCAGGTTTTCCAGATAACTCAGGTTGGCTTTGACTCCAGCCGCGCCACCGAGGCCAAACGGGCAACGGTAATCGTAGGGAAACGGCATGAACTGCACGCCACTGCTGAGCAAGGCACCCAGCGGTTTTTTCGGCCCCAGGCTGCCCATCAGGCTCAACGCACCTTGGCTCATGCCGTGATAGCCACCGGAAAAGGACAGCACGGTGCTGCGGCCAGTGGCAGTGCGCACCAGTTTCAGCGCTGCCTCCACCGCGTCGGTACCGGTCGGGCCGCAAAACTGAATTTTCGCCTGCGCCGCCAGTTCCGTCGGCAGCAGGCCGAACAGGTCCTGGACGAATCGATCTTTGACCGGCGTGGTCAGGTCGAGGGTGTGCAGCGGCAACTCGTCCGCGAGAACCTGCTGGATCGCTTCGATCACGACCGGATGGTTATGCCCCAGCGCCAGCGTGCCGGCCCCAGCCAGGCAATCGATGAACGTACGCCCCTCAACGTCCTCGACATACAAGCCCTTGGCACGTTTGAGCGCCAGCGGGATACGGCGCGGATAGCTGCGCGCATTGGACTCCTGCCGGCTCTGACGCGTCAGCAGGGGTGATTCGTTGAATTCATATAACGTTTCCGCCGGCGCCGAGGCGACCCGGGCCGACGACGCTTCGATAAGGCTGGTGGCGACTGACATCTCTCGACCCCTCAATTCGCTATGGATAATGACCAGAACAGCACACCGACAGGTGCGCGTTCCGGTCGCGGGGCGCACTTGCAGGTTTTCCTGTTCTGGAAACGCTTCAGCGAGGAAAGGATTTACACCCTTGATCGAGTTGTCCGGTGGGGGCTGGCAACGGCTTGTGCAGCAGCAAGGTCTGCAAGCCGCAGGAGGTGACGGGTGGCGCTGCTTGTTGATACCCCAGATGCCGATAGAACGCCGCAGCGGTGCGGGTGCTGTTGAGGTGCACATGCTGCACCCCGCGAATCCGCAACCAGCCCTCAAGATTCTGCATCAGCGCCCGGCCGACGCCTCGGCGGAAGGACTCCGGCTGGACGTGACACAGCAAGATATCGCCACTTGCCTCGGCCATGCCGACACCCACAGGTTTGTCTTCAAGCAAAGCGACGCAGAGACAAATGTGTGGAGCGGCGAGCCGGCCACTGATGACATCGATGGTGGACTGATTGACCCAGTCGCTGACGATCGACGAATCATTGCGGTGATCGAGTGCACATCCGACGCGGATCGAGCGTTCGACGATGCGGTTGATAATGCCGGCGTCGGCCAGTGTGGCCGGACGTATGCAGACGGGTGCTTCCATGCGCAGTTCCCTCAATCCATTGAGTCAAAGCTGGGTTGACCTTAGCCCCGACCCTGGCGGATAGCGAACGCCGAGAAGTTACATTTGATGTGCCGGAACAGCAATCCTGTAGGAGCTGCCGAAGGCTGCGATTTTTTGATCTTGATCTTGAAGCAAAATCAAAAGATCGCAGCCTTCGGCAGCTCCTGCGCAGGGCGGTGCGGTCAGAGAGGTTGCAACGGCAAGGTCAGTTCGACCCGCAAGCCATCCGCGCGGCTGTCGAAATGCAGGGCACAATCACAGCGCTGGACAATCGCCTGGACAATCGCCAGACCCAGCCCGCAGCCGGTGCTCTGACCGTTGCGCCAGAACCGCTGAGTCAGATGCTGTATGTCATCCGGCGCAATGCCCGGGCCATGATCGCGCACGACAAAACGCACGCGAGCGCCAATGCTTTCAAGATTGACCTCGACCGCACAATCTTCAGGCGTATGGCGCAAGGCGTTATCGAGCAGGTTGCGCAGCGCAGCAATTGCCAGCACCGCAGGCATTTGCACCGGAGCGGCAGGCAGGTCATCCGGCACATGCAGTTTGATCCGCAGCCGTTCACCGCCCGTGGCGTCCTGAATCGCCAGTCTGGCCACCTGCTCGGCGCTGCACTGCGAGCCGTCATCGAACGACAGACTGCCTTCGACCCGCGCCAGCAACAGTAACTGTTCAAGGGTGCGGTGCAGGCGATCGGCGCCCTCCTCGGCGCGCGCCAGCGACTGATCGCGGGCATTGCCATCGGTCATGCGTGCGACTTGCAGGTGGGTCTTGATGGCCGTCAGCGGACTGCGCAATTCGTGCGCGGCGTCACCGGTCAGGCGACGTTCACGCTCGATGGTCTTGCCGATGCGCTGGAACAACTGGTTCTGGGTTTCCAGCAACGGCTTCAACTCGCTGGGAAATGCCTGCAACTGCAACGGTTCAAGAGAATCGGCATTGCGCCGCATCAGTGCTTCGCGCAGGCGATTCAGTGGTGCAAGGCCCTGACCGATGCCCAGCCACAGCAGGCACAAACAGCCGAGCAAGGCCACGCCGACTGGTACCGAAGCGGCGAGCAGAATCGACATGTTCAAGGCTTCACGCTCGATCTGCCGATCTGCCGTAGTGATGCGCACATCGCCGCGAGCCAGAGTGAAACTACGCCACGGCGCACCGTCGATCATCTGATCGTGGAAGCCAATTTTTTCCGCTTCCAGCGTTTGTTCGGGATTGTTGTGGCTACGGGCAAGGATTTCCCCGCGCAACGAACTGACCTGACAGGCCATACCGCCGGGAATATTCAGCTGTTCGGCACTGAAGTGCGTGCCCTCGCCCTTGCTCGGCAGCGTCGGCAATTGCTCGAGCAGCCCGGCGACCATGCGCGCCGAGGCAACCAGACGCTGGTCGAGAGAGAACATCATCTGATTGCGCAAATCGCTGAGCATCCAGGCCGCCGCCAACGCCCAGATCAGCGCGAACGCGGCGCCGAGCGTCAGGCTCAGCCGCAGGCGCAGACTCATCACTTGCCTTGCTCTGCGCCGTCGGCGGGCCCGAGCCGATAGCCCAGACCGCGCACGGTTTCGACGATGCCCTTGCCGAGCTTGCTGCGCAGATGGTGGATATGCACGTTCAGCGCGTTGCTTTCCAACTCATCGTTAAAGCCGTAGACGCTGTCCTTCAACTGCTCGGTGGACAGCACCCGGCCACGATTGTGCAGCAACGCCTGCAAGAGTGACTGCTCACGCCGCGACAAGTCCACCGGTTGCCCGGCCAGTCGGGTTTCCCGGCTGCTTGGGTCGTAGGTGAGCGGGCCATGTTCGATCAGATTGACGCTGCGTCCGGCGACTCGACGCAACAAGGTTTGCAGGCGAGCAAACAGTTCGCGCAGGTCAAAAGGCTTGAGCAGGTAGTCGTCTGCGCCAGCCTGCAAACCGTCGACACGATCAGTCACTGAATCGCGAGCAGTGAGAATCAACACCGGAATTTCCAGACCGTGATTGCGCAGTTGCTGCAGCAGCTTGAGGCCGTCTTCGTCAGGCAGACCGAGATCGAGCACCATCACGTCGAACTCGGCGACCTTGAGCATCGCCCGCGCCTTTGATGCCGTGTTGACGTGCTCGACGGTCAGGCCCTGCGCCGTGAGCCCGGCGACGATGCCACTGGCGATCAGCTCATCGTCTTCGCAAACCAGTACGTGCATGGGGGCTCCGTGGACAAAAACGCGAGTGAAACAGCCGAGGATTAAGGCGCAATTATGGCGGTACATATCGAGTTCGCAAAGCTGCAGGCGAACATAGCGAATTATCGCGTATCGGTGGCGGATGCGAGGCAGAGGGCCAAAACTCTTGTGGTTCGGGTTACCCATCCGGAAACAATTGCGGACTTTATCGAAAAGATGACTTCATTTAGCTTCGGCCTGCAACTTTCAATCCGCATTTAAATGGACTTAAAACGTGAGCAACCTGAACAACTTCGTCGCCATAGACTGGCGCTCCGGCCCCGATCGGATTTATTTCTTCTTCAAGAATACCGACACTTATTCGCGCTTTGATCTGGGAAACAATAGCGTATCAGCCAATTACCCAGCCTCCACCGCAGGTAGTTGGGACACTTTCGACCCCTATACAAAAGACCTGCGCTTCGGCTTGACTACCACTTCGTTCGGCTGGAATACCGCAAGTGACGAGGACATCGCCTGGTTGTTCTTCTATCAGGGCACAACCCCGATGGTGTGCAAATATGACCAGGATAACGATAAGGTTGCTGCGTTCTACAAGGTTACCGACTCTGTCTGGAAACCGATCCTTCCGTATTTTGACAGGATCATCGCCGGCACTTGGTTTCAACTTACCGGCCACCCTTTCCTGTTCCGCTTTATTCTTGATGACGGACACTATCTATCGTTCAACTACAGAGCCAGAACCCTTACCCGCAACCGGTTTGGCGAATATCAACTGGGCGCGCTGAAACCCTATGAAGACCGAATCATCACAGCAGCACAGAATGACCGGACATTCGCGGACAGCTACTGGTACATCTTCCTCACCAACAATCAATATTTGACCTACAACATTCAATCCGACCGACTGGTTTCCGGCCCCAGAACAATCAATGAGGATAATTGGCCCGGCCTGCTGCGCGACTGATTGGCCGATCCTGGTGGGGCTAGTAGGATAGGGTTAATTATCGGTTAATCGCCGCCGCCCATCCTGTACCCCACTTGCACAGGGACAAGGCTCCTCCATGCGTCATTTTTTTCTTCTGTTTGCTTTACTCATTTCCGGTCTGGCTCAGGCCGCAAACAATCCGTTCGAATCCAAGCCGGACTTTTTACCCGTCGACCAGGCATTCGTACTCACCTCCGAGCGTCTGGACTCGGGAGAAACCCAGTTGTTCTGGCAGATCAGTGACGGCTACTACCTGTATCAGAAACGCTTGAAGTTCGACGGGCTGGCCGCTGATCAGCAGCCGGTACTGCCTGAAGGCGAATCTCACAGCGATGAGTTCTTTGGCGAACAGCCGGTCTACCGCCAAGGCCTGGAAGTAAAAATCCCGGCGGCGGCAAAGGGGCAGATCAAAGTCAGTTATCAGGGCTGCGCCGATGCCGGTCTGTGCTATCCACCGCAAACCCGAGTGATCGATCTGGGCGGCAAAGCCGCAGCAGCAACAGGCGCTGAAGCGCCGGACCAGGCCTTGGCCAGCAGCCTGCAACAACGGGCGCTGGGCTGGAGCCTGTTGGTGTTTTTCGGACTCGGCCTGCTGCTGGCATTCACGCCATGTTCGCTGCCGATGCTGCCGATTCTGGCCGGGATGATTGTCGGCAGTGGCGCCACACCAAGGCGCGGCTTTGCCTTGGCCAGCAGCTATGTGATCTGCATGGCGCTGGTGTATGCGGCGATGGGCGTGATTGCTGCGCTGCTCGGCGCGAACCTGCAGGCGTGGTTGCAGAATCCGTGGTTACTCGGCACATTTGCCGCCATTTTCGTGGTGCTCGCACTGCCGATGTTCGGCTTCTTCGAGCTGCAACTGCCGGTGGCCCTGCGTGATCGACTTGAACATGCTTCGCGCAGCCGCAGCGGCGGCAGCCTGATCGGCGCCGGTGTGCTGGGCGCATTGTCCGGTCTGTTGGTCGGGCCGTGCATGACCGCGCCACTGGCCGGTGCGCTGTTGTACATCGCGCAAAGCGGTAACGCCTTGCACGGCGGTTTGATCCTGTTTGCACTGGGCATCGGCATCGGTGTGCCGCTGTTACTGCTGGTCACCGTCGGCAACCGTTTCCTGCCGAAACCCGGCGCCTGGATGAATCTGCTCAAAGGTGTATTCGGCTTCCTCTTTCTCGCAACCGCATTGCTGATGCTGCGTCCGGTGCTGGCCCCGTCGTTGTGGCTCGGCCTGTGTGGCGCGCTGCTGCTGATTGCGGCTTACAGCGCCTGGAAACAGTCCGAAGGTTTTGGCCGCGTCGCGCAGATGTTTGGCGCCCTGTCCCTCTTGCTCGGTTTGTGGGGCAGCTTGCTAGTGATCGGTGCGGCTGGCGGCAGCGATGATCCGTATCAGCCGTTGCAGGTTTACAGCGCCGGCCGTGTTGCCGGTGCAGCGCCAAGTGGTCACGACGCTTTCACCACGGTCAATGAACCAGCCACGCTGCAACGCGAACTCGACGCCGCCAGGGCTCAGGGCCAATGGGTGTTGCTCGATTACTACGCCGACTGGTGTGTGTCGTGCAAAGTGATGGAAAAGAAGGTGTTCGGCGAGGCCAAGGTCATGCAGGCGCTGAGCAACGTACGCCTGCTGCGCCTGGATGTGACCGCCGACAACGCCGCCAGTCGCGAGCTGCTCGGTCGTTATAAAGTGCCGGGGCCGCCGACGTTCATCTGGATCGGCGCTGACGGCGCAGAACGCCGCAGCCAGCGCATCACCGGCGAGGTCGATGCCGACACCTTCCTGCAACGCTGGTCCACTACCCGAGACGCCAACTGATGCTGACGCTCACCCTCGGCACCTTCGCCATCGCGCTTAACCACTTGCTGCTGATCAGTGCTCTGGCGCTGGCGACGTTTGTCGGTTGGCGAGTGGCCAAGCGCGGCGGCGATAACCCCGAGTCGGCGCTGTTCAGCCTCTTCTTGCTGGGCATGCTCGCGGCGCGCATTGCGTTTGTCGCGCTGTACTGGTCGCATTATCGCAACGACCCGTGGCAGATCATCGATCTGCGCGACGGTGGTTTTCTCGCCTGGCCCGGGGTGATCGTTCTGCTGCTGGCGGCGTTGTATCGCGGCTGGCGGCGCCCCGGTCTGCGTCGCCCGTTGGGCTTCGGTGTGGTCAGCGGCGTGATGTTCTGGTTGCTCGCCACGCTGTCGCTGAATATTTATGAACAAGGCACGCGGCTGCCGGATATCTCCCTGCGTAACGCCGCCGGGGAAAGGATCAAGCTCCGTGACTATCAGGGCGGCCCGCTGGTGATCAACCTGTGGGCGACCTGGTGTCCGCCATGCCGGCGAGAAATGCCGGTACTGGAAAACGCCCAACAACAGCGTCCGGATCTGACGTTCTTGTTCGTCAATCAGGCCGAAAGCATGCAAAGCGTGGCAACGTTCCTGGAAACCCAGGGCCTGAGCCTGAACAACGTGCTGTTCGACCGCAGCGGCCGTCTCGGTCAGGCCGTGGGTTCCATGGCGTTACCGACTACGCTGTTCTATAGCCCGGACGGTCGTTTGCTGACCAGTCACCTCGGTGAACTGTCGAATGCCAGCCTCGCGCGCGCGCTGGAAACGTTCGACACTTCACCTTCTAGCCCGAATCAGGCCGTTGCTCCGGCCAACTCTGCAAGGAAACTGCCATGCCCCGCCTCCGCCACCTGCTGACGCTGACCCTGGGCACTGCCCTGCTGCACTTGCCGTCAGTGCAGGCTGCTGAAGAACTGCCTGCGGCGATCAAAAAAATCGAAGCAAAAGGCGCAAAAATTGTCGGCCAGTTCGACGCCCCCGACGGCCTGCGCGGGTACGCTGCGCAATACCAGAATCGCGGCATGGCGCTCTACCTGACTCCGGACGGCAAGCACGTCGTGGTTGGTAATCTGTACGACGCCGACGGCAAGGATCTGAGTAGCGAGCCGTTGCAGAAACTGGTCTATGCGCCGATGTCCAAGGAAGTCTGGGCCAAGTTCGAGGCGAGCAACTGGATTCAGGATGGCAACAAGGATGCGCCGCGCACGGTGTACCTGTTCAGCGACCCGAACTGCCCGTATTGCAACATGTTCTGGGAACAGGCGCGGCCATGGGTCAAGGCCGGCAAGGTGCAGTTGCGCCACATCATGGTCGGCATCATCCGCGAAGACAGCCCGGGCAAATCAGCCGCGCTGCTGGCGGCAAAAGATCCGGCCAAAGCGCTGGAGGATCACGAAAAGGCCGGCAAGGGCAGCGCGCTCAAGGCTCTGAAAGACATTCCGGTCGCCGTGCAAACCAAACTCGCGGCCAACATGCAGTTGATGGAAGACCTGGAACTGCAGGCCACCCCGGCCATTTTCTACCTGGACGACAAAGGCGAATTGCAACAACAGCAAGGCGCGCCTTCGCCGGACAAGCTGGTGAAGATTCTCGGGCCGAAATAAAGCCGATTCTTTATCGCCTGACCCTGCCTCATCGCGGGCAAGCCCGCTCCCACAAAGTGTTGTGATGAGCACGAAATATGTGAACAAGTGAAACCCTGTGGGAGCAGACTTGCTCGCGAATGAACTTCACCCGTTCTAGCGGTTTCGCTCGGCCAGAAACGCTAGCAGCGCCTCAGTGACGAATTCGGGGTTCTCCAGATTGGAGATATGCCCCGCATCTGGCACCAGCACACACGGGCAACCAATCAATTCAGCCATTTCCCGGGCTTCCGACGGTGGCCGTGGTTTGTCCTGATCGCCGCAGAGCACCAGCGTCGCAGCCGCGTCCAGCTCGGCCAGGCGTGGCAACAAGTCGTCACGACCAAAAGTGATGCGCCCCATCGGCACGATGCTTTCGCGCAGACGCTCGGGCGAATAGCCTTGCAGTTTTGCGCGCAATTGCTGATACAGCGGCGACTGCGGGTCGATGCCCGGGCGGAAGAAGATTGGCACGACGATGTCGAGCAGTTGTTCAGAGAGGGTGCCGGTGTCTTCGATCTGCTTGAACAGCGAGAAGTAATACTGCCGGGTCGGTTCCGGCTCGACGCCGACGTAGGTGTCCATCAGCACCAGACCGTTCAAACGTTGCGCTGCGGACAGTGCCAGGCGCGCGCCCCACATGCCGCCGACCGACAGCCCGACCAGAGTGACGCGGTCGATGTCCAGATGATCAAGCAAGGCCTGCGCCTGACGGGCGATGTCATCCAGCGATGTGGTGCCTTCGGGTAACTTGCCGGACTCGCCATGCCCCCACAGATCCAGCGCGATGACGCGATAGTGCGGGGTCAGCGCGGCGATCTGCGGCGCCCACATCGCCTGATCCCAGAGATAACTGCCTGCGAGCAACACGGCCGGGCCAGTGCCTTGATCAATGTAGTGCAGCGCTTGTCCGTCAACCGTGAAAAAGGCCATCGACCACCTCCGGGAGAAAAAGAGAACCGGCAGACTGAGCTGCCGGTTGTTGATCGTCAAGCCCGGAAATGTACAGTCACGTACCGGTTGATTTGTGTTGAATTCTCGGACGCCATCGCCGGCCCAAACGCCGAAGAACTAAAGCCCCTCCAGCTGCGCCATCAGATCATTCAACCGATCCACCTTCTCCTCAGTCATATCGCTGGCCGCCAGTCCATCAATGTACTCGGCCAGTTCCGCCACCGTACTGCACTCGAACATCGCGCGCAGCGGCACATTGCGTTGCAGGGTTTTCTGCACTCGCGATGCAATCTGCGTTGCCAGTAGCGAATGCCCGCCCAGTTCGAAAAAGTTGTCGCGCACGCCGACCTTGTCGACCTTGAGCACCTGGGCCCAGATATCAGCCAGGGTCTGCTCCAGCTCGTTGCGCGGGGCCAGATAGTCCTCGCTCTGCAACTGACCGATCTCCAGCGCCGGCAAGGCTTTGCGGTCGAGTTTGCCGTTGGCATTGAGCGGCATTTGCTCCAGCCACAGCCAGTGCAGCGGCACCATGTATTCCGGCAGTTCGGCGCGCAGGCGTTGCTTGATCTGCTCCAGGCGTTCGGCCGGATTGAGCGCTGCATCGGCGGCGACCAGATAACCGACCAGGTGCTTGCCGTTGACGCCCTCTTGCACGCCAACCGCCGCGTCACGTACTTGCGGTTGTTCGTGCAGACGCGCTTCGATTTCACCGATTTCGATGCGGTAACCGCGAATCTTCACCTGATGATCGACCCGGCCGACGTATTCCAGCACACCATCAGTGCGGCGCCGCGCCAGGTCACCGGTGCGATACAAACGCTCGCCCGGCGCGCCGAACGGGTTCGGCACAAACACCGGCGCGGTGCGCAGCGGATCGCTGACGTAGCCGCGACCGACACCGATGCCAGCCACGCACAATTCACCCACCGCGCCCAGCGGCACCAGATCCAGCGCGCCATCGAGCAGATAGAGCAAGTTGTTGTCGGTCGGCGTGCCGATCGGCAAATAACTGCCACGCGTCGAGGCCAGGTCGACGCGGTAGAACGCCACGTCATCGGAACATTCCGCCGGGCCGTAAGCATTGACCAGGCCGATCTGCGGGTAACGCAGCAGCCACTGATGGGCCAGCTCCGGCGGCATCGCTTCGCCGGTCGGCAGCATCCAGCGCAAGCCGTCGAGACTCAGTCGCTCGGCGGCGAGCATGCCCTGAATCAGCGACGGCACACTTTCCAGCACCGTGATGCCCTGCGCCTGCACATGCGCCAGCAAACCTTGCGGATCGTGGGCAATCGCATTCGGCACGATATCGACCCGCGCGCCGAACAACGGCGCGGCGAGGAACTGCCAGACGGAAATATCGAAGCTCTGCGAGGCGGTCTGTGCAATCACATCGACCTCGCTCAAGTCGAGATACGGGCGTTTGCTCAATTGGTTATTGAGCATGCCGCGCTGCTCGACCATGACGCCTTTTGGCAAACCGGTCGAACCCGACGTGTAGATCACATAAGCGAGATTGTCCGGGCCGCTGTGAATGCCGGGATTATGCGTCGCTGTCGCCGACGCCTGCACCTCTTCCCACACCAGCAGGCGCGGACGGTTCGAACAGCCAAACGCCTCGAGCAAGGTCTGCGCCTGTTCGCGGCAAGCTGCGCTGCACACCAGCAACGGCGTGCGGCTGAGCTCGATAATGCGGCTCAGACGCTGGCTCGGCAGCCCCGGGTCCAGCGGCAGGTAACCGGCACCGGCCTTGAAGCTGCCGATGATCATGCCGAGCAGGTCGAGATTGCGCTCGGCCAGCAGCGCCACCGGTTGATCCATCCGCACACCGGCAGCGACCAGGGCATGGCCGAGGCGGTTGGCGTTGTGGTTCAGTTCGGCGTAGCTCAATTGCTGATCGAGGCAACTGGCGGCGATGCGCTGCGGATGCGCCGCGACCTGCGCTTCGAACAACGCCACGTAGCTTTGCTCCAGCGGACAGTCGTGGCCGCTCTGGTTGCAACCGTGCAGCAGGAAGTCGCGTTCTTCGTCGCCCAGCAGCGGCAAATCGGCCATGTCGCCATGGAAGCCGTCGACCAGCGCCAGCAGCAGCCGCTTGAACTCACTGAGCATGCGCTCGACCGTCGCCTCGTCGAAGTAACGCTGGTCATAGGACAGGTGCAAGCCAAGGTCATCGCCCGGGTAGCACACCGCCGTCAGCGGGAAGTTGGTATGGGTGCGGCCGGAATCCGAAGTGGCATTCAAACTCTGCGCTCGGTCGAGCACCGAGACTTCCACCGGGGCGTTTTCGAACACGAAGAGGCTGTCGAACAGCGGCTGGCCCTTGGGCAATTCGCTCTGTTCCTGAATGTTCACCAGCGGCAGGTATTCGTACTCGCGCAGTTGCATGTTGCTGTCGAGCAAAGCGCTGAGCCATTGGCGCACGCTGCTGCGCTGATCGTCCGCAGGCATCTTCACGCGCAGGGCAATACTGTTGATGAACAGGCCGACAGTGCGCTGCATCTCCGGCATCTCCACCGGACGCCCGGCCACTGTGACGCCGAAGAGCACGTCGCGGTCGCCGCTCAGGCGCCGCAGCACCAGAGCCCACGCAGCCTGGGCGAAGGTGTTGACGGTCAGTTGATGGGCCTGCGCCAGTTCCCGCAGGCGGGCGCCGTCCTCGGCATTGAGGCGGGTGTAGCGGTCGCCGACGATCATGCCGCCGCTTTCGCCAGCGTGTTCGCGCAGGAACGGCCGGTCGCTGGGGATCGGCGTAGTGCGTTCGAAGCCTTGCAGATTCTGCCGCCACCACTGTCGCGCCTCGGCCAGGCTCTGACGTTGCAGCCAGCCGATGTAATCGCGATAACGCGGCGGCACGCTCAACTGCGCTTCGCGACCTTCGCCGAGGGCGGTGTAGATCTCGAAGAAATCGTTCATCAGCAGCGACCGGCACCAGGCATCGATGAGGATGTGGTGGTTACTCATCATGAACCAGTAGCGCGCCGCGCCGACCTTGATCAGGCGCAGGTGGAACGGCGCCTGATTGAGCAGATCGAACCCGGCCTCGCGCTCGCTTTTCAGCAGCGCTTGCAGCTGCGGTTCCTGCTCGGTTTCGGCGACGGCACTCCAATCCAGGTACTCGATCGGCGTACGCCCCGGCGTGTGAATCACTTGCAGCATGTCTTCGCCAACGTTCCAGCAGAACGAAGCGCGCAACGCTTCATGACGGGCGACCACCGCTTGCCAGGCCTGGGCGAAACGCTCGGGATCGAGCTCGCTGTTGATGCGATAACGATCCTGCATGTAGTACAGACCGGTGCCCGGTTCGAGCAGGGTGTGCAGCAACATGCCTTCCTGCATCGGTGTCAGCGGATAGACATCTTCGATGTGCGCGGCCGGCACCGGCAGCGCATCGAGTTGTGCCTGAGTCAGTCTCGCCAGCGGGAAGTCCGACGGCGTCAGGCCGCCGGCACCGTCCTGCAGGCAGTGCTCGATCAGGCTGCACAACTCGCCGAGATAGGCATCGGCCAGATCATTGATCGTCTGCACCGCATAACGCTCGGCACTGAAAGTCCAGCGCAGTAGCAGTTCCCCGCCATACACCTGACCGTCGACGCTCAACTCGTTCGGCAACGGCGCCTGCGGATCATGAGCGGCCCCGACTGCTTCATCGAGAGGATGGAACAGCGCATCGCTGCCGAAGCTCTGGTCGAACTGGCCGAGATAATTGAAGGTGATCGGCGCCTGTGGCAGCGCGGCCATGCACTGGCGGCAGCCGTCATCGGCCAGATAACGCAGCACGCCATAACCGAGACCTTTGTGCGGCACGGCGCGCAGTTGTTCCTTGATCGCCTTGATCGAAGCACCCTGCCCGGCAGCCTCTTCGATGTTGTGCGGGGTCAGGCGCAGCGGGTAAGCGCTGGTAAACCAGCCAACCGTGCGGGTCAGGTCAATCTCGTCGAACAGGGTTTCGCGGCCGTGGCCTTCCAATTGAATCAACGCCGACGGCTGTCCGTTCCAGCGGCACAACACACGGGCCAGCGCGGTCAGCAGCAGGTCGTTGACGTGGGTGCGATAAGCACTCGGCGCCTGTTGCAGCAATTGGCGGGTGCGCTCGGCGTCGAGGCGCACGCTGACGGTTTGTGCATGCCGATGCTGCCTGCCGCCCTGCCGGTTTTCGCAAGGCAGATCAGCGCTCGGCCCGGCCAGTTGCGCCTGCCACCAGCTCAATTCTTCACGCAGCGATTCGCTGCCGGCATAAGCGTGCAAACGCGCGGCCCAGTCCTTGAAGGCGCTGGTTTTCGTCGGCAGTTTCAGCGGCTGCGCAGCGTCGAGTTGGCGATAGGCGGTTTGCAGATCGTCGAGCAACACGCGCCACGACACACCGTCGACCACCAAGTGGTGGATGGCGATAAACAGGCGTTGCTGTGCACCGGCGACGTCGACCAGCACTGCGCGCAGCAGTGGGCCGTTCTGCAGATGCAGACTGCGTTGTGCATCGGCGAACAAGGCTTCGCACGGGGCCAGCGAATCGACGCTGAACTGCCAGAGAAGTTCTTCATCCGTCAGCGCCTGGTGCGTTGCCTGCCACGCTTTATCGACTTCGCTGAAACGCAGACGCAAGGCGTCGTGCTGCTCGATCACTGCCCGCAATGCTTGCTGCAGACTTTGCGGTTCAAGGCGCATGGTCGGCTCCAGCAACAGCGCCTGATTCCAGTGCTGACGCTGGGGAATGTCCGTACCGAAGAACCAATGCTGGATCGGCGTCAGGCGCGATGCCCCATCCACCAGACCTTGCTCGGCAGTCACTTGCTGCGTGCGGCTGGCCACTGCGGCGAGCGTCTGCACCGTCTGATGCTGGAACAAATCGCGCGGGCTGAAGTGAATGCCCTGCTGACGCGCGCGGCTGACCACTTGAATCGACAGAATCGAATCACCGCCGAGTTCGAAGAAGTTGTCGTTGAGGCCGACTTGTTTAACGTTGAGCACTTCACACCAGATCTGCGCCAGGGCCTGCTCCAGCTCGTTCTCTGGCGCGACATAGTCCTGACGATTGAGCTCCGGGTCCGGCGCTGGCAAGGCGCGGCGGTCAAGTTTGCCGTTGGCGGTCAGCGGCATGCTTGCCAGCAGCATCAGGTGGGTCGGCACCATGTAGTCCGGCAGTTGCGCCTTGAGGTGCGACTTCAGTGCTTCGCGCAGTTCAGCTTGTTGCGCTTCGCTCTGTTCGGCGACCTCTGTAACGAGGTAACCCACCAACTGCTTGCCACTCGGCGCATCCAGCGCCAGCACCACCGCTTCGCGGATCGCAGGGTGATCGAGCAGGCGCGTTTCGATTTCGCCCAGTTCGATGCGGAAGCCACGGATTTTCACTTGATGGTCGATCCGCCCCAGATACTCGACCAGACCATCGGCACGCTGGCGCACCAGGTCACCGGTGCGGTACATACGTCCGCCGTCAGCGGCAAACGGGTCAGCGACAAACCGCTCGGCGGTAATGCCCGGGCGGTCGTGATAGGCCTGGGCCAGACCGGCGCCGCCAACGAACAACTCACCGGTCGCCCCTTGTGGCACCAAGGCCAGATCGGCGTCGAGAATGTAGGCGACTCGCGCCCCGATCACGCTGCCGATCGGCACACTGCCGGCGCCCTCTTCCAGTACCTGCGGCGCCAGACTGGCCAACGGCATGACCACGGTTTCGGTCGGGCCGTAGGCGTTGAAGAACTGCGCCGGATGGAACGCTGCGCGGATGCGCTGCAGATGTTCGCCGGTCAGCGCTTCGCCGCCGGTGATGATCATGCGCACCGGCAGGATTTCATTGTGTGTAGCGAGGAACTGCGCTAATTGGCTGCCATAGCTCGGCGTGAAGCCGAGGACGTTGATGCGATGCGCACGAATCAAGCCGCAGATTTCTTCCGCGTCCCACTGCCCTTGTGCCCGCAGCACCACTTGCGCGCCGCTGAGCAACGGCACCAGCAGACGCTCGGTGGCAGCGTCGAAGTTGATCGAGTAGAAGTGCAGTTCGCAGTCGTCCGGGCGCATGCCGAAACGCTCGATCACGGCTTGGCAGTGCATGGCGATTTCGCCGTGGGAAACCACCACGCCTTTCGGTTTGCCGGTCGAGCCCGAGGTGTAGATCAGGTAGGCCTGATGCTGCGGCAGGCTGATAAACGGCAACTCGCTCGCCGGGTAGTCGGCCAACGCTGCGCTGTCATCTTCCAGACACCAGCGCGCCACGCTTGAAGGCAACTCGCCGAGGGCTTCGAACATCGCCCGATCGCTGAGCAGCAGACCGATGCGGCTGTCTTCGATCATGTAATGCAAACGGTCGAGCGGGTACTCCGGATCCAGCGGCACATAGGCGCCGCCAGCCTTGAGAATCGCCAGCAGGCCGATGACCATTTCCAGCGAACGCTCCAGCGCCAGACCGACCCGCACTTGCGGGCCGACCCCGCGCTCACGCAGCGCCCAGGCCAGACGATTGGCGCGAGCGTCGAGTTCGGCGTAGCTCAAGGTCTGCCCGGCGAAGGTCAGCGCTGGCGCGTCTTGGCGCGCCAGCGCCTGTTCGGCGAACAGGTGATGGATGCACTGGTCGAGACGATGCTCGCCCGGCTCGACGCCAAGGCTGTCGAGCAGGTGCTGTTGCTCAGATCTGTCGAGAAGCACCAATTCGCTGAGGCGTTGTTGCGGATCGCTGATCAACGCTTCGAGCAGATTTCGCCAATGCCTGGCCATGCGTTCGATGGTCGGTTCGTCGAACAGATCGGTGCTGTAGGTCAGGCAGCAACCGAGGCGATGGTCGAGGTCGGTGACTTCCAGGTTGAGATCGAACTTGGTTGCCCGCGCATCGTTGGCCAGGTACTCGACGGTCATGCCGGCGAGCATGCGGCTTTGCTGGAATTCCCAGCGCTGCACGTTGCACATCACCTGGAACAGCGGGTTGTACGCGGCGCTGCGCGGCGGTTGCAAGGCTTCGACCAAATGATCGAACGGCAGATCCTGATGC
Source organism: Pseudomonas sp. NPDC079367 (assembly GCF_044542195.1). Taxonomy (NCBI): domain Bacteria; kingdom Pseudomonadati; phylum Pseudomonadota; class Gammaproteobacteria; order Pseudomonadales; family Pseudomonadaceae; genus Pseudomonas; species Pseudomonas sp. NPDC079367. Next base: position 33,114 of record NZ_JBITTW010000005.1, read on the forward strand.
GACTGGCCTTCGATCACCGTATGGCGCACCTGCTCGAACAACTCGCCGACCGACATCTGCCCGTCAAGCTGGCAACGCAGCACCTGGGTATTGAGGAATGCGCCGATCAGCCCTTCGCTTTCCGGGCGGATCCGGTTGGCCACCGGTGCGCCGATGCGCAGGTCGGTCTGGCCGCTGTAGCGGTAAAGCAACGTAGCGAGCGCGGCGGTCATGGTCATGAACAACGTCAGACCGTTCTGCGCATTGAACGCCCGCACCCGCGCGGCCAGTTCGTCGCTCAGATCGAACCGGAACAGCTCGCCCTGATGGCTCTGCACCGGCGGACGCGGACGGTCGCCGGGCAACTCCAACAGCGGATGTTCACGACCGAGTTGCGCGGTCCAGTAATCGAGCTGGCGCTGGCGCTCGCCGGACTCCAGCCACTGGCGCTGCCAGACGCTGTAGTCGAGGTATTGCACCGGCAGCGGCTCGAGCGGTGATTGGCGCTCATCGACGAACGCTTCGTACAGCGCACTGAGTTCACGGGCAAAGATGTCCATCGCCCAGCCTTCGGTGACGATATGGTGCAGGGTCAGGACGAAGTAATGCTCGTGCTCGGCAGTCTTGACCAGACAGGCGCGCAGCAGCGGGCCGGTTTCCAGATCGAACGGCTGGTGTGCTTCTGCGTCAGCCAGTTGTTGCACTTGTTGCTCGCTCAGTTGCGCCGGCAGGCTGGAGAAATCCTTCCAGCCCATGCGCACGCCGGTTTCGGCATGCACCTGCTGGCGGGCGACGCCGCCGACACTTGGGAATGTCGTGCGCAGGGTTTCGTGACGCAGGATCAGCGCCTGCAACGCGGCCTCGAAATGTTCGACATGCAGCACGCCGCGCAAGCGCGCCATGCCGCCGACGTTGTACGCCGGACTGTCCGGTTCCATCTGCCAGAGGAACCACATGCGCTGCTGCGAATAGGACAGCGGCACCGCCTGGCTGCGGTCGACTGTGCCGATCGGCAGCTGTTGATTGGTGCGGCCGCTGGCCTGGATCAGGCGGATCTGTTCGGCGTAATCGCCAAGCTCGCTGTGCTCGAACAAGGTGCGCAGGGGCAACTCGACGTCACAGGCCTGGCGCGTGCGCGAAATGATTTGCGTGGCCAGCAGCGAATGACCGCCGAGGGCGAAGAAATCGTCGCCCAGGCCAACCTGCTTCAGGCCGAGGACTTCGCGCCAGATCGCAGCGATCTGTTGTTGCAGTGCGCTGACCGGTTCGATGTGTTCACGTACTTGCCATTGCGGCTCGGGCAAGGCGCGGCGGTCGAGTTTGCCGCTGGGACTCAGGGGCATCGCGTCGAGGCGCAGCAGTTGCGCCGGAACCATATATTCCGGCAGCTCGGCGGCCAGGGCGGCTTTCAGGCGAGCGACCTGTTCGTCGGCTTGTTCATCAGCATCGGTGGCGGTGAAATAGCCGATCAGTTGCGCACCGGCAGCGGTTTCGCGCACTAACACTGCGGCTTGGGCGACGCCATCCTGAGCGAGCAGGCGCGCCTGGATTTCTTCCGGCTCGACGCGAAAGCCGCGCAGCTTGACCTGTTGATCGAGACGGCCGAGGTATTCGATCACGCCATCGGACGACCAGCGCGCACGGTCACCCGTGCGGTACAAACGGGCGCCCTGCTCACCCAGCGGATCGACGACGAAGCGCTCAGCGGTCAGCGCCGCACGACCAAGGTAACCGCGAGCCAGCCCGGTGCCGCTGATGCACAGCTCACCCGCCACGCCCGCCGGCACTGGATTGAGATCGGCATTGAGGATGCGGCAGATCACATTGCCCAGGGGCCGACCAATCGGCGAGCGCTCGCCATCAGCAGTTGTGCAGTGCCAATGGGTCACGTTGATTGCGGTTTCAGTCGGGCCGTAGCGGTTGTGCAATTGCACCGCTGGCAATTGCGCCAGCACGCGGTTGCGCAGCTCGGCAGGCAAGGCTTCACCGCCGGAAAACACTCGGCGCAGGCTGGTGCATCCGGCACTCAGCGGCTCGTCGATGAACAGCGCCAGCAGCGGTGGGACAAAGTGCAGCGTGGTCACGCCGTGTTCTTGAACCAGTTGCGCGATGCGATGCGGGTCACGGTGCTCGCCGGGGCCAGCAAGCAGCAGACGCGCGCCCGTAATCAGCGGCCAGAAGCATTCCCACACCGAGACGTCGAAACTGATCGGCGCTTTTTGCATCAGCACGTCGGTCTCATTGAGGGCGTAGGTGTTCTGCATCCATTGCAGGCGCTCGGCCAGCGCGGCGTGGGTGTTGCCGACGCCTTTCGGTTGCCCGGTGGAACCCGAGGTATAAATCACGTAGGCGAGGTTGTCGCCGTGCAGATGCAGGCCCGGGGCCTGGCTGGGCCATTTGTCCAGATGCAGCGCGTCCATGGCGATCACGCTGACACCTTCGCTGGCCGGCAAGCGTTCGAGCAGTTCAGTCTGGGTCAGGAGCAATTGGACGCCGCTGTCGCTGAGCATGTAAGCGAGGCGCTCGGCCGGGTAATCAGGATCGAGCGGCACATAGGCGCCGCCAGCCTTGATGATCGCCAGCAGACCGATCAGCAGTTGCGGCGAACGCTCGGCGGCGATTGCCACGCACACGTCCGGGCCCACGCCTTTGTCGCGCAGGTAATGGGCGAGCCGGTTGGCTTGCGCGTGCAGCTCGGCAAAATCCAGACTACCGCCGTCCCACACCAGCGCGGTGCGTTGCGGGTTTTTGCGCAATTGTTGCTCAAGCAGTTCCGGCAGCCATTGTTGCGCCGGGGTGCACGGAGCGACGCTCCAGTCCTTCTGCTGATTCTGCTCGCTGGCGGTCAGCAAGCGCAGATCGCCGATGGCCTGCTTTGGCTGTTCGCAGACCTCGCTGAGCAGATTGTGGAAATGCTCGGCCAGGCGCTCGATGGTCGCGGCGTCGAACAGTTCGCTGGCGTAGTCGAACGCCAAGCTCAGACGACCGTTGCGATCCTCTTCGCTGTGCAATTGCAGATCGAACTTGGCCTCGCGGCTGTGCCACGGCAGTTCTTCGGCGAGCAAGCCCGGCAGGCGCTTGAGCGCATTAAGGTCGCGCTGCTGATGGTTGAACATGATCTGGAACAAGCCCTGCTCGCGGGCCTGCGGGAAAGCTTCGAGCAGTTGTTCGAAGGGCAGATCCTGATTGGCTTGGGCGCCGAGTGCGGCCTGGCGCGTCTGGCTCAGCAACTCGGCAAACGGCAGGTGCGAATCGATTTGCGCACGCAGCACCTGGGTGTTGATGAAGAAACCGATCAGGCCTTGGGTTTCCAGGCGCGGACGGTTGGCGTTGGGCACGCCGATGCGAATGTCGCGCTGACCGCTGTAGCGGTGCAACAGGCTTTGCAACGCGGCAAGCAAGAGCATGAACGACGTCGCTTCGTGGGCCTGTGCGGTCTGGCGGATCGCCTCGCTGAGCTTCGCGCTCAAGCGCACGCTGTGGCGTGCGGCGCTGTGGTTGTGTCTGGCCGAGCGCGGGTGATCGGTGGCCAGTTCCAGTGTCGGATGCTCATCGCCCAGTTGCGCTTTCCAGTACGCCAGTTGCCGCTCGCCCTCGCCTTGCGCCAGCCATTGCCGCTGCCAGTTGCCGTAGTCGGCGTATTGCGTGGGCAGCGCGGCCAGTGTCGCCTTCGTACCCTGGCTTGCTGCGGCGTAGAGGCGCGAGAATTCGTCGAGGAGAATATTCAGCGACCAACCGTCGGCGATGATGTGGTGCATCGTCACCAGCAATTGATGCTCTTCATCCTCGAGGCGCACCAGGGTCACGGACAGCAACGGGCCTTTTTCCAGATCGAACCGAGTGCGCGCCTGGTCTTCGCGAATCTGCTCGGCGCGGGCTTCACGCTCGGGCATTGGCAGGTCGCTGATGTCGATCAGTTGCAGGTTGAATTCGGCATCAGCGAGCACTTGCTGCAATGCAACGCCGTCGCGTTCGAAGAAACGTGTACGCAGGGATTCGTGGCGTTCGATCAGTTGCTCGAAGGCGCTGCGCAAGGCGTCTTCGTCGAGTTCGCCCCGCAGGCGCAGGCCACCGGGAATGTTATAGGCGCTGCTGTGCGGGTCGAGCTGCCAGGTGATCCACAAACGGTTTTGTGCCAGCGACTGTGGCATCGGCTCGCTGCGCGATAACGTGCCGATTGCCTGTTGGGCGCTGCCGCCAATCTCGTGTTGCTGCGCCACAGCGGCGGCGAAGGCGCGCAGGGTTGGCGCTTCGAACAGCAGGCGCAGGCTCAGCTCGACACCGAGTGCTTCGCGAACCCGCGCAACTACTTGCGTGGCGGCGATCGAGTTGCCGCCGAGCAGGAAGAAGTGATCGTCGGCGTTGATTTGTTTGACGTTGAGTTGCTCGGCCCAGAGTGTCCCGATCACCGTTTCGAGATCCGAAGGGCAGCTGGTCGCGCTGTTCGTTTCGGCTGTAATCGAAGGGAACATCGCGTAGCTGTCGAGACTGCCATCGGCCAGACGATTACGGCACGCCGAGCGCTGCAGTTTGCCGCTGGAGGTTTTCGGCAACGCGCCCGGATTGAGCAACACCACCACGCTTGGCGCCTCCTGATACGCCTCGGCCACAGCTTGGCGAATGGCTTTGATCAGCGCTTGCGGCGGGAGGATTTTCTGCACGCTGCGGCTGATTTCCGCAGCGATGCCAATGCCCTCTTCACCGCTGTGATTGACGGCGAACGCCGCTACACGACCCTTGCGCACCACTTCGACTTCGCGCTCGATCGTCTGCTCGATGTCCTGCGGATAGAGGTTGTGACCACGAACGATGAGCATGTCTTTCAGGCGCCCGGTGACGAACAACTCGCCGTCGCGAATAAAACCCAGATCGCCGGTGCGCAACCAGGTGCGGCCAGCATGCTGAACGAAGGTCTTGGCGCTGGCTTCGGGGTTGCGCCAGTAACCGTGGGCAATGCTCGGGCCGGCGGCCCAGACTTCACCGACGGCGTTTTCGGCCAGTTCTGCCAGCGTATTCGGCTCGACGATCAGCACCGCGTGTTCCGGCTGGCTAATGCCGCAGCTCATGATCGCGCTGCCGTCGCCCGGCTCGGCGCGGTTTTGCGCCAGCGCCTGATCGTCCACACGCAGCGCCGGGATGCCGGTGCCGCGCAGCGTGCCAGCGACAAACAGGGTCGCCTCGGCCAAACCGTACGAGGCCATGAAGCTGTTTTCACTGAACCCGCAAGCGGCGAATTTTTCGGCGAAGCGTTCAAGGGTATCGAGGCGGATCGGTTCGGAGCCGGAATAGGCCACCCGCCAACGGCTCAGATCGAGGCGCTCGAGGGCTGATTCGCTGACCCGTTCGCTGCACAAACGATAGGCGAAATCCGGCCCGCCGCTGATGGTGCCGCCGTACTCGGCGATTGCCTCCAGCCAGCGCAAAGGGCGGCCGAGGAAGTACGCCGGCGACATCAGAATGCACGGCACGCCGCTGAAAATCGGCTGCAACAGCCCGCCGATCAGACCCATGTCGTGATACAGCGGCAGCCAGCTGACGATGACGTCGTCCGGGTTGACGTCGATGCCGAAACCGTGGCGGATCAGCCGTTCATTGGCGACCAGGTTGCCATGGCTGACCTGCACGCCCTTGGGCAGCGCAGTGGAGCCGGAGGTGTATTGCAAAAAGGCGATGTGCTCGGGCGGCAGGGCCGGCTCGACCCAGTGTTCGGCCAGTGCGCTGTCGAGGGTGTCGACACACAACAGTGGCGGCGCGCTTTCGATTTGCTGCAAGGCATCGCGCAGGTCTGCGCTGGTCAGCAACAGCTTGGGCTCGGCGTCGGCGATGATCGACAACAAGCGCTCCTGATGGTGACGGCGCGCGGATTCCGGTGGATAGGCCGGCACCGCAATCATGCCGGCGTACAGGCAACCGAAAAACGCCGCGACGTAATCCGCGCCACTGGGAAACAGCAGCACCGCGCGCTCACCGAAACCGGCCTCGGCCTGCAACGCTGCGGCGATCGTGCGCGCGCGTTGGTCCAGTTCGCGATAGCTGAGCACCACAGCCTGATCGGCGTTTTCGGCGAGAAAACGCAAGGCCAGTCGATCCGGCGTCAGGGCCGCGCGACGCTTGAGGGCATGGACCAGGGTGCTGGGGAGTTCGAACGCGTCGGTCATGAGGTTTCCTGCCTGAATTCGGCTTGCAAGTGGAATCGAGGTACTGCGACACGCCCGGTCAAAGGCGTGCAGGACGCGGTCTGTGCCGACCGCGCAAGGCATCGGAATGCGCTGTGGCCGGGCTCTACGCCCGGAACCATTCACCAATGAGAACGGATGACGTCTTGAAATAATTAGTCGGCAGGCTCGACGTTCAGCGAGGCCGGAGTGCGGCGGCGTGTCGCAGTTCGCAAAACCCATCGACCTGCGGCACTACTTCTCTTTCTCATTTGACAATCATTATCATTCAACATAATTTGTCGCTCGATGTGTAGGACGGCGCCCTTCCCCAGGCCCTCCCACTAACCTACTGGCTGCAAGGTGATTTCCATGACGGAACGAGTATCCACAAGCAGGTGCGATTCACCGCTACTTCAGGCATTCGTCGACAATCGACTGATTCTGGTCAAGATTGCAGCCCGCATTACCGGCTGCCGCTCCCGTGCCGAAGATGTGGTTCAGGATGCGTTTTTCAGACTGCAATCGGCACCGCCGATCACGTCGTCGATCAAGGCTCAGCTGAGCTACCTGTTTCAGATCGTGCGCAACCTCGCCATCGATCACTACCGCAAGCAGGCGCTCGAACAGAAATACTCAGGCCCGGAAGAGGAAGGCTTGAACGTGGTGATTCAGGGCGCTTCGCCGGAAACTTCGCACATCAACTTCTCGACCCTGGAACACATCGCCGATGCGCTGACCGAGCTGCCCAGCCGCACCCGTTACGCCTTCGAGATGTACCGCTTGCACGGCGTGCCGCAAAAGGACATCGCCAAGGAACTGGGCGTATCGCCGACCCTCGTCAACTTCATGATTCGTGATGCGCTGGTGCACTGCCGCAAGGTCTCGGGCAGTCGGCGGGATGCGGTGATCGCGGGTCGTCGTTAGGATCCGGATTTCGCGTCAAGCCATTCGCGAGCAAGCCCGCACACATTGGTTCGGCGTAGACCGGTCATTGTGGGAGCGGGCTTGCTCGCGAAGGCGGACTTGAGACCGCAACGGATCCCAGCCTGTCAACTCAGGCCAGTTTGCACCGATCAAAAAACCGCTCCCGCCCCAGCATCATCAGCGCCGCGCGCTTGTGCGGGAAATCGAACTCCTTCTCGCAGTGAAAGCACTGGTTGTGCATATGCCCGATCATCTTCGCGTTGTCGGCACGTGGCTCAGCGACCACACGCTGGGTCCGTGGATCGTCGAGAAACAGGTAGTGCACCAGCGCCGATAACCAACTCGCCACCTTGTGCGGGCCGCGATGACTTTCCTCGCCGACCAGCATGTGAATGCCTCGGTCGTAATCGCCGGCATCGTAGAACGGCGCGATGCGATCTTCCTTGGCCCAGTAGGCTTCGAAATAGGCAAACGGCTGATCGTCAAAACAACCGATCAGGGTCAGCGTATGCGGATCGGCATCGAGTTTGTTGAGGTATTCGCGATGCTGCTCGAGGCTACCCTCCTCCTGCCAGAAGCTCGCCACGCGCGGGCTGTTCTGCCAGCGATTGAAGCGCGACAGGTCTTCCTCGATTTCCAGCGTGCGCAAGGAAATCCACGCGCCGAGCCGCGCATCGAAACGCCGATAGACTTCCCCGCGCGGCTTCACCGGCCGCAGCGGATGGCGCTTGCCCTGGCTGATGACCATTTGCTGTGGATAGCTGCCGGTCAGCGAAGAGCCAAGCCACGGTTGTGGCAGTTGCCAGAACAGCGTGCGCTCGCAGCGATACTCACCGGCAATGTCGGTGTTGATCAGCAAACCACTGAGCAACGCCTCGGTGGGGGGTTGATCGAGTTGCCAGGTCAGCTGCTGACACGCCGGGTCACGGGCAAACAACCAGTAACAGGCTGCCCACAAGGCGTGGCCGGGCGGCAGGGCAAACCGCTCATCAAGCTGAATCGGGCCTTTGCCGTCACGGTTCAGGCGCAGACGAATCAACGGCTGCCCGTCCAGACTCAGGCTCAAGCGGCTCTCGGTAGCATCAGCGATCAATCGACTGCCCGAGGGCAAAGCCAGGGCAGTCAGGTCATTCAGATTGGACATGGGTCGGGCTCACGTAATCGTCGACAGTTCAACGAAGTGACGTGAGCCGGGAGGAGAAATTTAAGCGCGGGACGAAAACAGCGCTTCAGTGATGAGGCACCGGCACTACGGCAATTTTGTATGGCTCGAAAATCTTCAGCAGTTCGCCATTGTCACGCAGACGTTGCAACAGATTGCCAAAAGCTTCGCCGGTGATCGGAGCGCTTGGGCGCAGAATCGCGTAGTGGTGATAGATCTGATCGGTACGCTGCGAGGCCAGAAGCGCATCGCGGATCTTTTCGTTGCGCAGCAGATAATCGAACAAATAGGAACGCGTCACCAGGGCGATGTCGGCGCGCCCGCGCAGCACCATCAGCAGGTTGCTGTCGTGGGAATAGGTCAGCGTGGCGTTGAAGTTGTGCGCGAGGTATTTCGGGTCGGCGTTGAAGTTGGCGAATTCGTAGTGATAACCGCTGAACAGCGCCAGACGTTTGCCCGAAAGACTGGAGAAATAGCTTTGCTGGCGGCCGTCTTCGCGTTGCGCGACGAAAATTTCGGCGTCTTCCAGGCCCATGTCGACATCCTGGTGAGGAATGTCCTTCCAGCCCCATTCAGGATTTTCGAAGATTGCCATGTCGATCCGGCCCTGCTTGAAATCCCCGAAGCGACGCGGGATCGACGTTGGCACCAGGACGAACTGATAGTCGCTCTGCGAGCGGTTCAGGGCCTCGATCAATTGCGGCAACAGGCCGGTGTCGGCGCCGTTTTCCGGGCGAATCGTATAGGGCGGGAAATGCGCGGCGCCGACCCGGACCCATTGCGCTGACTGAGCGGGCAATACCCATAACGCAGCCAGCGCAGCGAGCATCAGCCCGGCGGCTGTCCGAATTGGCGAAGACTTCAAAACACCCCACTCCCCGAAAAAAAAGCAATCATTGCATTCAAGCTAGGCGGTTTCGCCGACTTAGCCAGTTTCCTGGCCGGACAGACAGCCGTTCAACGCGCTTCAAGAACCAGAATCAGCGCTTCATCAGCGAGTTGCTCCAGGCTCAAACTGCCGCCAGCACGGAACCAAGTGGTAGTCCAGGACAGTGCGCCGGTCAGGAAACGTCGGGTAATAAAAACGTCGCCGCGAATGTAGCCGGCGTCCTTGGCCTCGCCCAGCACCTGCAGCCAGATGTCTTCATAAACGTCACGCAATGCGAGCACTTTGGCCTGGCCGTCTTCGGACAACGAGCGCCATTCGTAAACCAGCACTGCCATTGCCTCGCCGCTGCCGCCCATGATCGACTGCAACTCGCAGCGAATCAGCGCCAGAACCTTGTCGCGCACCTCGCTTGCCTCGGCCAGGGCCGCGCGCATCAATGCGGTGTTGTAGCGGATGGTTTCCTCCATCACCGCGCGGAGAATTTCATCCTTGCTTTTGAAGTGGTGGAAAATACTTCCCGACTGAATGCCCACAGCGCTGGCCAGATCGCGCACGGTAGTGCGCTCGTAGCCTTTGTTGCGAAACAGGTGAGCTGCCACTTGCAGCAGCTTGCCACGGGCGCTGTCCGGGTCGGTCAACTGGCCTTGCTCGACCAATTCGCGCATGACCCGCAGGGCTTTTTGCTCGTCCACCCGTTCTCTCCTACAGTCGATCAGTGTGTTGCCCCCTGTAACCGCAGGGTTGCGCGCAATTTAAGCCGCGCGCGGGCACCAAGCAAGCGCTTGGGCAGAAGAATGTTTCCCCTGTTTACAAACCAAGCGCTTGCTTGGTAGCCTCCAGACACTTCTGTCGCAGGTCCCTGAGTCGGAGATAAAAATGCCAACCACCGTGCGAATCGGCTGCGCCAGTGCCTTCTGGGGCGATACCTCTACCGCTGCCGCCCAACTGGTGAAGGGGGGAAACCTCGACTATCTGGTGTTCGATTACCTGGCCGAAATCACCATGTCGCTCATGGCCGGCGCACGTCTGAAAGACCCGCAGGCCGGGTTCGCCAGCGACTTTATCGAAGTGCTGGCGCCGCTCTTGCCCGATCTGGCCGAACAGAACATCCGCGTGATCAGCAATGCCGGCGGGGTCAATCCGCAGGCTTGCGCGGCGGCCCTGCAAGCAGCCTGCGACCAGGCCGGGGTCCAGCTGAAGATTGCCGTGTTGCTCGGCGATGACCTGCAAGGCCAACTCGAAAACCCCACCGATATACGCGAAATGTTCAGCGGCGCGCCGCTTCCGCGTATGTGTGTGTCAACCAACGCCTACCTCGGCGCGGCGGGGATTGTCGAAGCCTTGCGCCTGGGTGCCGACATTGTCATCACCGGTCGGGTGGTCGACAGCGCCGTGGTCAGTGCGGCGCTGGTTCACGAATTCGGCTGGTCGTGGCATGACTACGACAAACTCGCTCAGGCCGCGCTGGCCGGGCACATCATCGAGTGCGGTGCGCAGTGCACTGGCGGTAATTTCACCGACTGGCGCGAGGTGCCGGATTACGAGCACATCGGTTTTCCGATCGTCGAGGTCAGCGCCGATGGCCAGTTCCTCGTCAGCAAACCCGAATACTCCGGCGGCCTGGTCACCCCGCTGACCGTAGGCGAGCAGATGCTCTACGAAATCGGCGATCCGCAGGCCTATCTGTTACCCGACGTGATCTGCGATTTCACTCAGGTCAAACTTCAGCAACAAGGCAAAAACGTCGTGCAGGTGCACGGTGCCAAAGGCCTGCCGCCCAGCGACAAATACAAGGTCAGCGCCACCTACCCCGACGGTTTTCGCTGCACCGCCAGTTGCCTGATGGCCGGCATCGACGCGGTGGACAAGGCGCGGCGGGTCAGTCAGGCAATCATCGACAAGACCGCCGAAATGTTCAGCCTGCGCGGCTGGGCGCCCTACAGCGAAACCCACGTCGAATTGCTCGGCAGCGAAGCCACCTACGGCCCCCACGGCCAACGCCGCGACAGCCGTGAAGTGGTGATAAAAATCGCCGTGCGCCATCCTGACAAACGCGCGCTGGTGCTGTTTTCCAAAGAGATCGCACAGGCCGCGACCGGTATGGCGCCCGGTTTGACCGGCATCGTCGGCGGACGTCCAACCGTGTACCCGGTCATCCGCTTGTTCTCGTTCCTCGTCGATAAAAGCGCCTGCGCCCTGCAAGTCGACATCGCAGGCGAACGTCATCCGTGCGCCCTCCCCGACCCAGTGGCGCTCGACAGTGCAGATCTGCCGATCGCCCATCAACCGCCGAAACCTTCAGGCCACGCCGATGCCAGTGTGCCGTTGGTGAAACTGGCGGTGGCGCGCTCCGGCGACAAGGGCAACCACAGCAACATCGGCGTCATGCCGCGTCACCCCGACTACCTGCCGTGGATTGCCGAGGCGCTGACCACCTCGGTGGTGGTCGACTGGATGCGTCACGTCCTCGATCCGCTTCTCGGGCGTGTCGAACGCTGGTATTTGCCCGGCACCCACAGCCTCAATTTTCTCTTGGAAAACGCCCTCGGCGGTGGCGGCGTCGCCAGTCTGCGCATCGACCCGCAGGGCAAAGCCTTCGCCCAGCAACTATTGGAAATCCAGATCCCGGTGCCGCAGAGCATCGCCGAACAGCTCGACTAGAGGAAGGTGTGCATGGCTTACGCGTCGATTTTTCACGCCGATCTGTTCAGCGGCCAGAACCTGATTGTCACCGGTGGCGGCAGCGGCATCGGTCGCTGCACCGCCCATGAACTGGCGGCCCTTGGCGCCAATGTGCTGCTGGTCGGGCGCAAGCCGGAAAAGCTCGAAAAGGTCGCCACCGAGATCGCCGAGGACGGCGGCTGCGCGCACTGGAAGGCCTGCGATATCCGCGATGAAGAAGCGGTCAAGCAACTGGTCAAGGAGTTGATCGCCGAACACGGACCGATCCACGGTCTGGTCAACAATGCCGGCGGCCAATACCCGTCGCCCTTGGCCTCGATCAATCAGAAAGGTTTCGAAACCGTGCTGCGGACCAATCTGGTCGGTGGTTTCCTGATGGCTCGCGAAGTGTTCAACCAGTCGATGAGCAAACACGGCGGCAGCATCGTCAACATGCTCGCCGACATGTGGGGCGGCATGCCCGGCATGGGCCACTCGGGCGCGGCGCGTTCGGGCATGGACAACGTCACCAAGACTGCCGCGTTCGAGTGGGGGTACGCCGGGGTGCGGGTCAACGCCGTGGCGCCAGGCTGGATCGCCTCCAGCGGCATGGACACTTATGAAGGCGCGTTCAAAGCGGTGATTCCGACCTTGCGCGAGCATGTGCCGCTCAAGCGTATCGGCACCGAATCGGAAGTCAGTGCAGCGATCGTGTTTCTGCTCAGTCCGGCGGCGGCATTCATCAGCGGCACCACGGTAAAAATCGACGGCGCCGCCAGCCTTGGCAGTCGGGCCTGGCCGCTGCACAAGGCCAGCCATAGCGAATCGTTCAACGGCTTTCATCGGGCGTACTTGCCTGACGTACTCAAGGACAAGGAATAAGCCATGGCGCAGATTCAGTCGCAAGTCGATCCGCACAGTGAAGCGTTCGCGCACAACCGCGCCGCCATGCTCGCCGCCATCGAGCAGGTGCAACAGCTCGAACAGAACCTGCTGGACAAGGCCGCCGAAGCCAAAGACAAATTCAGCCAACGCGGGCAACTGTTGCCTCGCGAGCGCCTGAACCTGTTGCTCGATCCCGGCGCGCCGTTCCTCGAACTGGCCAGCCTCGCCGGCTATAAATTGCACGACGACAAGGACGGCAGCTCAGCCGGTGGCGGGCTGATTGCCGGGATCGGTTACGTTTGCGGCATCCGCGCGATGGTGGTCGCCAACAACAGCGCAATCAAGGGCGGCACGATCTCGCCGAGCGGCCTGAAAAAATCCCTGCGCCTGCAACAGATCGCTCGGGAAAACAAACTGCCGATGATCACCCTCGCCGAAAGCGGTGGCGCCAATCTCAACTACGCAGCGGAGATTTTTGTCGAAGGCGCGCGCAGTTTCGCCAATCAGGCGCGCATGTCGGCAATGGGTTTGCCGCAGATCACCGTGGTGCACGGCTCGGCCACGGCGGGCGGCGCCTATCAACCGGGGTTGTCGGATTACATGGTGGTTGTGCGCGGCAAGGCCAAGCTGTTTCTCGCCGGCCCGCCATTGCTCAAAGCGGCGACGGGCGAAGTCGCTACCGATGAAGAACTCGGCGGCGCCGAAATGCACGCGCAGGTTGCCGGCACCGCTGAATATCTGGCTGAAAACGACGCTGACGGCATACGCCAGGTGCGCGACATCATGCGCATGCTGCCATGGAACGAGCAGTTGCCATGGCTGCCGGAACCGCAATTCAAAGAACCGCTCTACCCCATCGATGAACTGCTGGGGCTGATTCCGCACGATGCGAAGAAGCCCTACGACGTGCGCGAAATCATCGCGCGGATTGCCGATGAGTCGGACTTTCTCGAATTCAAAGGCGAGTTCGATCAGCAAACCCTCTGCGGCCAATTGAAAATTCAGGGCCGCGCCTGCGGCTTCATCGGCAACAACGGCCCGATCACTCCTCAAGGTGCGAGCAAGGCGGCGCAGTTCATCCAGTTGTGCGACCAGAGCCAGACGCCGCTGCTGTTTTTTCATAACACCACGGGTTTCATGGTTGGCACCGAATCGGAACAACAAGGGGTGATCAAGCACGGCTCGAAACTGATTCAAGCGGTGGCCAACGCACGGGTGCCTAAACTGACCATCGTTGTCGGCGGTTCCTATGGCGCCGGCAACTACGCGATGTGCGGGCGCGGGCTTGATCCGCGCTTCATCTTCGCCTGGCCCAACAGCCGCACGGCGGTGATGGGCGGCGCACAGGCCGGCAAGGTCTTGCGCATCGTCACTGAAGCCAAACAGCTCAAGGACGGCCTGGTGCCGGACCCGAAAATGCTCGACATGCTTGAGCAGATGACCGCGCAGAAACTCGACAGCCAGTCCACCGCACTGTACGGCAGCGCCAGCCTTTGGGACGACGGCCTGATCGACCCGCGCGACACCCGCACCCTGCTCGGTTACTTGCTGGATATCTGCCACGAAGCCGACATGCGCACGCTGCAACCCAACAGCTTCGGCGTCAGCCGCTTCTGACCGCCACGGATCCTACGGAGAACAACAACAATGATCTTCACCCCGGAACACGAAGCCCTGCGCCGCACCGTCCGCCAATTCGTCACCCACGAGATCAATCCGCACGTCGAAGAATGGGAAAAGGCCGGGCGTTTTCCCATTCATGACATTTTCCGCAAGGCGGGCGAGCTGGGCCTGCTGGGCATTTCCAAACCGGAAAAATTCGGTGGCATGGGCCTCGATTACAGCTATTCGATCGTCGCCGCCGAAGAGTTCGGCACCATTCATTGCGGCGGGATTCCGATGTCGATCGGCGTGCAGACCGACATGTGCACTCCGGCGCTGGCGCGCTTCGGCTCCGATCAATTGCGCGAAGAGTTCCTGCGCCCGGCTATCTCTGGCGAACAGGTCGGCTGCATCGGCGTCTCCGAAGTCGGCGCCGGCTCCGATGTCGCCGGGCTGAAAACCACAGCGCGCAAGGACGGCGATGACTACGTGATCAACGGCAGCAAAATGTGGATCACCAACTCGCCGAGCGCCGATTTCATCTGCCTGCTGGCCAACACCTCGGACGACAAGCCGCACATCAACAAGTCGCTGATCATGGTGCCGATGAACACCCCGGGAATCAGCCTCAGCTCGCACCTGGACAAGCTCGGCATGCGCAGCTCGGAAACCGCGCAGGTGTTCTTTGATAACGTCCGGGTGCCGCAGCGCAATCGCATCGGTCATGAAGGCGCGGGGTTCATGATGCAGATGCTGCAATTCCAGGAGGAACGTCTGTTCGGCGCAGCGAACATGATCAAGGGTCTGGAATATTGCATCGACAGCACCATCGAGTATTGCAAGGAGCGCAAGACCTTCGGCAACGCGCTGATCGACAACCAGGTCATCCACTTTCGCCTCGCCGAATTGCAGACCGAAATCGAATGCCTGCGCGCGCTCGTCTATCAGGCCACCGAGCAGTACATCAAAGGTCAGGACGTCACGCGACTGGCGTCGATGGCCAAGCTCAAGGCCGGACGCCTCGGCCGTGAAGTCAGCGACAGCTGCCTGCAATATTGGGGCGGCATGGGCTTCATGTGGGACAACCCGGTGGCCCGCGCCTATCGCGATGTGCGCCTGGTATCGATTGGCGGCGGTGCCGACGAAATCATGCTGGGGATCATCTGCAAACTGATGGGCATCCTGCCGGGGAAAAAGAAATGAGCAGCCTGCCCGATTGCCAGACGCTGTTGCTGGAACTGCATGGCGGCGTGCTGCACATCACCCTCAACCGCCCCGACAGCCGCAACGCGATGAGCCTGCAAATGGTCGCCGAACTGCGCGCGGTGCTGACGGCGATTCGCGATGACCGCACTGTGCGGGCCTTGGTGCTCAGCGGTGCCGGCGGACATTTCTGCGCCGGTGGCGACATCAAGGACATGGCCAACGCCCGGGCTCAAGGCGCGGACGCGTATCACGAGTTGAACCGGGCGTTCGGCGCGTTGCTGGAGCAAGCCCAGCACACTGCGCAAGTGCTGATCTGCGTATTGCAGGGCGCCGTGCTCGGCGGCGGGTTCGGCCTGGCCTGCGTCAGCGATGTCGCCTTGGCCGATCACAAGGCGCAGTTCGGTTTGCCGGAAACCAGCCTCGGCCTTATCCCGGCGCAAATCGCACCGTTTGTGGTGCAACGGATCGGCCTGACCGAAACCCGCCGACTGGCCCTGACCGCCGCGCGTTTCGATGGCACTGAGGCGCAGCGATTGGGGCTGGTGCACTTCGTCGAACAGGATGCCCAGGCGCTGGCCGAACGGCTGGATGAGGTCTTGCAACAGGTGCTGCGCTGCGCACCCGAAGCGAATGCGATGACCAAAAAATTGTTGCTGGCGAGTGCCGGGCAGCCTTCGAATGAATTGCTTGATGAGGCGGCGCAGTGGTTCAGCGCGGCGGTGACTGGAAAGGAAGGGATTGAAGGCACCATGGCTTTTATGCAGAAACGCAAACCTCGGTGGGTCAGCTAAAAGCTTCGCGAGCAAGCCCGCTCCCACAGGTTGAAATGCATTCCAAATGTGGGAGCGGGCTTGCTCGCGAAGAGGCCATCAAATTCACCGCCCAAGACTCGGGAGCGCCCAAATGCCCGGTTGAAATGCATTCCAAATGTGGGAGCGGGCTTGCTCGCGAAGAGGCCATCACACACGCCACCAGACTTCAGGAAACCAACCATGCCCGCCATTCACAAAATCCTGATCGCCAACCGCGGTGAAATTGCATGCCGCATCCAGCGCACCGCTCAGGCGCTGGGCTATCGCACCGTCGCAGTATTCAGCGATGCCGACGCCGATGCGCTGCACGTGCAACTCGCCGATCAGGCCGTGCACATCGGCCCGGCGCCGGTGCAGCAGTCTTACTTGAATATCGCAGCGATCCTCGACGCCGCCCGCCGCAGCGGTGCCGACGCCATTCACCCCGGCTACGGCTTCCTCTCGGAAAACGCCGATTTCGCCCGTGCCTGCGCCGAAGCCGGGCTGATCTTCATCGGCCCCAGCGTCGAAGCGATCGAAATGATGGGCAGCAAACGCCTGTCGAAAATCGCCATGCTCGACGCCGGCGTGCCCTGCGTTGCCGGTTACCAGGGCGCAGCGCAGGACGACGCGACCCTGTTGGCCGAGGCCGAGCGCATCGGTTATCCATTGATGATCAAGGCCAGCGCCGGTGGTGGCGGACGTGGCATGCGTCTGGTCCACGACGCCAGTGATCTGCCCGCGCAACTGCGCACCGCCCGGTCCGAAGCATTGAACGGTTTTGGCAGTGACGAGTTGATTCTCGAGCAAGCGTTGGTCGAGCCACGCCATGTCGAAGTACAGCTGTTCGGCGACCAGCAGGGCAATCTGGTCTACCTCGGCGAACGCGATTGCTCGATCCAGCGCCGCCATCAGAAAGTCATCGAAGAAGCACCCTGCCCGGTGATGACCGCCGAGCTGCGCCAGGCCATGGGCGAAGCGGCGCTCAAGGCCGGGCGCGCGGTGGATTATGTCGGCGCCGGCACCGTGGAATTTCTGCTCGACGCGCGCGGGCAGTTCTACTTTCTTGAGATGAACACCCGTCTGCAGGTCGAACACCCGGTGACGGAAATGATCACCGGCCTGGACCTGGTTGCATGGCAGCTGCTGGTTGCCGAAGGCCAGCCGCTACCGCTGACGCAGGAGCAGATCCGCCTTGACGGTCACGCCATGGAAGTGCGCCTCTACGCTGAAGATCCCGCTGCGGGCTTTCTTCCGCAGACCGGCCCAATTGCGGCATGGCAACCTGCGCTGGGGCACGGTGCGCGAATCGATCACGGGCTGCTTGAAGGTCAGTCGGTCAGCCCGTTCTACGACCCGATGCTGGGCAAACTGATCGCTCACGGCGCCACCCGCGAAGAGGCGCGGCGCAAGTTATTGCGCGCGGTGCAGGACACCGTGCTGCTGGGTGTGCAGTGCAATCAACGCTTGCTCGAAGGCCTGCTGCAACATCCGCAGTTCATCAGTGGCGATTTCAGCACCGCTTTCATCCAGCAATATTTTTCCAGCCACGCCTGTCTTAACACGTATGTGCCGACGACCGAGCAACTGGCGATTGCCGTGGTGTTGTTCTATCAGGCCAGCGCCCTGCACCACCGACCGCCGCTGAACGGCTGGCGCAACAACGCCAGCGCGCCGTTGCACTATCGACTCGGCAATGACGAGCAGGACTGGACGCTGTCGGTGCTGGCGCACAGATCGGGCAACATTGTGGTGCAGTCGGGTGAGCGCACATTGACGGTGAGCATCATTGAGCACACTGCACAGTCGGTGACTCTGGAAATCGACGGTCTGCGCCAGCGCCATGCCTACCATCTACGCGATGGGCAGCTGTGGCTGTTCACCCATCCTGGCAGCCTGCGCCTGGATGATCGAACTCATGCGCAGATCGGTAGTCAGACCAGCGTCGCCTCCGGCACCCTGAAAGCACCGATGGACGGTGCGATTGTCGAGGTGCTGGTCAGCGAAGGCAGTACCGTCAGCAAGGGTCAGTTACTGGTGGTGCTGGAGGCAATGAAAATGGAGCACCCGCTCAAAGCCGGCATCGATGGCGTGCTCAAACGGGTGCAAGTGAAGGTCGGCGATCAGGTAAAAAATCGTCAGGTTCTGTTGCAGGTCGAGTAGTCGCCCGGACACAAACGCGGGGTTTGACTACGCTCTGATAAATCAGAACGCGAAAATCAGGAACCCTGCGATGCCCCACTGGCTGGTCATAGATCTGGAAGCCACCACAGACGAGGGTGGCTGGCCGGTCACCGAAATGGAAATTATCGAGATCGGGGCGACGCTGGTCGATCGCGCCGGGCGCGAGCAGGATCACTTCCAGCGCTTCGTAAAACCGACCCGCCGTCCCTTGCTCACGCCGTTCTGTAGGCAACTGACGCACATCACCCAGGCCAATATCGATTCGGCGCAACCGCTGAGCGAAGTCTGGCCGGCCTTCGAGCGCTGGCTGGCGCAGCATCAGACACGTCTTGAGGGCTGGGCCAGCTGGGGCGGTTACGATCGCCAGCAATTGCTGCAGGAATGGCAGCGCCTGAACATCGACAGTGGCCTGAGCAAAGTCCCGCACATGAACCTCAAACAGCGCTTCGCCAAGGCCCGGCGCCTGGAGCGACCGTTGGGGCTCAACGGCGCGTTGCAACTGGCGGGCATGCAGTTTTTCGGGCAGCAACATCGAGCGCTGGAAGATGCGCGCAATACCGCACGGTTGTTGCCATTGGTCCTGCCGCTATAGGCGCGTGACGACACGAAAAGCCTTGTGCATACTGGCCGCCCCCTTTTAAGCCCTTTTCGAGGAATCCGCCCATGTTTAAAGTCAACGAGTACTTCGACGGCACCGTGAAGTCGATCGCCTTCGGCACCGCTGAAGGTCCGGCGACCATTGGCGTCATGGCCCCGGGCGAATACGAATTCGGCACCAGCCAGCGCGAGATCATGCACGTGGTGTCCGGCGCGCTGAGCGTCAAACTGCCAGACAGCAGCGACTGGGAAACCTTCGCCGCCGGCAGCCAGTTCAACGTGCCGGCCAATAGCAAGTTCCAACTGAAAGTCGCCGTCGATACTGCGTATCTGTGCGAATACCGCGGCTGATCCCGCCGCTTTCCAAGCGCAAAAAAATGCCCGTGTCCAAAAGACACGGGCATTTTTCATTTCAGCGACAACCTATTCGAGGATTTCCACCGGCATGCCGACTTCCAGGCGACCGTTACCGTCATTGACCAGATTCTGCCCGAACATCGCGCCATCGGCGGTAGAGCGGTGTTTCTGCAAGGTCGCGAACGGTTCACGGTCAGCACTGCGCTCACCGGTTTGCGGGTCGACGGTCGTCATGATGCAACGCGCGCACGGCTTGACCACGCGAAACTCGATGTCGCCGATGCGAATACGTTTCCAGTTGTCCTCGGCGTAAGGCGCGCTGCCTTCGATAACCAGATTCGGGCGGAAGCGCAGCATCTCGAGCGCACGCCCAACTGTCTGCGAGAGGGCCAGCCGCGAGGCTTCGCCGATCAGCAACAGCGGATAACCGTCCGCGAAGGCCACTTGATCATCGTCCTTGCCGAAACCCGACTGCGTGGTGCGTGCCCGATCCAGTGGCATTTGCACCAGGCGTGTCGGCTTGCCGAGGAAGTCGCTGACAAAACGCGCCGCTTCAGCACCGGCGTCCGGCACCCGAAGCGTGTCACGCCAAATGGTTACGCCGCGCAGCTCTGCGTCCGCAGCCGGTAGCGCGACCTCGATGGACCCGTGCTCGGGAGCGCTCAGGCTCAGACCGCCGCTGGCGTTCCACAACGCCGACAACTGACTCATCTTCGCTTCGGCACGCTGGGTCAGAAAGCGCCCGCTGGCCTCGTCCACCAACATCCAGCGTCGGTCGCCCGCCAGCCCCAGCTTGTCCAGCTCGATGCTTTGCAGCATTTCGCCCTTGCCGGATTTCAGCGGGTAACGGTAAAGCGCGCTCAGACGCAGCATGGCCAGCTTCCTTGATGAAAAAACGCCACCCTATACGAGCGGCGGCGTGGAATCAAAGTGTGGACAGAAACCAGTCTGTCAGGCCGGCACGGCGTCGAGCATCAGCCGCTGGCGCACCACATCGACCAGCTTGTCCGGCTGGAACTTGGAGAGGAAGTTGTCGCAACCGACCTTTTTCACCATCGAGTCGTTGAAACTCCCCGATAACGACGTGTGCAATACAACGTACAGGCCACGCAGGCGTGGGTCGTTGCGGATTTCCGTGGTCAGGCGATAACCGTCCATTTCCGGCATTTCCGCATCGGTGAAGATCATCAGCAATTTGTCAGTCATGTTGACGCCGGTTTCGGCCCAGGCCTTGAGCATGTTCAAGGCTTTCAGACCGTCGCTGGCAATATGCATTTTCACCCCGAGCTGGCCGAGGGTATCGCGAAGTTGCGACAGCGCCACGTTGGAGTCATCCACCAGCAACACTTCGCGGCCACGCGCGCGTTCGAGTACCGGATCGTCGAGCTTCTCGCGCGAGACCTTGGCGTTGTAGGGGACGATTTCGGCAAGGACTTTTTCAACGTCGATGATCTCGACCAACTGATCGTCGACCTTGCTGATCGCGGTCAGATAATGCTGACGGCCGGCACTGGTCGGCGGCGGCAGAATGGCTTCCCAGTTCATGTTGACGATGCGGTCGACCCCGCCGACGAGAAAGGCCTGCACCGAACGGTTGTATTCGGTGACGATGATCGTGCTGTTCGGGCCCGGCACCAGTGGGCGCATGCCGATCGCCTGGGACAGGTCGATCACCGGCAATGTCTGGCCGCGCAGATTGACCACACCGCAGACAAATGGATGACGCTGCGGCATCAGGGTCAACTTCGGCAGTTGCAGCACTTCCTGAACCTTGAACACGTTGATCGCGAACAACTGGCGTCCGGCCAAACGGAACATGAGGATTTCCAGGCGATTCTCACCCACCAGTTGCGTGCGTTGGTCTACCGTGTCGAGAATGCCGGCCATCAATGACTCCTGGGCTTGTTCTGATGAATTCACTATGGGGGTTTATCGGCTGCATTCAGCTAATCTTGATTGCTGTAAAGCGCGCCGCTAAAAATGCCATAAACGACCATTGATGTCACACTGACATCATGCTTTACTGGCATTCCTGATTTCATCTGCTAGATTCATTGCGGCACGACCTCGATTTGCCAGTTAGGTTCCTTCGCCTAAGGGATTCCCCTAGAATCAATCAGGCCCGACCTGATATTCGCCATTTCCAATAGCCATTACTGTGACGCCATTCTCATTGCATGAACGGAGTCAGGCTATTGTGTGCGATCGCAGTTCAGTGGCAACTCACCCTCTGGAATCCCTCGGTCCGTGCACCTGCACCGCCGGGCGCGATCTGCCGACGATTCATGATCGTCGCCACACTCGGCCATCCGTCACCCAACCCGACGTGGTGGAAATGAACATGCCAATCGACCGTAAAGACTGGGCGCAACGCTTCCCCGAATTTCTGGTTGAGGCCGAAACGCTTCTCGCCAAGTCCGAAGAGTGCCTGAGCCATCTGCAACTGATCAGCAATGACAAGGATGCCATCGACTGTATGCTCGGCACTCTGCTGAAGCTGGCCGCCCGGGCCGAAGCTTTGGCGCTGGAATCGATCTCCGAGTTTTCCCTGCACATCTATGGCCTGCTGAATTTGACCCAGGATCGAGTCGACCTGCACGAACAGGCCCTCGATGCTTTGCGCGACTGTTTCACCCTGATGGCCTGGCAGCTTGAACTCGTCGATCATAAAACCGGACAACTGAGCCTTGATGGCAGCGAGCAGGCAGCCCTGCTCGAAGCCTTCGCGGCACAGATGGGTCAGGACACTCTGGAGCCTGAAATGATCAGCAAACGTTTGCTTCCTACCTCTCTGACGGCGCGCCAGGCGTGAGGCAAGAGGCTGCGATACTGTCGTAATTGAATAGTGCGTATCCACCAGCGACACTCCGGGCCAAATAGTCAGCCCGATCACCGGTTAATTTCCAGGCACCTTTATCAGGGTTTTCCCTGTGCCCACGCAGCGACACTTCGAGGTACATCGAAGTCGTCCGAATACAACAATTCCAACTTTTCAACATGGAACTTGCGTCCACGAACCGCTGTTTCCTGACCGAACAGACATATATAGCGACCGCGACCAACGGTATGTTAAGTGGTATTATGCCGCCGGTTAGTTGCCTGCCGCTTAATGGCAAGCTGACTTCATTGTTTCATTAGCGATGTTATTGGCAGTCGTTGATTGCTCAACGAATGCGGCATGAATTAATACCATAATTGACAGTTTTCCAAACAGAGATCCGCCATTCGCTGGCCGGTCTGCCCGCAGTGAACATCCATTGGCTCCATCCGTTATGTACGCCAGCCTCAAGTCACTCATCACATGGCCACCCTCACGGGAAAACGCTCGGCGCTTCACACTTGTGCTGTGTGTTCTGGCGACCCTTGGCAGTTTGCTGGCCTATGTTTTTTCCGCGCACATACCGCTGGGGTTGCTGGCAATCGACGTCGCCGCTACCGCCTGCGTCTGGGTCCAATATCGCTTGTCGCGCAAGTCGATCAAGTTTCAGCCACAGGAACTGGCTGACCGTCTGCTGCAAGTCCAGGAAAACGAGCGCCATCGACTCAGCCGTGAATTGCACGACGATATCGGCCAGTTGCTGACCGCCGCCAAGCTGCAAAGTGACTGGCTCAAACGCCGTCTGCCGGTAGAACTCCAGGAACAATGCACGGTGCTTTGCGACACGCTGGATGAAACCCTGACCAAAGTGCGCGACGTCTCGGCCATTCTCAATCCGCGCCAATTGACCAGTCTGGGCCTTGAAGCCAGCCTGCGCGCACATTTGCTCAAGACGCTGGCCAACACCTCGGTCAATTGGAGTCTCGACTGCCAGCAACGGCTCAACGGCATCCCCGAAGAAATGGCCGTCGCGGCGTTTCGCATTACTCAGGAAGCCGTAACCAACATCCTGCGACACGCGCAGGCGAAAAACCTGTTGATTCGGGTACAGCGATTGCCGCAAGGTCTTACGCTGTTGATCAGTGATGACGGCCTTGGCTTCGCCCCGGCGGCCGACCCGGCGAGGGAAGGTCAACGCGGCATGGCCGGAATGGCCGAGCGTATCGAACAACTGGGCGGCACGTTGAATGTCGTCAGCGAGCCGGGCAAAGGCACTCGAATCGAAGCACTATTCCCTTGGGCGCCTCGGGCACTCGAACGGGCCAGTACAAATAAGGTTATGCGTTGACTTGTAACTTACTTCTGGTGGATGACCACTCGCTGATCAGAGCCGGCGTGCGCGCTCTGGTACTGGATATTCCCGGTTATGCGGTAATCGGCGAAGCCAGTGATGGTTCGCAATTGCTTGAGATGGTCGAGCATTTGAGCCCAGACATCGTATTGCTGGACATCTCGATGAAAGAGACGGGAGGTCTGGAAGCGCTGCAACGCCTCAAGCGTGTGCGCCCGCAGAGCAAAGTGCTGATCCTGTCGATGCACACCGATCCGGCGCTGATCATGCAGGCACTCGAGTCGGGTGCCCACGGGTATCTGCTCAAGGACACCACGGCCACCGAGCTCGAGCACGCGCTCGAAGCCCTGCGCAACAACGAACGCTACCTGAGCCCCGCCATTGCTCATACGGTGATCAATCAGGCATTGACCCGAAATCAGAAAAGCCAGCCAGACATCGCCGATTCGCACAACCTGACCGCACGCCAGCTGGAAATTCTCCGACTGATCGTGCGCGGCAAATCGACCCGCGAAATTGCCAATGGTCTGGGTTTGAGCGTCAAGACCGTTGAAACCCACCGTGCACAGATCATGAAGCGCCTGCAAATCTACGACGTGGCGGGTCTGGTGCTGTTCGCCGTCCGCGAACAGATCATCAGCCTTGATGACTGATTGACGGTTGCTGGCCCAATAACGGCGAATCCTTTGGCAAATGCACCTGCAACGCTGCAGGTTTAGCAACGAACCGCAGACTGTCGCCTTCCAGCGGCTCGCCGTCGAGATTGATGCTCAGCCCTTCGGCAACCTTGATCTCGACCCACGGCAACCGCGCTCGCACAAACATGTTTTCAAGACCGAAACCCTCGCTCAGCAGGTTCTTCAGCGTGCCGACCAGTTCCTGCGGTGCCGGCAGAATGCTGATGTCGAGCAAACCGTCGTTGACTCGGGCCTCAGGGCACAACACATGGCCGCCACCCGCCTGCCGTCCGTTACCGATGCCCAGCGCCAGCAGCTCACCCTGCCAATGAAAGTCCGGCCCCTGCAACTCGCCATAAGCGGCATGCAGCTCGCTGAACCGAGTCAGGCCGGTAAACAGATAAGCGGCGCCGCCCAAGACCTTTTTCAGGTCTTCCGAAGTATTGGCGGTGACCTGACTGCCGAATCCGCCCGTCGCCATGTTCAGGAAAATCTGCCCGCCAACTTCGCCCAGATCGATAGCCGAAGGCTCGACATCCAGCAAATCGAGAGCCTGCGCCGGCTCCAGAGAAATACCGGCGGCGCGGGAAAAATCGTTGGCAGTGCCGAGCGGTAGCAAGACAAGACTGGCTTTCTGTGGATGCTGAGCCAGCGCTTCGGCGATATCACGCAAGGTACCGTCGCCGCCGCCGGCAATGATCTTGCTGTAGCCCGCTGCCAACGCTTCCGCTACCAGACGCTGGGCGTCCCCGGCCTCCCAGGTCACACGCACAGCAAGCTCCCAGCCTTGCTCACGCTTGGCCTCGACAGCCGCGCGAACATCCTCGTTGAGTGCCTGTTTGCCATGCAAAATCAGCAGTGCCCGGCGTTCACTCATAACGTCACTCCAAGAATTGAATCGGTTGAAACATCTTGACCACTTCGCGCTTCGAAAAAGCCACGGGGTCGGCAATTTATTCCTCTTTCAACAGCCAGCGTCCTGCACAGCGGTATTTTTTCTTACGTAACAAGAGGAATCGGCTTAATTGACCACGCCCGTCCCTTGGGTCACCGTGTGCCGGCAGCATCAACCTTCAACCCAATAACACAAGGATGTGCCGGTAATGAACGGATACCCCTCGATTCATTTTCATGAATCGCGCATTGGAAAAACCAGCAAACGTACAGTTGTTACGATAGGCGAATACTTCCATGCACAACCATGAAACCAAGGCACCGGTGAGCCCGGTCGCCGCTCTCGCCGAAAGTCGCGCGAGCAAGAAACCTGACTTTTGCAACAGCGCCAAGAACACTGGAGAGTCTGATATGGAACCCCGTGTCAGCGAGCTGGAAACCCACTTCAAATACATGCGTCGCGACATGGACGAAATGATCAATGACGTGCGGACGATCAAACATCGTCTGGCGTATTCGGCGGGTGCAACCGCTGTCATCCTGGCCCTGCTGGGATGGGTTGCCAACAGCCGATTCGATCAATTGGTGACACTGATCAGCAACTGACCGAATTAATCGTTGCACGCGCCGTGCTTGCCAGCCGACGCGTGCATGGGCAAGACGGTTACCCGAGAAGCTCACTGAGCGCAATGAAGCTTACTTCATCACCCTCGCTCAACGTGCGCCCCTCTCGAACCTCCACCAGTCCATCCGCCCAAGCCGCGCTAAGCAGCACACCCGAGCTCTGGTTGCGATAAATGATTGCTCGCCCTTGCTCCAGACGTCCGCGTAAATATTCGCGACGATTTCCGGCCACCGGCCAGCCAAAGCCCGCAGGCACTGCAAACTTGAGCGGCTCGACGTTTTGCACACCCAAGCGGCGTAACAGATAGGGCCGCGCCAACAATGCGAACGTCACCAGCGTCGAGGCGGGATTGCCGGGCAAACCAATCACCGGCACGTTGCGGAAATGGCCGAACGTCAAAGGCTTGCCCGGCTTGATGGCCAGCTTCCACAGGGCCAACTCGCCTTCTTCACGCAGGGCAATGCCGAGGAAGTCCGCTTCACCCACCGAGACACCGCCGGTAGAGAGAATCAGATCGACATCTTGCAGCTCGCCCAGGCGCGCCCGAGTGGTGGGCAGATCGTCAGGAAGAATTCCGCCATCAATGACTTCACAACCCAGACGCTGCAGCCAGCTGCACAAAAGCACCCGGTTGCTGTTGTAGATTTGCCCGGGCCCCAATGCCTGACCGGGTTCGACCAGCTCGTCTCCGGTGGACAATACTGCCACGCGCGGCTTGCGCACGACGTTGAGGCCGGCGCAGCCAAGCGAAGCAGCCAGGCCCTGCTCAATCGGTCCCAATCGGGTGCCTGCCTGCAGAACCATTTCACCGATTGTGGTTTCCTGGCCTTGCGGTCGAATGTTCTGCCCGGCTTTCAAAGGTTCGAGAAAGCGCACTGGCCCGTCGGGCTGAACGTCGACGTTTTCCTGCATCTCTACACAGTCGGCGCCCGGCGGCAGCGGTGCACCGGTGAAGATGCGAGCGCAAGTGCCCGACTCCAACGGCTGCGGAGACTGTCCGGCGAACACTGTTTGACTGACCGGCAGCGGCTCGCCCTGCCAATCCGCCAGGTTCAGGGCGTAGCCGTCCATGGCACTGTTCGGCCACGGCGGCAGATCCAGAGTCGAGATCAGATCTTCAGCCAGCACGCGCCCTTCGACTTGAGCCAGCGGCAAGTGCTCGCACTCGACAATGCGTGACGCATCGGCCATGTCGAGCAACCGCTCGAGCGCCGCTTCGACGGGCAGCAAGCTGCCGGTCTTGCCTGGCTTACCCACGGGATTCACAAGGCGCCGCCTGCTTCAGATGGGTGACGAAGTTGCACGGACGATGACGGGCGTCCAGTTGCTCAGCGAGGATGCCATCCCATCCGGTGCGCACCGCATTGGTCGAACCCGGCAGGCAGCACACCAGCGTACCGTTGGCCAGACCTGCCAAGGCACGGGACTGCACGGTCGAAGTGCCAATATCGGCCACGGAAATCTGGCGGAACAGTTCGCCAAATCCGTCGACCTGTTTGTCGAGCAGACACGCCACCGCTTCCGGCGTGCTGTCACGCCCGGTGAAGCCGGTACCGCCGGTGATCAGTACGACCTGAACCACATCGTCTGCAATCCAGTTGGCGACTTGCGCGCGAATTTTATACAGATCATCTTTGAGCAGAACGCGCTCGGCCAGCGCGTGGCCGGCCGCGATCAAGCGATCGACGAAGACCTGGCCGGAGGTGTCGGTTTCCAGGGTGCGAGTGTCGCTGACAGTCAGCACCGCAATATTGAGCGGCACGAAAGGTACATCAGCCTTGGCTTTCATAGGCTCTTCCAGTTGTAGGGGAAACAGCCCGGTGTTATATCACAGCGGCTCATTTTTCCGCCGCCCTCTGGAGAGTCGTCATGTCCCCGAACAGCCAATTGCCGCCGTGCTCAGTCCTGCTTCTGGCCGGTGGGCGCGGCCAACGCATGGGCGGTCAGGACAAGGGGCTTATCGAGTGGCTGGGCGAGCCTTTGATCGCGCATTTACAGCGCAAGGTGCGGCTGCTGACCGACGATCTCATTATTTCCTGCAACCGCAATCGCGAGCGTTATGCCACGTTTGCCGATCAGTTGGTGATGGATGACGAAGGAGACTTTCCGGGCCCGCTGGCCGGTATTCGTGCAGGGCTGAAAGCGGCGCGCCATGGACATTTGCTGGTGTTACCGTGTGATGTGCCGCGAATAGACAAGGCCTTGCTGGAAGACATGCTGATGACTGCCGATCAGCAACGTGAAAAACCTTTAATGCTGCGCCATGGCGAGCATTGGGAACCGCTGCTGTGCGTGATACCTGTGGCGCTGTTGCCGGCATTCGAAGCGGCCTGGCATGCCGGTGAACGCAGCCCGGGTCGGGTGATGCGCAGTCTCGGCGCCGTCGCATTGCAATGCCCTGACAACGATCCGCGACTGGCCAACCTCAATACGCCGGAATTGTTACATCTGCACAACACTGTGTCAGACTGACACCATCCAAGGAACTCTCACGCCTTGTTTACGTCTCAAGCTCAGTAACCAGAAGATTTCCCATTCGGAGACACACTCATGACTCAACGGACCCTCGCCACTTTCATGCTCGCACTGGGCTTGGCAACCCTCGCCGGTTGCTCCTCGCCGACAGTGATCACCTTGAATGACGGTCGCGAAATCCAGGCCGTCGACACCCCGAAATACGATGATGATTCGGGCTTCTACGAGTTCCAGCAGCTGGACGGCAAAGAGACCCGCATCAACAAGGATCAGGTTCGTACCGTCAAAGAGCTGTAAGGCTCCGGGTCGTTACCGGATACAGAAAAGCCCGCATTGCCATGCGGGCTTTTTCATGCGCGCAGCAAACGTACAACGGTTATCACCATTGCAAGGTGATCCGGCTTTCGAACTCCCGTAACTCACCCGTCACCGGGTCAACAAACCGCAGGCCTTGCGCAAGCAGCTTCAAGGGATTGGCGTAGTCGTCCACGACATCCTTCAACACAGTCGGATAAAACGGATCGTTGCAGATACTCGCGCCCAACGCCGTCATGTGCACACGCAACTGATGCTTCTTGCCGGTCACCGGAAACAGGCCGTAGCGCCACAGGTCGCCGTTTTTCTCGCGTACCTCAACCGCCGTTTCGGTATTGCTCGCGCCCGGCCCTTCCTGCATGCGGAAGAACGGCTCGCCATCGACCAGCCGGCTCTTGTGCACCAACGGGAAATTCAGCTCAGGCAGCTCCGGGGCAATCGCTTCGTAGCGCTTGTCGATCTGCCGGGTCGGAAACAATGACTGATAGGCCGAGCGGGTTTGCGGATTGGCGGAAAAGATCACCAGTCCGGCGGTGTGCCTATCGATCCGGTGCAGTGGTACCAGATGCGGATTGTCCAGCCGGCGAATCAGCCGCCGCAGCAGGGTTTGTTCGACGTACTCACCGGCCGGGGTCACGGGTAGAAAGTGAGGTTTGTCGGCCACCACCAGATGTTCGTCAGCGTAGAGAATCGACTCGACCACCGGGATCGGTTTTTCGTCCGGTACTTCACGAAAGTAATGAATGCGCAGACCTTCCTTGTACGGCAAGTCCAGCGTAATCGGCTGGCCTTGTGCATCCAGTACACGGCCCCGAGCAATCCGGTCGAGCCACTGGTCACGGCCGATGGCCCTGAAGTGCTCGCACAAGCAATCGAATACCGTCAGCCAGGAACCGGGCGGCAAGTAGAGCGTGCTGGCCTGATTTTGCGCAGCGTTAAAACCGGATGTGGACATAAGAAACGGAAATCCTCAGTGCAGGGCGGCATTATCCAACACCGAGGCACAGCCACCTAGCGCAGTTTCATCAAGCCGGAATCGATTTCAGCGCCGCCGCTTCGGTGAACTCTTTCAGCCAGCGCAAGACATCGACCGCCTCCCAGCGCCCCGGATCGTACAACGCGTACAACAGGCCCTGATAACCGACCACATCCAGTTGCTTGTGGTAACCGGCGCGCTGAAACAAGGCTTCGATTTCGGCAAAGCAGGTATTGAAATGCAGTTTGTTGAACGGCGTCTTGCCTTCCGTGACCAGCCCGTCCAGGCGCAATTCGAGGACGGCCTCGCGCACCACGTCGACCGACATCCGGTTAACGCTGCTCTTCAACTGTTCGACATTGACCACGGTTCATCCCTCTGACTCGATTGCTGTATGGACATACAGTAACCGAAGAAGCCAGCGCGTGCCAACGCAACGATGGGTTGCTGCGACCAGCGGAATAACGGCGACAGATTCGCGTCAGCGTAAAAACGCCACGATCTCGTCTGCACTGAAAGGCCAATCCAGCTCTGCGCCAGTGTCGACCCGGCGTAGTACCGGAATGCGCAAACTGTACTTTTCGAACCGCGATTGATCTTCGGCGATGTCCACCAGTTCAACCAGCAGACCATGCTCGACGAAGGGCATCAGCTCGGCTTCGGCGACTTCACACAGATGACACCCGAGGGTGCCGAACAGCTGACATTCAGGAGGCATGATGGCGTTACCGGAAAACAAGTGGGCCCATTCTAGGACGCCCCCGAATCCTCGTCGACCCACCGCCGCCCGAAGGCCGCCACCCTTTCGACGCAAAATCCTGACGCAAATCATTCGGCGCAAATTGCAATTGCGTCATCCTCGCGGACTTTTTGCCTCTACGCTTCAGAGGCCAACGCCCTGACAGCGGAGTGTCCCGTGTTTGCAAATCTGTTGATCATCCTCGCCTCGTCCCTGGTGGTGATTGCTCTGTTCCGGCGCCTGCGACTGCCGCCGGTGCTGGGTTACCTGTGCGTGGGATTGCTGGTCGGGCCGAACGCATTCGATTGGGTCAACGAGAGCGAACACCTGCCCGATGTCGCCGAACTGGGCGTGGTATTTCTGCTTTTTTCGCTGGGCCTGGAGTTTTCCCTGTCGAAAATGATTGCGTTGCGTCAGGTGGTGTTTCGCCTGGGCAGTCAGCAAGTACTGATCAGCACAGCGTTGCTCGGCACACTGTTGATGGGGCTGGGCATGCCGCTCATGCCGGCGTTGTTGCTCGGTGCCGGTTTATCACTGTCATCCACGGCGATTGTGACCAAGGAGCTGGGCAGTCTCGGTGAAGTGTTCAGCAGCCACGGCCAGAACGCGGTCGGCGTGCTGCTGTTTCAGGACGTGGTGGCGGTATTGCTGCTGACGCTGGTGCCAGTGTTCGCCGGTACCAGCGAGCAGGCCTGGTATTGGGCCTTGCCTTTGACCCTGGGCAAAACCGTGGTGCTGTTCTTCGGCCTGCTGCTCGCCAGTCGCTGGTTGCTGCCACGGCTGTTTCATGAAGTGGCGGCCTCGCGCTCGGCGGAGCTGTTCGTCCTGCTGGCGCTGGTGATCGTGTTGCTTACCGCTTGGCTCACGCACTTGTTGGGCCTGTCGCCTGCACTCGGCGCTTTCCTCGCCGGCATGTTGCTCGGTGAAAGCCACTACCGGCACCAGATCGAAGCCGACATCCGGCCGTTCCGCGACATCCTGCTCGGAGTGTTCTTCGTCAGCATTGGCATGCTGATCGACCTGCAATTGTTTGTCAGTCACAGTCTGATGATCGTCGCCTTGACCCTCGGCCTGATGCTGATCAAAGGCATCGTGGTGGCGCTGCTGGTGAAGTGGCGCGGCAGTGACAGTGAAACCGCATGGCGCAGCGGTCTGGCCCTGGCCCAGGGCGGCGAGTTCTGTTTTGCCTTGATGGCGCAGATGCAGCAGAACAGCCTGCTGCCGGCCGAACCGGGGGCACTGCTGCTCGCGGCGACGTTCTGTTCGATGCTGCTCACGCCGCTGCTGCTTCGCGCGGCGCCGCGCATTGCCGCTGCGCTGCACCGCAAGCCCAATGAGGAGGCGCAGATCGAGCAGATCAGCGCCCTCAACGCCGATCTCGACCAACATGTGGTGATCTGCGGCTATGGTCGCGTCGGCCAGTCCATCGGGCGCTTCATGGGCAACGCGGGCCAAGCCTATGTTGCGCTGGACAACGACCCGGTGCGGGTACAGGAAGCCGCGTCCGCGGAAAGCGACGTGCATTACGGCGACTCGGCGCGTGGCGATCTGCTGACTGCCGTTGGCCTGTTGCGCGCCAGGCTGCTGGTGATTGCCGTGGATCAAAGTGATG
Source organism: Pseudomonas sp. NPDC079367 (assembly GCF_044542195.1). Classification (NCBI taxonomy): domain Bacteria; kingdom Pseudomonadati; phylum Pseudomonadota; class Gammaproteobacteria; order Pseudomonadales; family Pseudomonadaceae; genus Pseudomonas; species Pseudomonas sp. NPDC079367. Next base: position 64,991 of record NZ_JBITTW010000005.1, read on the forward strand.
TGGCGTTGCGTATTCTTCGTGAAGCCCGCCGACTCAATCAACAGGTGCCCATTCTGGTGCGCACGCGTGACGACAGCCAATCGGCAGAGCTCAGAGCTGCCGGCGCCACCGAGGTGGTGCCGGAGCTCCTTGAATCGAGCCTGATGCTCGCTTCACACGCGCTGATCATGCTTGGCCTGCCCGCGCATCAGGTGCAGGAGAAAGTCGATCAGGTGCGCATTGATCGCTATCGCCTGCTCCATGGTTTCTACCCCGGAGCCAGTGATGAGGAAATCTAGTCCTGACTCACCGCGCCGATCTTGTGCAGCGACAGGTCGGCGCCGTAATACTCTTGTTCCTGACTCAGGCGCAGTCCATGCAGAACCTTGATCGCGCCGTAGACGACGAAGCCGCCGATCAGCGCCACCACGACGCCGAGCGCAGTGCCGATCATCTGGCTGATCAGGCTGACCCCGCCCAGGCCACCCAAAGCGGTCTGGCCAAAGATGCCGCAGGCAATTGCGCCCCACACGCCACACAAGCCATGCAACGGCCAGACACCCAGCACATCGTCGATGCGCCATTTGACCTGGGCAGCGGTAAAGCACCAGACAAACAGGGCTCCAGCCATTGCGCCAGTCACCAGCGCGCCGACCGGATGCATCAGATCGGACCCTGCACAAATCGCCACCAGACCGGCCAACGGGCCATTGTGCAGGAAGCCCGGGTCATTGCGCCCGACGATCAACGCGGCGACGGTGCCGCCGACCATGGCCATCAGCGAGTTGACCGCGACCAGGCCACTGACACCTTGCAGCGTCTGCGCGCTCATCACGTTGAAGCCAAACCAGCCGACAATCAGGATCCACGAGCCCAATGCCAGAAATGGAATGCTCGACGGCGCGAACGCGACCAGACGCCCATCGCGATAACGACCATTGCGCGGCCCGAGCAACAACACTGCGGCCAGTGCCAGCCATCCGCCCATGGCATGCACCACCACCGAGCCGGCGAAGTCATGGAACGTGGCGCCAAACTGCTCCGCCAGCCAGCTTTGCAAACCGAAGTTGCCGTTCCAGACCAGGCCCTCGAAGAACGGGTAGATAAACGCCACGATCAGCGCCGTCGCACACAATTGCGGGACGAAACGCGCACGCTCGGCAATGCCGCCGGAAATGATTGCCGGGATCGCCGCAGCGAAGGTCAGCAGGAAGAAAAACTTCACCAGTCCATAACCATGATCGGCAGCGAGCACCGAAGCCGGTTGCATGAAGGTGACGCCATAGGAGATCCAATAGCCTATAAAGAAATACGCCAGGGTCGAGACAGCGAAATCGCTGAGGATTTTCGACAGTGCGTTGACCTGGTTCTTCTGTCGGACCGTGCCGACTTCCAGAAAGGCGAAACCGGCGTGCATCGCCAGCACCATCACCGCGCCAATCAGAATGAACAACGTGTTGGAGCTGTGAACCAGCGTGTCTACAGCAGTTTGCAGATTTTCCATGTGGAGGCAGACCTGAAAGCCTAAAAGGGCACCAAAGCAGTTCATGCCGGCCTGTCTTGCACCAAATGAGGAACCCGGCAGTCATTCAACGGCAGAGTCGATGAACTGATTTGGCGCACAGTTCGATGTCCGGTCACGAATCGCGAGTAAATGAATTAGAGTTTTCTGCCGGGACGCCCGGCAACAGCGCACGTATACCGAGCAACGCACCACGACACAGCAAAAGTTGTACCAGGCATTTGCACTGAACCTTCACGCAAGGCTCATACTCGAACGCTTCAAAGCCACCTACGGAGATCCATCAATGGCCAGCATCAAGGCAAAGACTGCTCAAGAAATCCTGATGAACGACTTCCAGACTCTGGTTAGCGACACAGAACGCCTGCTCGAACACACCAAGACCCTCGCTGGCGATCAGGCAGATGAGCTGCGTGCCCAGATTCACGACAGCCTGCTGCGCGCCCGGGAAACCTTGAAAGTGACTGAAGACACACTGCGCGAGCGCGGCCAGGCGGCCGTCACCGCTACTGAAGACTATGTGTCGGCCAACCCATGGCAGTCGGTGGGCATCGCGGCCGGCGTCGGCTTTCTGATTGGCCTGCTGGCAACTCGGCGCTGATCATGTCGATCGCAGAATCCGGCCCGACTGAGGGCACCGCCTCCTCCACGCGTCGCCTCGGCGCTGCCGTTCTGGGCCTGCTGCACAGTCATGTCGAGCTGTTCGGCATCGAATTGCAGGAGCAGAAATCACGCACCGTCAGCCTGCTGCTGTTCGCCGGCCTGGCGCTGGTGTTTGCCCTGCTGTTGCTGGTAGGTCTGTCGACGCTGGTGATGATCATCTTCTGGGACACCTATCGCCTGGCAGCGATCATCGGCCTCTGCGTTTTCTATACGCTGGCGTCGATCTTCTGCGGCCTGCGCCTCAAAGCGGCGATTTTCGATGAGTCCTCGCCTTTCCACGGCACGCTTGAAGAGCTGGCCAACGACCGGGAGCGCCTGCTGCCATGAGCCTGCCTGAACTTCCGCACAACAGCTCCCGTCGGGAAATGCGCAAGGCACTGATCCGCCTGCGCATGGAAATGCACCGACAGGAAATCCGCCACGAAACCGCGCAGGTCTTGCAACCCTTGCAGCGCATGCGCGGCATGAAGCAGAACGTCCAGGACGGTTTCGGCCTCAAGCATGCGCCATTGTGGGGCGTGGCGGCCGTAACGCTGCTGGGTTTCCTTACTGGCAAAGGCTCGAAACGCACCGGCGGTGGCGGTCTGACTCGACTGTTGCGCCTGGGCACGACGCTTGTGCCGCTGATCAGAGTGGTCATGCACAGCTCGGGTAAACGCTGAACCGTCCCTCTGGCTACATTCTTGCAATAGCGCCGGGATGAATCTCCTTATCGGGAGATTCAATCCCGCGTGCCTATCCGGCGGACGCGGCCAACCGAAAAACAAGATTAAGGATTTGCCGTGATCGACGGGCAACCGCTCGCCTGCTTTCAGCCTTTCATCGATACCGCCACCGGACGTATTGCAGGCGTTGAAGCACTCGGCCGCTTGCGCCAGAGCGATGGTCAACTAACCTCGGTCGGGGCGTTGTTCGCCGATCCACGCACCTCGGCCACCGCCTTGCGCCGGCTTGATCGGCAGATCCGCGATAATGCCCTTAGCCGCCTGTATGAAGCTCCGGCGGAGTGGTTTCTCAGTCTGAACATGTCACCTCGCTGGATCAGCCGCCTGCGCGTCGACCAGGCCTTGCCCAGTCTCAAGCAGTTGGCGCGACACCAGGTTGATCCGCAGCGGATTGTGTTCGAGATCACTGAGTTAGGCGGTAACAGCGAACGCTTGGCGCACGTGGTCACGCGCTACCGCGACGCGGGAGCGAGAATCGCCATCGACGATTTCGGCGCCGGCTACTCACAGCTGGATCGGGTGCTGGCCCTGCAACCGGACATTCTCAAGCTCGACATGCGTCTGTTCCAGGCAGCGGCTCTGGGCGGGCCGAGCAGCGATGTGGTCAAAGCGCTTGCGCAGATGGCCGAGAAAACCGGCTGCTGGATCATCGCTGAAGGCGTTGAAACCGAAGCGCAGCTGAATTTCGCGCTGGAGTGCGGCTCGCGCTACGTGCAAGGTTTTCTCTTCGCCCGGGCGCAGGAAGAGTTCTTCGCTACGGATGCTTTCGTCGAGCGTTTCGCTCAGTTGCGGCAGCGCTATGTGATGCAGAAGCTCGGCGAGCGAGGACGGCTGATGCAAATGCGTCAGCAGCTCAGCGAGCTGATGGCGATCCTGCAGCAGTGGGCGCAGGCCCGCGCACCGCTCAGCGCATTGCCACATTTGCAGTTGTTTCCGTGGCTGCTGCGTTTTTATCAGTGCGACCGCCATGGCACGCAACTGACCCCCAACCTGGAATGGCGTCAGGACGGCTGGTTCGCCGATGATAGCTACTTGGGGCACAACTGGTCGTGGCGACCTTACTTTTATCATCTGCTCGCTGAAGGCTGGGAAGAACGCCGCCTGACCCTGTCGAGCACCTACCGCGACGCCACCAGTAACCAGTATTGCCTGACTGCCGGGCAGTTCTTCGATAACGGCGAACGGCTGTTGTTGATCGATATCGATGCGGCGGGCCTGTAGTTCTGCTTGCAGGCACGGGGCCGAACCGGGAAGCTAGGGCGATCAGTCACCAGACGGAGAGAACCAGCCTTGGATTGGCCTACCCTGCTCAACCGCGAACGTCTCGGCAAGCCGCTGCACAGCCCGCAAGAACTCGGCCGCAGCCCGTTTCACAAAGACCATGACCGCATCATTTTCTCCGGCGCATTCCGCCGCCTCGGGCGCAAGACCCAAGTGCACCCGGTCACCAGCAACGATCACATTCACACCCGCCTGACCCACTCGCTGGAAGTCAGCTGCGTCGGCCGCTCTCTGGGCATGCGTGTCGGTGAAACCTTGCGCAACGCGCTGCCAGACTGGTGCGACCCCGCCGACCTGGGCATGGTGGTGCAATCGGCCTGCCTGGCTCACGACATCGGCAACCCGCCGTTTGGCCATTCCGGCGAAGACGCCATCCGCCATTGGTTTCAACAAGCGGCCGGGCGCGGCTGGCTGGACGGCATGAGCGAGGCCGAGCGCGGTGACTTTCTGAATTTCGAGGGCAATGCTCAAGGTTTTCGAGTGCTGACGCAGCTGGAATATCACCAGTTCGATGGCGGCACGCGCCTGACCTACGCGACGCTGGGAACCTATCTGAAGTACCCGTGGACTGCGCGCCATGCTGACTCCCTCGGCTACAAGAAACATAAATTCGGTTGTTATCAGAGCGAACTGCCGCTGCTCGAACAGATTGCGCACAAGCTCGGCCTGCCGCAGCTTGAAGACCAGCGCTGGGCACGCCATCCACTGGTCTATTTGATGGAGGCGGCCGACGACATCTGCTACGCCCTGATCGATCTGGAAGACGGTCTGGAAATGGAGCTGCTCGACTACGCCGAAGTCGAGTCGCTGCTGCTCGGTCTGGTCGGTGACGACTTGCCGGAAACCTATCGCCAGCTCGGCCCGCAGGATTCCCGCCGGCGCAAGCTCGCGATCCTGCGCGGCAAAGCCATCGAGCACCTGACCAACGCAGCAGCGCGGGCGTTTGTCGAACAGCAGGATGCCCTCCTTGCCGGCACCCTGCACGGCGATCTGGTCGAACACATGCACGGGCCGGCGAAACGTTGCGTGTTGAACGCCAAGGACATCGCGCGCAAGAAAATTTTCCAGGACAAACGCAAGACGCTGCATGAAATCGGCGCTTACACGACGCTGGAGATCCTGCTCAATTCGTTCTGCGGCGCCGCGCTGGAACAGCACAACGGCCGTACCCCGTCGTTCAAGAGCCGGCGCATTCTCGACCTGCTCGGCAACAACGCGCCGGATCCACAGGGCTCGCTGCACAGCTCGTTTCTGCGCATGATCGATTTCATCGCCGGCATGACCGACAGTTACGCAAGTGACATGGCATTGGAAATGACCGGGCGCTCGAGTCATTGAGCTCCCCGAATTCAGCCGGCCGTCGTCAGGCCGGCCGGATATCCTGCGGTTTCCTCGCCCCGAACGTTATAACGCGCTCTTCTAACTGTTCAGATAACACTGCCCTGAACTCTACAATCCGAGAAAATAACCAGCAGAAATAAACATCATTTAAACGCCAGCAAATAATCGGTGTTCAAGATTGGTCTTCGAATAATTTCTGTCTGCTGTCTATTGCATACCCGTGCTTCCTTACGTCAAACCTAATTTCAACGTAGTCCATTTCCTTATTACGCGTAGGATTAATCCGATAACGTAGTCGCGACACTACCAGTCCATGCGAGTGCTCATTCATCTGAGCTAAGGTGCGCGCTTTATTCATGCTTGCATGGGACTCTATTTATGAACTCCGTTTTTATCGTGGACGATCATCCGGTGATCCGCCTCGCCGTGCGAATGCTCCTGGAACATGAAGGCTACAAGGTCGTCGGCGAGACTGATAACGGTGTCGATGCCATGCAGATGGTGCGTGAATGCATGCCTGACCTGGTCATTCTCGATGTCAGCATCCCCAAGCTGGACGGCCTCGAAGTACTGGCGCGCTTCAACACCATGGGTTCAAACTTCAAGATTCTGATTCTGACCGCGCAGTGCCCCACGCTGTTCGGTATTCGCTGCATGCAGTCCGGTGCATCGGGGTATGTCTGCAAGCAGGAAGACTTGAGCGAGCTGGTCAGCGCAATCAAGGCGGTATTATCCGGCTACAACTATTTTCCCAGTCAGGCGCTCAATCCGGTGCGCAATGACGACATCCGATACGCAGAACTTGAACTGTTCAAATCCGTTAATGATCGCGAACTGATGGTATTGCAGTTATTTGCTCAGGGCCGCACCAACAAGGAAATTGCCCAGGGTATGTTTCTCAGTAACAAGACCGTAAGCACCTACAAAAAGCGCCTGATGCAAAAGCTCAAGGTCAGATCACTTGTAGAACTTATCGAGATGGCCAAACGCAACGCACTCGTGTGAGATTCCGCATGCCCAGCCGTTTAAAGGACTACTTGATTGCCTTGAGCGCAGCTCTGTGCCTGAGCGCCAATGCCGCGCCAGGCTCGCCGTCGGATTACGCCCTGCTCAGCCGGTCGGCAAGTGAAAACATTGCAGTGACTCTGCAACCATCGCAACGGCAGTGGCTGCAGGATCGCAGCGAATTGGTATTGGGCACTTCCGCACCTGACTACCCGCCCTTCGACATGACCGCCAGTGGCAAGGAATATGAAGGACTGACAGCCGACTACGCAGGCATCATCGGCAAGGTCAGCGGTTTGCCGATCAGGGTACAACGCTTTCCCTCTCGCGAAGCAGCGATTCGCGCCTTGGTCGATGGGCAGATCGACCTGCTTGGCACAGCCAACGGCTACGAAGCAGGGAACGCCAATCTTGCCCTCTCCAGTCCTTACGCGGTCGATCAGCCGGTATTGGTGACTCGCGAGGATGAAACCCGCTCTCTGACCGAAGGTCTGGCCGGCCTGCGCCTGAGCATGGTTTATCACTACCTGCCGCTGCCTGAGATCAAAGCGCTGTATCCCAAGGCACTGATCACCTGCTATCCCTCTTATCAGAACGCCATCAACGCCGTCGCCTTCGATCAGGCCGATGTATTTCTCGGCGACACCCTTTCCACCCACTACATGATCAACAAGGGTTATCTGAACAATGTGCGCATGGCCAATTTCGGCAAACAGGAAGCGCAAGGCTTCAGCTTTGCCGTCCGGCACAGCAATCCGCAATTGCTGGGCATCATCGACGCCGTGCTCAATGCGGTGCCAAGCGGCCAGCGCGACGACATCGCCAAGCGCTGGAGCGCTGGCAGCGACATGTTGCTCACTGATAAAAAACTGCAACTGACCGAACGCGAACAGACGTGGCTCAAGCGCCATCCCATCGTCAGCGTGGTGGTCAACGAGGCCTATGCGCCGCTGACGTTCTTCGACAGCGCGGGAAGCTTTCGCGGCATCAGCGCCGATCTGCTCGAACTGATCCGCTTGCGTACGGGCCTGCGTTTCGAGATTCAGCGCAGTCGCAACGATGCGGAAATGATCAGGCAGATCGACAACCACAAAGCCGACCTGATCGCTGCGCTGCTGCCAAGCGCTGAACGAGAGAAAACCCTGAGTTTCAGCCGTCCCTACCTGGAAAATTCCTATGTGCTGCTGACGCGCAAAAGCGCCGATGGGCCGACCAACCTGGCTCAACTCAAAGGCAAGCGACTGGCGATCGCCAAAGGCAATCCATTGGTCGCTTACTTGCACGAGAATTTCCCGCGCATCGAACTGATCGAAACGCCCGATACTTTCAGCGCCGTGTCGATGCTTGCCGGTAACCATGTCGACGGGGCCGTCAATTCCCTGGTGATCGCCAACTACTTCATTTCATCGCGCATCTTTGATCAGCCATTGCAAATCACCACCACGATTGGCACCAGTCAGGCGGCCTTCTCGCTGGCGACCGCACGTGACAACACCGAGCTGGCCTCGATCATCAACAAGGCACTGCTGAGCATCGCTCCCGAGGAGCTCGGAGTGATCAACGGCCGCTGGCGCGGGTATTCCACGGCGTCACAAAACATCTGGCAAAACTACCAGCGCCTGTTCTATCAGGTCATTGCCGCCGCCGGCCTGATCCTGATTCTGTTACTGACCTGGAACGCTTACATGCGCCATCAGATCAAACAGCGCCAGGCCGCCGAGCGCGCGCTGAACGATCAACTGGAATTCATGCGTTCGCTCGTCAACGGCACGCCGCACCCGATCTACGTACGGGATCGACAGGGCCTGCTGCAAAGTTGCAATGACAGTTATCTGGAAGCATTCAACGCCAAGCGCGAGGACATCATTGGCAAAGATGTCATACAGGGCACGCTGAGCAATGTCTTCGAAGCTCAGGCTTTCCAGGCCGATTACCAGAGAGTCATCGCCGAAGGCACACCCTTGGTACTCGATCGGCCCCTGCACATCGGCAACCGGCGATTGACCATCTATCACTGGATTCTTCCCTATCGCGACTCCAGCGGCGCCGTTCAGGGGATCATCGGCGGCTGGGTCGACATCAGTGAGCGCCGTCAGTTGTTTGAAGAACTGCGCGCGGCGAAGGAGCAGGCCGACGAGGCGAACCGGGCCAAGAGCACCTTTCTGGCGACGATGAGCCACGAAATCCGTACTCCGATGAACGCCGTGATCGGCATGCTCGAACTGACCCTCAGACGCATTGAACCGCGGCATCCGGATCGCGCCTCAATCGACACGGCCTATCATTCGGCCAAGGATCTGCTGGGCCTGATCGGCGATATTCTCGACATCGCTCGCATCGAATCGGGTCGCCTGAGCCTGTGCCCGGAATGGATCAATCTGGTGGATACGGTGACGTCCGTTGCGCGCATCTTCGACGGCCTTGCCCGGCAGAAAAACCTCGCTTTGCAAGTGGTTTTCAACCCGCCAAACCCGGCCGTGGACGTGCATCTGGATCCGCTGCGTTTCAAGCAGGTGCTGTCGAATCTGGTCAGCAATGCAATCAAGTTCACCGAATATGGCCACGTGAGGATCACCCTCGAACTGATCTCGGCAGACGGCTCTGGACGAGCGTTGATGCAGTTGACCGTGCAGGACAGTGGCGCAGGCATCAGCGCTGAAGATCAACAGCGCCTGTTCGAACCTTTCTCGCAGGCGGAAAACGGCAGCCGCCAGGCGAAAAATGGCGCCGGGCTGGGACTGGTCATCAGTCGCAACCTGTGCGAAATGATGGGCGGACAACTGCAGTTGAGCAGCCAGCCCGGCATCGGTACTCAGGTCTGCGTCTCGCTGCCACTGGACAGCCAGCCGGCAAAGGCGAATCCACCCAAAAGCGAACCGTTGATCAAGCCCGCGACAACGCCGTTACACATACTCGTTGTCGACGACCACCCCGCCAACCGCCTGCTGATGTGCCAGCAGCTCGAATTTCTCGGCCATCGGTTCAGCGTTGCCGAGGACGGCTGCAGCGGCCTTGAGCGTTGGAAGGCCGATCATTTCGATCTGGTGATCGTCGACTGCAACATGCCCATGATGAACGGCTATGAAATGACTCGCGGGATTCGCCAGCTTGAACTGCAAAACCGCCGCCCGCCGTGCACCGTGCTGGGTTTCACCGCCAATGCCCAGCCCGAAGAAGTCCGGCGCTGCAAACTCGCCGGCATGAATGACTGCCTGTTCAAGCCGTTAAGCCTGACCTTGCTCGCGCAGTGGATCGATGGCATCACGCCGGCCTCTCCCGCAGTGTTCGACCTGCAGAGTCTGAGCCTGCTGACCGGCAACAATCCCGCGCAAACCCGACGCATGCTGGTGGAACTGCTCAGGAGCAGCCGCCTGGACCGCGATGAACTGATCACTCTGTCGCCCGAAGATGATCGCGAAGCATTGGCCGTGGTCGCGCACAAGATCAAGGGCGCGGCACGCATCGCGCAGGCTTCTCGGTTGATCGAATGTTGCGATGCCCTTGAGCAAGCTTGCCAGCAAGTGCTCGCATCACAGGAGATTGCCCGCCGTTGGGCGGCAACCAGCCAGGCAATGCTCGAACTGGAGCAGGCCCTGCAGCAGCAACTGGCGCTGACCGATCAAGGCACAGTGAGCGAGTCTTGACTATGCTTGGGCGCTGAGCAGTGAGTTAAACATTCTGGAGAGCCTGCAATGCAAAGCCCACTGCGCCCCGAGCAACGCCGGTTGCCGCTGCACGTGCACATCAGCGTCATGTTCACCTTTCTCTTATTGCTCACAGGCGTGGTGCTGGGCCTGTTCAATTATCACCAGACCACGCAAATCATCCTGTCGAGCAGCGAGACGCTGTTCGATCGCATCGAACAGGATGTGCGTGATGACCTGCAGGCGACCTATCAGCCGATCCGCCACCTGTTGAGCCTGCTGGCAGACACCCCGGCGGCCCAGTCTGCCGAACTTGAACATCGCCTGCCCTTGCTCAAGCCGTTCAGCCAGTCATTGGTCGACAACCCGGCGTTGGCTTCGCTGTATCTGGGTTATGCCAATGGCGATTTTTTCATGGTGCGGGCACTGCGCACCCCGGCCCTCAAAGTACAGGTTCAGGCGCCGGAAGCGGCGGCCTATCAAGTCTGGAGCATCGAACACGACCCGCAGGGTGCCGTACGCTCGCAGTCGATGTTCTTTGATCTGGCGCTGACGCTGCTCAGCCGCCGCGATCATCCAGAGGAGCCCTACGATCCGCGCGGCCGCAAATGGTTCAGCGATGCTCTGCAACAGGCCGGGCAGATCACCACCGAACCTTACCTGTTTTTCTCCACTCACAATGTCGGCACCACGCTGGCGCGACGCAGCGGCGAGAACGCCGTGATTGGCGCCGATCTGACCCTCGCTTCGCTCTCCACCGCCCTGGGCAAGCACCGGGTAACGCCTTCGACGGAAATCGCCTTGTACGACACCGACGGCAATGCCGTGGCCTACCTTGACAGCAATCGCCTGATCGTTGATGACCGCAGCGCGCGGCTGGCCAGAGCGGCCGATCTCAGCCCAGAGCTGAACGCATTGCTCACCTCCAAAGATATCGGCAAGCGTCTGCAGGTCAACGATCGGCAATGGATCGTCGCACGCACCCGCATTGAGGAAGGCGGGCCTAAGGGTTTGCAACTGGCGCTGCTGGTGCCTGAAGACGAGTTGCTGGTGGATGCATTTCGCATGCGTTGGCAGGGCGCGCTGATTACCCTGGCCATCCTGTTGCTGTGCCTGCCCCTGGGCTGGGTGATTTCGCGAATTCTGGTCAAACCGCTGCTTGGCCTGGTCAAGGAAGCCGACGCCATTCGCAGTTTCGATTTCAACTTCCCGCTGACCCGACGCTCTCCCGTGCTGGAGGTCGATCAATTGAGCCTGTCAATGGCGCGGATGAAAGAGACGCTGGGAAGTTTCTTCCGCATCACCGACAGCCTGTGCGCCGAAACGCGTTTTGCTCCGCTGCTCGAACGCGTGCTGTTCGAAACCGTGCAGATCGCTCAGGCGCAGGCCGGTCTGATCTATCTGCGTGAAGCTGATGGTGCGCGCATGGAGCCCTATGGGCTGGTGATCGATGGCGTGCCGCAGGCGCTGGAGGCGTTCGACATTCAGGGACGTGAGCTGCATGAAACCGCGCCGGCGTGGTTTGAACAACTGGCCAGCGCCAACAGTACAGTCAGCCATCTGGGCTTCGATCAGGCGGGCGACCTGCAGAAAATCCTGCTGGCCATGGAATCACCGCGCATCCACCTGATCGGTATCCGCCTGCACAACCAGCATGACGAAACCATCGGCCTGCTGGTTCTGCTGGTCAATGACAGCGGCGCGCCGAGCGATCTGGAAAAGGTGCGGCCCGACCGTATCGCCTTTCTGCAGGCGGTGTCCGGTGCGGCGGCAGTCAGCATCGAAAGCCAGCGTCTGCAGGCTCGGCAGAAGCAACTGCTCGATGCCTTCATTCAATTGCTCGCCAGTGCGATCGACTCCAAGAGTCCGTATACCGGCGGTCATTGTCAGCGGGTACCGGAGCTGACGCTGATGCTCGCCCAGGCCGCTGCCGCCAGCGAAGAGCCGACGTTCAGCGCCTATCAACCCAGTGAAGATGAGTGGGAGGCCCTGCACATCGCCGCGTGGCTGCACGACTGCGGCAAGATCACGACGCCCGAGTATGTGGTCGACAAAGCTACCAAGCTCGAGACCATCAACGACCGCATCCATGAGATCCGCACCCGCTTCGAAGTGCTCAAGCGTGACGTGTGGATCAGCTACTGGCAGACACTGGCGAGCGGTGCGGATGAGGCTGCGCTGGCCCGCGCGCGTGATAGCGAGCTACAGATGCTCGACGACGACTTCGCCTTCGTTGCCCGTTGCAATCTCGGTGGCGAGGCCATGGCCGAGACCGATCTGCAACGCCTTGACCAAGTCGCGAAGCGCACCTGGCTGCGCACACTCGACGATCGCCTCGGTGTGTCGTGGGAAGAAAACCGTCGCCAGGCAAAAACACCGGCGCCGACTCTGCCAGTCAGCGAAAGACTGCTGAGCGACAAACCCGAGCACCTGATCGAGCGCGACCAGAACGAGCTGATCCCGGAGGACAATCCCTGGGGCTTCAAACTCGATGTGCCCGCCTACAAGTACAACCGCGGCGAGCTGTACAACCTGAAGATTGCACGTGGCACGCTGACCCGCGAAGAGCGCTACATCATCAACCATCACATGGTGCAGACGATCATGATGCTCAGCCACCTGCCCTTCCCCGGCCACCTCGACAGCATTGCCGAGATCGCTGGTGGACATCACGAAAAAATGGACGGCACCGGGTACCCGAAACGACTGAAACGCGAGGAGATGAGCCTGCCGGCAAGGATGATGGCGATTGCCGATATTTTCGAAGCGCTGACCGCCGCCGATCGCCCCTACAAGAAAGCCAAATCGTTGAGCGAGGCGTTGGGCATCATGGCGACCATGTGCCGGGAAGCGCACATTGATGCGCCCCTGTTCGGCCTGTTCATCAACGAGGGGGTGTACATGCAGTACGCGACGCGGTTTCTCGATCCCGCGCAAATCGACAGCGTGGATACGGCCAGCCTGTTGCACAAGGCTGGCCTCGGCGGCTGATCAGCAGTCGGTCAGGCGAAGGAAAATCGCTGCCAATTGCTCGATGCCGGTCTGATCTTCGGCACCGAAACGCGCCAGTTTCGGGCTGTCGAGATCGAGCACGCCGATCAGGCGACCGTCCTTGACCAGGGGCACCACCAGTTCGCTGTTCGAAGCGCTGTCGCAGGCAATGTGGCCGGGGAAGGCATGCACATCCTCGACGCGCTGGGTCTGCAGACTGGCAGCAGCGGCGCCACATACGCCACGCCCGAACGGAATGCGCACGCAAGCGATCTGGCCTTGAAACGGGCCGAGCACCAGTTCTTCGTTGCGATTGAGATAGAAACCGGCCCAGTTCAAATCATCGAGCTGGTTGAACAGGAACGCGGAAAACTGCGCGGCATTAGCGATGAAATCGCGCTCGTCCGCCAGCAGCGATTCCAGTTGCGCGGCCAACATGCCGTAGCCTTCGAGGCCCTGGCCGCTGTGTTGCAAATCAATCATGCCTTGTGCTCCAGCAATTTCAGTCCCACCCAGTAGCGGGCGAATTGATACGCGCAACGTCCGTTGCGATTACCGCGGCCGGTGGCCCAGCGCACGGCGAGGATGTCCAGTGCTTCGTCGCGCTGCCAGCTCAGGCCGGCCTTGGCGGCCAACTGGCCGATCCAGTGTTCGACGACGTTGAGAAAATGTTCCTGGGTAAACGGGTAGAACGACAGCCACAGACCGAAACGGTCCGACAAGGCGATCTTGTCTTCCACTGCTTCGCTCGGGTGCAGCTCGCCGTCAACGCGCTTCCAGTTTTCATTGTCGCTTTCCTTTTCCGGCACCAGGTGGCGACGGTTGGAAGTGGCGTACAGCAAGACGTTGTCGGGGGCCTGCTCAAGCGAACCGTCGAGCACGCTTTTCAGCACGCGGTAGTCGCCTTCGCCGGATTCGAACGACAGGTCATCGCAGAACAACACGAAACGTTGCGGCAATTTGGCGACTTGCTCGACCACGCGTGGCAGGTCAGCCAAGTGATCGCGCTCTATCTCGATCAGGCGCAGGCCGGCGCCGGCATGCTCGGCGAGCAACGCACGCACCAGCGAGGATTTGCCTGTACCGCGCGAGCCCCAGAGCAAGGCGTGGTTGGCCGGCATGCCATCGAGAAATTGTCGGGTATTGCGTCCAAGCTGTTCCAACTGACGGTCGACACCGATCAGGTCGGACAGACGCATGTCAAGGCTGACTTCCAGCGGCAACAGGTAGCCGCTGCGCCCGTCACGCTGCCAGCGCGCCGCCAGACAAGTATTCCAGTCAATGACGGGGCGCGGGGCCGGCAACAGTGGTTCGATTCGCGCCAGAACCGACTCGGCGCGTTCAAGAAAAGCATTCAATCGGGAATCCACGTCTTCTCCTCGGGCACTTTCACAGTGATGATGACGATCCAGCGACCCTGCACAGATAGAATTGCCCGACCAAGCCTTGTTACAAGGCGATTCGGGAACCTCGGTATCCATACATGATCGACTATGCTTGAGCAGCGAAGGGAAACGGAAGTGGTTCAACAACCCATGGATATCAAATTCACCCACCGGCTGTCTTACAAGCAAGCCAGGCTTACCGTGCTGGTCGGGTTCATTCTGGGCACCCTGCTCAGTCTGCTGCAGATCGGCATCGATTATGCCAGCGAAGACGCTTCCATCAACCGGGAAATCCTCGCGCTACTCGAAATCAGCCACAATCCGGCCTCGCGCATTGCCTACAACATCGACGCCGAACTGGCGCAGGAACTCACTCTGGGCCTGCTGCGCTCGCCCGCGATCATCGCGGCGCAACTGATCGACAACAACGATACCGTGCTGGCCAACGTCAAACGCCCGGAGTTGCAAAGCAACTATCGGCTGATCAGCGACTTCCTGTTCGGCGCCAAGCGTCATTTTGAAGACCGTCTGTACCTCGATCACCTGCCCAACGAATCCCTCGGCGTGCTGAAACTGGAAGTCGACACCTATGCTTTTGGCAGTCGCTTTTTGCGCCGCGCGGAAGTCACCCTGCTCAACGGTTTTGCTCGCAGCCTGCTGCTGACCGGGATTCTGCTGGCGCTGTTCTACGTGATGCTGACCAAGCCACTGGTGCGAGTCATCCGTGAACTCAGCGGCCGCGATCCACGCAGCGCCGAGCCAACCACGCTCGAGTGTCCCGCCGGGCACGGCAACGATGAAATCGGCGTACTGGTCAAAGTTGCCAATCAGCAATTCGAGAATATCGCCACCGAAATCCAGCAACGGCGCACAGCGGAAAACCGCCTGACCGAATACCTTGCGCAGCTTGAAGACATCGTCTCGGCGCGTACCGCCGAACTCAAGGCAATCAATACCCGCCTGAGTCAATCCAACGAAGAACTGGAAGCGGCGCGCCGCACTGCACTGGACATGGCCGAGGCGCGTTCGGCCTTCCTGGCCAACATGAGCCATGAAATCCGCACGCCGCTCAACGGTTTGCTGGGAATGATCGCGCTGTCGCTGGATGGCCCGTTGAACGCCGAGCAGCAGCAACAACTGTCGATCGCCCACGACTCGGGCAAGGTGCTGGTGGAGTTGCTCAACGACATTCTCGACCTGTCGAAATTCGACGCCGGGCAACTGGAGCTGGAAAACATCCCGTTCGACCTTGGTTCGCTGATCGAGGACACCGCCAACCTGCTGTCGCAGAATGCCGCGCCGAGCGTCGAGTTGACCTGTCTGATCGAGCCGCACTTCCCGGCACTCGTGCTGGGCGACCCGACCCGAGTGCGGCAGATCGTCAGTAACCTGCTGTCCAATGCGCTGAAATTCACCCGCTTCGGTCGGGTCGATGTGCGTCTGTCGGCGCACAAAAATGGCGTGCGCATCGACGTCTGCGACACCGGCATCGGTATCGCCCAGGAAGCCCAGGTGAAAATCTTCCAGCCGTTCACTCAGGCCGGTGCTGGCATCACTCGTCAGTACGGCGGCACCGGGCTGGGGCTGGCGTTGACCTATAATCTTTGCGAAGCGATGCAGGGCCGTCTGACCATCAGCTCTGAAAGTGGTTTCGGCAGCCAGTTCTGCGCCGAACTACCATTGCCCATTCACACCCGCGCCCTGGCGCCGGCACCGTTACGCGGCAAGGTTCTCGCGATCACTGCTGCGAGCAGTGGTCTGGCTGAATTACTGAAAAGCCTTTTACCGGTCTGGGGCCTCGAATACACGCAGCGCACCATTGATGATTCGCTGCTGGGCCTCAATCCTGACGTACTGATCACTGATTGCCCCGAGTGCCTGTTCGGTCTGCGTCCAAATATTACTGCGCCGATCCTGCTGGTGACGGCTTACGGCAGTTTTCTGCCCAGCGAAGAAGCCGCCGCCCTTGCGCCCCTGCAGCAACAGGCCCGGCCGTTGGCGCGCAATGCGCTGTACCAGCACCTGCGGCGTATTCTGCAACCGGACGTCGCCACCCTCAGCGAAGCGCAAGCGGACGCCTCGCCGTCCGCGCGTCGGGGCAAAGTGCTGCTGGTCGAGGACAATCCGGTCAACCAACTGGTCGCCAAAGGCATGCTGGGCAAGCTTGGCTGCGATGTGGTCGTAGCGGGTCATGGCGCCGAGGCGCTGGACCAACTGGAGTTTGCCGATTTCGATCTGGTGCTGATGGATTGCAACATGCCGGTGATGGATGGCTATGAAGCCAGTCGACAGATTCGTCAGAGCGGGCGCTGGCCGAATCTGCCGATTGTCGCGCTGACCGCCAATGCCATGTCCGAAGAGCGCGAACGTTGCCGCGCCGCCGGCATGAGCGACTACCTGGCCAAACCGTTTCGCCGTGAAGAACTCGCGGCGTTGCTGGATCAGTGGATGCCGACTACGACAGCACTTTGATCTGCCCGAGCAAGTGATCGAGGCCGGCGCGTAAATCATTGAGCCGGTCGAGATCGACGCCGCTGTCGCAGAGCAGGCGCGCCTTCAACGGCCCGACCTGCTCGCGCAACGCTTGTCCGGCAGCTGTCAGGCTCAAATGCACCTCACGTTCATCGCGTGCCGAGCGCTGGCGCTGGACCAGACTGATCTGCTCCAGACGCTTGAGCAATGGCGTCAAAGTCCCTGAGTCCAGCGCCAGGCGCTCGCCCAAGGCTTTCACGGTCGGCTGCTCGGGTGCCGCGTCCTGCCACTCCCACAGCACCAGCATCGCCAGATACTGCGGGTAGGTCAGGCCCAACTGATCAAGCATCGGCTTGTAGGCACGAATCACCGCCCGCGAGGCTGCGTACAACTTGAAGCACAACTGGCTGTCGAGCCTCAGCGAATCAACCGGCACGCTCATTTCAGCAGCGCTTCGATCTCGGCGCTCAGGTCCTGCGGCTTGGTCGTCGGGGCGAAACGCTTGACCAACTGGCCGTCTTTGCCGATCAGGAATTTGGTGAAATTCCACTTGATGCCCTGCGAGCCGAGCACGCCCGGGGCGCGCTTCTTCAACTGCACGAACAGCGGATGAGCATCGGCGCCGTTGACGTCGATCTTCCTGAACAACGGGAAGCTGACGCCGAAATTCAGTTCGCAGAACTCGCTGATGGCGCCTTCATTACCCGGTTCCTGTTTGCCGAACTGGTTGCAGGGAAAACCCAGCACCACCAGCCCCTGGTCCTTGTAGGTCTGCCAGAGTTGTTCGAGGCCCTTGTATTGCGGAGTGAAGCCACACTTGCTCGCAGTATTGACCACCAGCACGGCTTTACCGGCGAAATCGGCCAAGGTTTTTTGCTCACCCTTGATGGTTGTACAGGGGATATTCAGCAAGTTGTCACTCATGAGACGGCTCCGCAATGGTGAGGAAAGCGCAAACATAACGAGCAATTGAATTGTGCGCAATCTAATAACCAATTAAAAAGGCGACGTGATGTCGCCTGTTTCGATTATTCGCGCGGCTCAAGATTCAGGCACACCGAGTTGATGCAATAACGCAGGCCGGTCGGTGGCGGACCATCCGGGAACACGTGGCCCAAGTGCGCATCACAGCGCGCGCATTTCACTTCGGTGCGGATCATGCCGTGGCTGGTGTCGCGGATTTCAGTCATCGCACTTTCGCCGATCGGCGCGTAGAAGCTCGGCCAGCCGCAGCCGGAGTCGAATTTGGTCTGGGAATCGAACAGCGGCTCGTTGCAGCAGACACAGTGATAGACACCGTCAGTTTTGGTGTCGTTGTATTTGCCCGAGAACGGGCGCTCGGTGGCACTCAGACGGCAGACGTTGTACTGCTCGGGGTCGAGCATGGCCTTCCACTCTTCAAGGGTTTTCTGCAACTTTTCCATCATCACACCTCAGCGGCTGAAAAAGCCCGATCTGTACCTTTTCCACGGATCGGGCGGCACGTATGATTGCGCCTCGTCACGCGCCAGTCTGGCAGCCAGACAGGGCGCATTCAAACGGATTCTGAGCGCAAAAGCGTCAGACCTCCGCCTGTGCGAAGACGCAGCAATCCCAGTACGGTTGTCCATTTGCCGCCTGGATCGTTCATTTTCGGGATCACATCGCCATGCAGTTCAGCAAATCGAACAAGCTCGCCAACGTCTGCTACGACATTCGCGGCCCGGTGCTCAAGCACGCCAAACGACTGGAAGAGGAAGGCCAGCGCATCCTCAAGCTGAACATCGGCAACCCGGCGCCGTTTGGTTTCGAAGCGCCGGACGAAATCCTTCAGGACGTGATCCGCAATCTACCGACCGCGCAAGGCTACAGCGACTCCAAAGGCCTGTTCAGCGCGCGCAAGGCGGTGATGCAGTACTACCAGCAGAAGCAGGTCGAAGGTGTCGGCATCGAAGACATCTACCTGGGCAACGGCGTTTCCGAACTGATCGTAATGTCGCTGCAGGCGCTGCTCAACAACGGCGACGAAGTGCTGGTGCCGGCCCCGGATTACCCGCTGTGGACGGCTGCCGTCAGCCTCGCCGGCGGTAACGCCGTGCATTACCTGTGTGACGAGGGCGCCGACTGGTTCCCGGACCTGGCCGACATCAAGGCCAGGATCACTCCGAACACCAAGGCGATGGTGATCATCAACCCGAACAACCCGACCGGTGCGGTCTATTCGAAAGAAGTACTGCTGGGCATGCTGGAAATCGCCCGTGCACATAATCTTGTGGTGTTCTCCGATGAGATCTACGACAAGATTCTGTACGACGACGCCGTGCATGTCTGCACTGCTTCGCTGGCGCCAGACCTGCTCTGCCTGACTTTCAACGGTCTGTCGAAATCCTATCGCGTGGCCGGTTTCCGCTCCGGCTGGATCGCCATCTCCGGGCCGAAACACAACGCGCAGAGCTACATCGAAGGCATCGACATGCTGGCCAACATGCGTCTGTGCGCCAACGTGCCGAGCCAGCACGCAATCCAGACCGCACTCGGCGGCTACCAGAGCATCAACGATCTGGTGCTGCCGCAGGGCCGTCTGCTGGAACAGCGCAACCGCACATGGGAGTTGCTCAACGATATTCCCGGCGTCAGTTGCGTCAAACCGATGGGCGCGCTGTATGCGTTCCCGAAGATCGACCCGAAGGTCTGTCCGATCCACAACGACGAAAAATTTGTCCTCGACCTGCTGCTCTCCGAGAAGCTGCTGGTGGTGCAAGGCACGGCGTTCAACTGGCCGTGGCCCGATCACTTCCGTGTAGTCACCTTGCCCCGCGTCGATGACCTGGAAATGGCCATAGGCCGCATCGGCAACTTCCTCAAGTCCTACCGTCAGTAGTGGGCCCGCAGTGCGCAGCGGATTGTCTGTTGCGCACTGTCTGATTCAGCAACACATCTTTGTTTCGCACCTTTGCAGCCCTTCTACACTTTCACAGCGAGCCTTGAAGGCATGTCTGACCTAATGATGGCGGGATGAAAGGGTGTGTCATCCATATCGGAATCTCGGGTGGGAATTTTCCTTTTCACTCACGAAACTGCTGTAGGACACAGTTTGAAATAGTCACTCGGTTGAATAGCCCGGTGCCGCACCTTATATACCCCGCAGTACGCTAAATCTTTAGCTTGAGGAGAGTTCTACAACCATGATGCGCATCCTGCTGTTTTTGGCCACTAACCTTGCGGTCGTGCTGATAGCCAGCATCACCCTGAGCCTGTTCGGCTTCAACGGGTTCATGGCGGCCAACGGGGTCGATCTCGACCTCAGTCAACTGCTGGTTTTCTGTGCGGTCTTTGGTTTCGCCGGCTCGCTGTTCTCGCTGTTCATCTCCAAGTGGATGGCGAAGATGAGCACCGGCACGCAAATCATCAGCCAGCCACGCACCCGTCATGAGCAATGGCTGCTGCAAACGGTCGAGCAACTGTCCCGCGAAGCCGGGATCAAGATGCCTGAAGTCGGGATCTTCCCGGCCTACGAAGCGAATGCCTTCGCTACCGGCTGGAACAAGAACGACGCGCTGGTCGCGGTCAGCCAGGGCCTGCTCGAGCGTTTCTCGCCCGATGAAGTGAAAGCCGTACTGGCCCACGAAATCGGTCACGTGGCAAACGGTGACATGGTCACCCTGGCGCTGATCCAGGGCGTGGTGAACACCTTTGTGATGTTCTTCGCCCGGATCATCGGTAATTTCGTCGACAAGGTGATCTTCAAGAACGAAGAGGGCCAGGGTATCGCCTACTACGTGGCGACCATCTTCGCCGAACTGGTGCTGGGCATCCTCGCCAGCGCAATCGTCATGTGGTTCTCGCGCAAGCGCGAATTCCGTGCCGACGAGGCCGGTGCCCGACTGGCCGGTACCAGCGCGATGATTGGCGCTCTGCAACGTCTGCGTGCCGAACAGGGCCTGCCGGTGCACATGCCCGACACCCTGAACGCCTTCGGCATCAACGGTGGCATCAAACAGGGCTTCGCCCGCATGTTCATGAGCCACCCGCCACTGGAAGAGCGTATCGACGCATTGCGTCGTCGCGGTTGATTCAACCGGTGATCATGAAAAGGCCCGCAGTGATGCGGGCTTTTTCGTCTGTTAAAGATAGGGCGGCTGGGCGGGCATCTTCGGGAGCAAGCCACTTCCCACAACGATCGCGTTTTACAAATAATCCATGAAACGACATGAGCCCTGTGGGAGGGCCTTGCTCCCGAAGACGCCGGAACAGTTAACTTAAAACTATCGGGAAGAAACCCGATAAACCCGCTCCACCAACCACTTAGCCCCGCCCTGCACAAACTTGGGGCTTTCAGCCAGAATATCCCGCTCTTCCAGCCTATCCACCTGCCAACCCTGGCCCAGCAACCGCTGTACTTCATCATTCTCCACTGCAAATGGCGGCCCCGGGATCTGCGTCTGATCGTAATCCAGAGTGATCAGCAGCCCCTGCATTCCGTGCCCCAGCAACTGCTGCAGATGCGCCGCATATCGCTGGCGCATCGCGTCCGGCAAGGCAATCAACGCGGCGCGGTCATACAACGCCGTGCAACCGGCAACATCCTCCGCCGTCAGCGCAAAGAAATCTCCGCACCACAACTCGACGGTATCGCTGCGATACACCTTGAAAGCGCCCTTCTCGCTGATTCGCGGGTCAAGCCGATGCTCACTGAAAAAGTCCTCGACGGCTTTCACTGACAGCTCTACCCCGAGCACCGAATGCCCCTGCCCGGCCAGCCACAACAAGTCCAGACTTTTCCCACACAGCGGCACCAACACCCGCGCAGACGCTGCAATCGCCAGCTCTGGCCAGTAACGCTGCAAATACGGATTGGCGTCGGGCTGATGAAAGCCGATCTGGTTCGAATCCCATTTCTTGTACCAAAACTCAGGCTGCATGGATCACTCCCGAAAAACCGATGAAAAACCGCAGGAACTTATATTAGATTCAGATCGATGATCTGGCTGAAGATGGCTCATCATAATCGCTCAGGAGCCCGTCCATGTTGCCCAGCCTGTTTATCTCCCACGGCTCACCGATGCTTGCGCTGGAACCCGGCGCCAGCGGCCCGGCACTGGCGCGACTGGCCGCTGAACTGCCGCGCCCCAAAGCCATCGTCATCGTCTCGGCGCATTGGGAAAGCCACGAGTTGCTGGTTAGCAGCCACCCGCGCCCGGAAACCTGGCACGACTTCGGCGGATTCCCCCGTGCGCTGTTTGAGGTTCAGTACCCGGCACCGGGCAATCCGCCGTTGGCCGCTGAAGTGGCTCAAATGCTGAACGCCAATGACCTGTCAGCGCGGCTCGATCCGCAACGACCGTTCGATCATGGCGTGTGGGTGCCACTGTCACTGATGTATCCGCAGGCGGATATTGCGGTGGTGCAAGTCTCGCTGCCAAGTCGCGGCGGGCCGGCGCTGCAGACACGGGTTGGCCGTGCGCTGGCGAGCCTGCGTGAACAAGCCGTTCTGTTGATTGGCTCCGGCAGCATCACTCACAACCTGCGCGAGCTGGACTGGCATGCCGGCCCGGAAAGCATTGAACCGTGGGCACGTGAGTTTCGTGACTGGATGATCGACAAGCTGGCCGCTGACGATGAGACGGCGCTGCATGACTATCGCCAGCAGGCGCCGCATGCCGTGCGTAGCCACCCGAGCGATGAGCATTTGTTGCCGTTGTATTTTGCCCGGGGTGCGGGCGGTGAGTTGAACGTGGCGCATCAGGGTTTCACGATGGGCGCGCTAGGTATGGATATTTATCGTTTCGGCTGACGTTATCGCTGGCAAGCCAGCTGCCATAGGGTTTATGCAGCCCGATGAACAGGCAAAAAAAATCCCCGAACCAGTCGGGGATTTTTTATCTGCGATCAATCAGCCCAAGGGCGGATCAATCTTCGCGGTAGCGACGCAGTTTGAGCTGCTTACCGGCCACGCGGGTGTCCTTCAGTTTAGTCAGGAGTTTTTCCAGACCTTCTTCCGGCAGTTCGACGAGGCTGAAGCTGTCACGCACCTGGATGCGACCGATCGCTTCACGGGCCAGACCGCCTTCGTTGAGGATGGCGCCCAGCAGGTTTTTCGCAGCGATACCGTCACGCGCACCCAGCGCGGTACGGCAACGAGCACGACCTTCGCCCAAAGGCATTGGCGCGCGACGCTCGCGATCACCGCGGTCCGGACGATCACCGGAACGCTCAGGACGGTCGCCACGCGGTGCGTTGTTCGGCACCAGTGGACGTTCCTTCTCGATCGCCGCCAGGTTCAGCGCTTGACCGTTGGTGGCCTTGCGCAGCAACGCAGCAGCCAGGGCGCGCGGGGTGCAACCGATGTCGGCGGTCAGACGGTCGAGCAGCTCACCGTGAGTCGACTCGGCATCAGCGACCAGCGGCGACAAGCTGTTGGTCAGTTTCTTGATGCGTGCATCGAGAACGGCTTGAGCGTCTGGCAGGCGTACTTCGGCAACTTTCTGACCGGTTACGCGCTCGATCACTTGCAGCATACGGCGCTCACGTGGAGTCACCAGCAGCAGTGCACGACCTTCGCGACCGGCACGGCCGGTACGGCCGATACGGTGTACGTAGGACTCTGGGTCGTACGGCATGTCAACGTTGAACACGTGAGTGATGCGCGGAACGTCAAGACCACGGGCAGCAACGTCGGTCGCGACAACGATGTCCAGACGGCCATCCTTGAGCGAGTCGATAACACGCTCACGCTGGTTCTGGGCGATGTCACCGTTCAACGCGGCGGCTTTGTAGCCTTTGGCGTCGAGGGCGCTGGCCAGGTCCAGGGTCGCTTGCTTGGTGCGTACGAACATGATCAGGGCGTCGAAGTCTTCGACTTCCAGCAGGCTGAGCACGGCCGAGGTTTTCTGGTCAGCGTGAACCAACAGGTGAGCCTGTTCGATCGCGGTGACGGTCTGGGTCTTGGTCTGGATCTTCACGTGTTGCGGATCGCGCAGGTGGCGTTCGGCAATGGCGCGGATCGACTGCGGCAGGGTCGCCGAGAACAATACGGTCTGACGGGTCGCTGGCAGAGCCTTGAAGATGACTTCCAGGTCATCCATGAAGCCCAGCTTCAACATTTCGTCAGCTTCGTCGAGAACCAGATGGTTAACGGTCGACAGGACTTTCTCATCGCGGCGCAGGTGGTCGCACAGACGACCCGGGGTGGCGACAACGATCTGTGCGCCATTACGGATTGCCTTGAGTTGCGGGCCCATCGGCGCGCCGCCGTAAACAGCCACGACGGTAACGCCTGGCATTTGCTTGGCGTAGGTTTCAAAAGCGGTTGCTACTTGCAGCGCCAACTCTCGGGTCGGCGCCAGGATCAGGGCTTGCGGTTCGCGCTTGGCAGGATCGATGCGGTGCAGAATAGGCAGTGCGAACGCGGCGGTTTTACCGGTACCGGTTTGCGCCTGGCCAATCATGTCCTGGCCGGCCATGATGATCGGGATCGATTGCTGCTGAATCGCCGAAGGCTCTTCGTAGCCGGTCGCTGCGACGGCTGCAAGAATATTCGGGTTGAGATTAAAAGCGGCGAATCCGCCGGTTTCCTGGGTCATGGGTCTGCCACTAAGTGCATCCGCAAAGACCCATGCTCCAAAGCTGCGCATGCCGTGTTGAGACTCAAGAGTCGCCCTGGCAGCTTTGTCGGCGGGGATTTGCGAAAACGAATGAATGAAGATGAATCGTCAAGGAAGAGCCCGCAATGCGGACGTGCAGCCGAAGCTGACTTCGGGAAATGCGCTACCTAAACGCGGCCCGGTTAAAGGCCGGCGCGCACTATACCGGATTTCGCCCGAAAAGGGAGCTTTTTTTGTGGCCCTTATCCGTGTGTCACCGCCGTGTAACGGGGTTTTGCGGATAATCGCGCAACGGTCTATTTTGCAAAGGCCCGGCCCTGCGGGCGATGACGCTTAAACGGTTCACCGACCTGCGGCAAAGCGCCGCGCACCCGCCCTTCCCGCTTGAGGATTTAGCCATGAATCAGCCCTGCGCCGGCCGCGTCAGCCGAGAACGTCGTGGTCACGTGCACCTGATCGGCCTTGATCGGGCGGCCAAGCGCAACGCCTTCGATCTCGACCTGCTCGACGACCTGAGCCTGGCCTACGGCGAGTTCGAGGCCGACAACGAGGCGCGGGTGGCCGTGGTGTTTGGCCACGGCGAGCATTTCACCAGCGGGCTCGATCTGGTCAATGCCAGCGCGGCGTTGGCCGAAGGCTGGCAGGTTCCGACCGGCGGTTGCAATCCGTGGGGCGTATTCGTCGGGCCACGGGTGAGCAAACCGGTGATTGTCGCCGCTCAGGGTTACTGCCTGACCATTGGCATCGAGCTGATGCTGGCGGCGGATATCAACCTGTGTGCGAGCAATACCCGCTTCGCGCAGATGGAAGTGCAGCGTGGGGTCTTTCCATTTGGCGGGGCGACTTTACGCTTTCAACAGATCGCCGGTTGGGGTAATGCGATGCGCTGGTTGCTCACCGGCGATGAGTTCGATGCCCACGATGCGTTGCATCTGGGACTGGTGCAGGAAGTGATGGCCAGTGAAGACTTGATGCCAAGGGCGATCGAGCTGGCAGAGCGGATTGCCCGGCAGGCGCCGCTCGGAGTGCAGGCGACATTGCTGTCGGCGCGACAGGCGCGCTATGAGGGGGAGATGGCGGCGGCTCAGGCGTTACCGGCGTTGGTAAAGAAACTGCTCGCCACTGAAGATGCCAGGGAGGGGGTGCGATCGTTGGTGGAGCGGCGACCTGGGATATTCAAAGGCATCTGACAGTGCCCCCCTGTAGGAGCTGCCGAAGGCTGCGATCTTTTGATCTTGTTTTTTTTAAGATCAGAATCAAAAGATCGCAGCCTTCGGCAGCTCCTACAGTGAACGAATCGCCACTCAGGTTGCTGGCCGAATACAGTTGATCAACGACTGCAACGAATACCCCAACTGCGGCGCCAGCGCTTCGGCCCTTCGCGTCAGCGCCTGCATGTCCAGCGCCTGATCGAGATCCGCCGGGACAATCAGAATCACATTGCCCTCCTTCACCGGCAGCTCCCAGTAATGCCGGTGATAGAGCCCGCGCAACAACGCCGCGCCCAACGGCTTGCCGTCATCGGTGGCCCACTGGTTGATCACCAGCCAGCCGCCCGGATTCAGGCGCTTTTGACAATCGCCGAGAAAGCTCCAGGCCAGATGCCCGACACCGGGACCGAAATCAGTATAGAGGTCGACGAAAATCAGATCCGCCGGCTCTGCCGTCGGCAGCAACTCCAGCGCATCACCAACCCGAATGTACAGCCGCGGGTCATCGTCCAGGCCCAGGTATTCAATGGCCAGGCGCGGCACATCCGGACGCAATTCAATGGCCTCGACGTCTTCCAGTGGCAGAAACCTGAGACAAGCCTGGGTCAGCGTGCCAGCACCCAAACCGAGAAACAGCGCGCTCTCCGGCTGCTCGTGGCACAGCGCGCCAATCAACATGGCGCGGGTGTAGTCGTACTCCAGCCAGCTCGGGTCGGCAGTGAACACGCAGCTCTGCTCGATCGCATCGCCGAACTCGAGAAAGCGGTAATCGGCCACTTCCAGCACGCGAATCACGCCGAACTCATCCTGTACTTCGGCGAGCAGATGCTCGACGCGCTCCTCAGTCATTTTGTCTCCTGATGGTCACCGGGCGCGGTGACGCGATGGCACCGCTGTGGTGCCGTGGCAAAGCGGCGATTGTCGGCGATGGGGCGGGAACAGGTCACGCACTAATTGCTGCTAACATGGCGCTCCCCTGCGTATCAAACTTCGAGA
The DNA here is from genome assembly GCF_044542195.1 of Pseudomonas sp. NPDC079367. Lineage (NCBI taxonomy): Bacteria > Pseudomonadati > Pseudomonadota > Gammaproteobacteria > Pseudomonadales > Pseudomonadaceae > Pseudomonas > Pseudomonas sp. NPDC079367. The sequence continues at coordinate 91,789 of NZ_JBITTW010000005.1, forward strand.
CCGTGATGAGCCAACCGTGGAGCCCTGACAGCTGGCGCGCCCTGCCGATCCAGCAACAACCGCAATACCCCGACGCTGCCCACCTGCACCAGGTCGAGCAGACCCTGGCCAGCTATCCGCCGCTGGTGTTCGCCGGCGAAGCGCGCGAGCTGCGCCGGCAGTTTGCCGAAGTCACGCAGGGCCGCGCGTTCCTGTTGCAGGGCGGCGATTGCGCGGAAAGCTTCGCCGAATTTTCCGCCGCGAAGATCCGCGACACCTTCAAAGTGTTGCTGCAAATGGCGATCGTCATGACCTTTGCCGCCGGCTGCCCGGTGATCAAGGTCGGGCGCATGGCCGGCCAGTTCGCCAAGCCGCGTTCGGCCAATGACGAAACCATTGCCGGCGTGACGCTGCCTGCCTATCGCGGCGACATCGTCAACGGCATCGGCTTCGATGAAAAGAGCCGCGTGCCGGATCCGGAGCGTTTGCTGCAGTCTTATCACCAGTCCACCGCGACCCTGAACCTGCTGCGCGCCTTTGCTCAGGGCGGTTTTGCCGACCTGCATCAGGTGCACAAATGGAATCTGGATTTCATCGCCAACTCGGCGCTGGCCGAAAAGTACAGCCACCTCGCTGATCGTATCGATGAAACCCTGGCGTTCATGCGCGCCTGCGGCATGGACAGCTCGCCGCAACTGCGCGAAACCAGTTTCTTCACCGCCCACGAAGCGTTGCTGCTGAACTACGAAGAAGCCTTCGTGCGCCGCGACAGCCTGACCAACGATTACTACGATTGCTCGGCGCACATGCTGTGGATCGGCGACCGCACCCGCCAGCTCGACGGCGCGCATGTCGAATTCTTGCGCGGGGTGAACAACCCGATCGGCGTCAAGGTCGGCCCGAGCATGAACCCCGATGACCTGATTCGCCTGATCGACGTGCTCAACCCGGACAACGATCCTGGCCGCTTGAACCTGATTGCGCGGATGGGTGCGAACAAGGTCGGCGATCACTTGCCGGCGCTGATCCGCGCGGTGCAGCGTGAAGGCAAACAAGTTCTCTGGAGCTGCGATCCGATGCACGGCAACACCATCAAGGCCAGCAGCGGCTACAAGACCCGCGACTTTGCGCAGATCCTTGGTGAAGTGAAGCAGTTCTTCCAAGTGCACGAAGCGGAAGGCAGCTATGCCGGCGGCATTCACATCGAGATGACCGGACAGAACGTCACCGAGTGCATCGGCGGCGCACGGCCGATTACCGAGGATGGCTTATCCGATCGCTATCACACCCACTGCGACCCACGGATGAATGCTGACCAGTCGCTGGAATTGGCGTTTTTGATTGCCGAAACGTTGAAGCAGGTCCGGCGCTAGACCGCACCCCGTGTAGGAGCTGCCGAAGGCGGCGATCTTTTGATCTTCAAAACAAGATCAAAAGATCGCAGCCTTCGGCAGCGCCTACAGGGTGCCGGCGCCATCCACTTGCGCCAATGCCAGCCTCAGCCGAGCCGCACTCTCGCGCTGACAATTCAACTGCACCCGGGCCATTCCGAGCCACTGCGCCATCCGCTGCAGGTTCGCGGCCAGCGCCAGCATGCCCTCCTCGTCCAGCCCGGCTTCTTCCTCGTGCACCGCATGCACCGCCAACTGCCCCGCCGCTCGCTCGCCGCGCAGATCGACTCGCGCGGCGATCCGTTCGTTGTGCAAAAACGGCAGCACGTAATAGCCGTAAACCCGCTTGGGCTGCGGTGTGTAAATCTCCAGGCGATAGCGGAAATCGAACAGCCGCTCGGTGCGGCTGCGTTCCCAGATCAACGAGTCGAACGGCGACAACAGCGCACTGGCAGTAACCCTGCGCGGCACTTTGGGCTCCGGCAGGCAATAAGCGATCTGCCGCCAATCGCCGACTTCGCACATCTGCAACTGCCCCGCCTCGACCAGTTCAGCCAGACGCGGCCGCGCATCCGCCGGGCTCAAGCGGAAATAATCGCGCAGGTCTTTTTCCGTGCCGACGCCCAATGCCCCCGCCGCATGCAGCAACAGGCCGCGTTGCGCCTCGGCCTCATCCGGCATCGGCTGCTGCAGGATCGCCGCGGGTATCACCCGCTCCGGTAAATCGTACAAACGCTCAAACCCGCGTCGCCCGGCCACGGTCACTTCACCGGCAGCGAACAACCATTCCAGCGCAAGCTTTTCCGCACTCCAGTCCCACCACGGCCCAGCCTTGTCTTCGCGAGTCGACAGACTGCCGGCGCCCAAGGCGCCCTGCTGTTCGACCGATGCCAGCACGCGGCGAATCGTCTCTCGCTGTTCGCGACCGAACTTCGCCAATTGCTGATAGATGCCCTCGCCGCGTCTGGCCCGCTGCATGCGCCAGCCCAGCAACGGATACATCGACAGCGGCAACAACGAAGCTTCATGGCCCCAGTATTCGAACAACGTGCGCCGGCGCCCCGAACTCCAGGCAGCCTGGTCGAGCAAGTCGAAAGAATAGGAACCGAGACGGGAAAAAAGCGGCAGGTAGTGCGAGCGCACCACGGCATTGACGGAATCGATTTGCAGCAGGCCCAGCCGTTCGATCAGCCGGTTGAGATGGTTGGCGGTAACGGTTGGCGGCTGGCGCCCGTTGAACCCTTGGGCAGCCAGCGCCAGACGTCGCGCCTGTTTGAGGGAAAAGGACACTGTCGCGGGCATTTATTCCTCCATGTCTGCTCGCAACCTACCTCACCTGAAAGGGGTTTGTGTAGCAATAGCCTCATCATTTATGCATCGGGTCGTCCCAGAACGGCCGCACGGTTTCATGTTCGACATCGGCGCGGCTGATGCCGATGTCCTTCAGCGCCTCATCGCTCAAACCGGCGAGCATTTCCCGTTCACGGTGCAGTTCGTACCAACGACTGAATTTGTGCAGCAGATCGGACACGATATGGCCGTGGCCCGACAGCTGTTCTTCGTTCACATACTCTCTTTGACCTTTCATCGTCTTGCCTCCTTTTGTGGATGGCTCAAGTCTCGTCCCGGCGCTAAGATCAATCCAACGAATGTTTCTGATGGCATGCATCACGGAGATTCATCAATTGTCCGCCTACCCCAGTATCGATACCGATGTCCTGCGTACCTTCGTGGCGATCGCCGATCAGGGTGGTTTCACCCGTGCCGGCGAGATGGTCAACCGCACCCAGTCGGCGGTGAGCATGCAGATGAAACGCCTGGAAGAAGACGTGTTACAGCGCCAGTTGTTCGAGCGCGATGGCCGTCAGGTGCGACTGACCGCTGAAGGCCAGGTATTGCTCGGCTATGCGCGGCGCATTCTCAAACTGCACAGTGAGGTGTTCAATACCTTGCGTGAGCCGCACATGGTCGGCACCGTGCGCATCGGCACGCCGGATGATTATGTGATGCGCTTTCTGCCGGGGATCCTGTCGCGGTTTGCGCAGTTTTATCCGCTGATCCAGATCGAAGTGCATTGCGAGTCGAGCAAACAGTTGCTGCAGCGCACCGATCTGGACTTGTCGATCGTCACCCGTGAACCGGGCAACGAGATCGGCCAGTTGCTGCGCAAGGAGCGCTTTGTGTGGGCCGAGGCGCAGAATTTCAGTGCCCACGAGCAGACGCCGTTGCCCCTGGCGATGTTCAACAGCGACTGCTTCTGCCGCTTGTGGGCGTGCAATGCGCTGGACGCGATGGGCCGCGATTACCGCATCGCCTACAACAGCAGCAGCCTGTCGGCGCTGATGGCCGTGGTCAGCGCGGGGCTGGCGATCACCGCGCAACTGGAGAGCCTGATCACTCCGGACATGCGCATTCTTGGCACCGCCGAAGACCTGCCGTTGCTGCCCGAGGCCAGCATCATGCTGATCCGCAACCTGAACAACCCGTCGCCGATCACTGAATGCCTGGCCGAGCACATCGTCGAGGGCTTCAAACTTTAAACGCGAGCATCACCGCACACAGCACGAGGAAGCCGCAGAACAGCCCACGCAGGAGTTTTTCCGGCATCGCGTGGGCAACTTTCACGCCCCAACTGATGCTGGCCAGACCGCCAAGCGCCAGCGGCAAGCCGATCATCCAGTCGACTTCGTGGTGTACCGCATAAGTCACCAGCGTCACGCCGGTACTCGGCAGGGCCAGCGCCAGGGACAAGCCCTGAGCGACCACTTGGGTAGTGCCGAACAGGCTGGTCAGCACCGGCGTGGCGACCACTGCGCCCCCCACGCCGAACAAGCCGCCCATGGTTCCTGACGCCGCGCCGAGCACGCCCAGCCATGGCCACGAATGGCGCATTTGGGCGGTCGGTGCTGGCCGCGGGCCGAACATTTTCAGCAGGTTGTACGCCGACAGCGCCACCAGAAAGGCGACAAACCCGATGCGCATGGTTTGCGCATCGATGCCCACCGCCCAGATCGAGCCGAGCCAGGCGAAGCAAAAACCCATCACCGCCAGCGGCAGCGCATGGCGCAACTCGATGCGATTGCGCTGGTGATAACGCCACAGCGCCAGCATCACGTTGGGCACCACCATCACCAGCGCCGTGCCTTGGGCGATCTGCTGATCGAGGCCGAACCAAACGCCGAGCAAAGGAATCGCAATCAAGCCACCGCCGATGCCAAAGATCCCGCCCAAGGTGCCAAGGGCAGCGCCGAACAACAGGTACAACAGAAAATCCATCACAACGGTAATCCTCTAACGACAGGCGGCCAATGCTACGCACTCGCGCCTAGCGGGGAAACGCACAGCAACGCACAATGGCTTTGCCGATCCTGCACAAGCGTGTTTTCTCATGAATCCCAATCAATTGACCGATCAGCTCGGCCTGTTTCTCGATGTACTGGAGAGTGGCAGTTTCTCAGCCGCGTCACGCCGCCATCCGCTGACCCCTTCCGCCGTGGCCCGGCGCATCGACAGCCTGGAAAGTGCCGTCGGCAGTCAGCTGTTCGTGCGCAGTACCCACGCGGTCCTGCCGACGTCGGCCGGTCTGGCGTTTGCCGAACGGGCGCGGCGGATCATCGCCGAGTTGCAACTGGCACGTGCCGAAGCCGTTTCATTAAGCAGCGCGCCGGAAGGACTGATCCGCATCGATGCGCCTGCAGCCTTCGGGAGGCGGCATCTGGCGCCGGTAATTGCCGATTTTCTCCTGCTGTACCCGGGACTGGATGTGCAGATGCATCTGATCGACAGCTTCAGCGACATGGCCGGCACCAGTCTGGGCAAAGTCGATCTGGTGTTGCGTACGGGGCAGTTGGCTGACTCGCGCCTGGTCGCCACGCCATTGGCGAGCATGGTACGCGTCGCCTGCGCCAGCCCTGACTACCTCAAGCAGCGCGGCGTGCCCGAGCATCCGGCGCAGTTGAGTGACCACGACGGGCTCGACTGGGAAGGCCTTGCGCCGCCCTTTGCCTGGAAATTCGAAGTGGACGGGCAAATGCAACTGCACCGGCCATCCCGCGTGCGCCTGAGCGCCAACAATGCCGAAGCGCTTGCGTGTGGCGCGGCGGCGGGTCTGGGCGTCGCACACCTGCCGACCTGGCTGGCCAGCGAATACCTGCTGCGAGGGGAGCTGGTGCCGTTGTTCTGCGAAAATGGCCTGCCGCCACCGGAGTCCACCGGTATTTACGCGCTGCGCATGGAACAGCAGATTCATTCGCGCAGTCGTTTGTTGCTGGAATATCTGAAAACCCGTTTCAGCCCGGTGCCGCCGTGGGATCTGGCATTGCAGCGGCAATTCGCCCGGCACTGACGTCGGGCATATTTATCTGGCGCATTAAAGATTCGAGCGCTAGATTAAAAAACGATCAACGATCAAGGCTTTGACAATGACTTGCGAACGCGACAACTGCGACGACCTTCTGCTCGATAATCAGGCGTGCTTCGCCCTGCACTCGACTTCGCTAATGATGACCAAGGTCTACAAGCCGCTGTTGCAGGCGCTGGGCCTGACCTATCCGCAGTATCTGGCGATGATGGTGCTGTGGGAGAAAGATGGCTTGACCGTCGGAGAAATCAGCGCACGCCTGCTGACCGATCCCGGATCGCTGACGCCGTTGCTCAAACGCCTGGAGGCCGAAGGCCTGCTCAGCCGTACCCGCAGCCGCGAAGATGAACGCGTAGTGATCGTCGAACTGACTGCAGCGGGCCGAGCCCTGCGCGACAAGGCGCAAACCGTGCCGCAGTGCATTCTTGGGGCGAGTGGCTTCACCCTCGAACGTTTGCAGAAGTTGCAGGCCGAGCTGCAAGCGCTGCGAGGGCATCTGCAAGACAGCCTGAATTAAGCCCTGCCACATTCCCTGTTGGAGCGGGCTTGGGCGCGAAAGCGATTGATCAGTCAGAGCGAGCGTTGGCTGACAGGACGCCTTCGCGAGCACGCCCGCTCCCACACTGAGTCCAGCGCCAACAAATATTTTTCGCCACGGTACTCCCCCCGCCAAACGCTCTAGATCAAGCCTTACGACCCTCTCTCATGCCTCGCCTTTGAGCCAAACGCCACTTTTTCTGTAAATTTATCCTGCGCGCTAAACATTAGCGCTATAAATTCTCTTCACACCTACTTAGCGCGCAAACAATTAGCGCACTACAACACCACCGATGAGGCTCACACCATGCAAACTCTCTACACCGCAATCGCAACTTCCACTGGCGGCCGTGACGGTCGTGCGATCTCCAGCGACAACGTACTCGACGTCAAACTGGCCACCCCGAAAGAACTCGGCGGTGCTGGCGGTGCGGCGACCAACCCTGAGCAACTGTTCGCTGCCGGTTACTCGGCCTGCTTCATCGGCGCACTGAAATTCGTCGCCAGCCAGACCAAGCGCAAGATTCCTGACGACGCTTCGATTACCGCTCATGTCGGCATCGGTCAGATCCCTGGCGGTTTCGGTCTGGACATCGACTTGCACATCAGCCTGCCGGGCCTGGAACAAGCCGACGCGCAGTCGCTGGTCGACGCCGCTCACCAGGTCTGCCCGTACTCCAACGCCACCCGTGGCAACGTCGATGTCCGTCTGCACGTCACCGTGTAATCACACAAGCCCCCGGCCCGAACAAGGAAATTGAACATGAACACTTTCAGCAAAGTCTTGACCGGTACCCTTCTCGCCCTGTCGGTACACAGCGCTTTCGCCGGTGATGTCGAACACAACACCCAGGCATTCCTCGATGCGCTGAATTCAGGCAGCGGCAAGCCGATTGAGCAGCTGTCGCCCAAGGATGCCCGCGCCGTGCTGGTCGGCGCGCAGTCCGGGGTCAAGTTGACGCTGCCAAAAGCCGATGTCAGCGAGAAGACCGTGCAGGTCGATGGTCAACCGCTGAGCCTGACCATCGTCCGGCCGGCCGGGGTCAAGGGTGAGCTGCCGGTGTTCATGTTCTTCCACGGCGGCGGCTGGGTGCTGGGGGATTTCCCCACTCACGAACGTCTGGTGCGCGATCTGGTGGTCGGTTCGGGGGCGGCGGCGGTGTTTGTCAATTACACCCCTTCGCCGGAAGCGCATTATCCGGTGGCGATCAACCAAGCCTACGCCGCAACCAAATGGGTGGCGGAACACGGCAAAGAGATCAATGTCGACGGCAAGCGCCTGGCCGTGGCCGGCAACAGCGTCGGCGGCAACATGGCCGCAGTGGTTGCGCTGATGGCCAAGGACAAAGGCACCCCGGCAATCAAATTCCAGGTGCTGCTGTGGCCGGTGACCGATGCCAACTTCGACACCGGTTCGTACGACCAGTACGCCGAAGGGCACTTCCTCACTCGCAACATGATGAAGTGGTTCTGGGACAACTACACCACCGACGCCAAACAGCGCAACGAGATCTACGCCTCGCCGCTGCGCGCCACCACCGCGCAACTCAAAGGCCTGCCGCCTGCACTGGTACAGACTGCCAGTGCCGACGTGTTGCGTGATGAAGGCGAAGCTTATGCACGCAAACTCGACGAAGCCGGCGTGCCGGTGACGTCGGTGCGTTACAACGGCATGATCCACGATTACGGTTTGCTTAATGTGGTCAGCCAGGTTCCGGCGGTGCGTTCGGCGATGTTGCAGGCTGCGCAAGAGCTCAAGGAACACCTGAAATAAATACCCCATCCGGGTGTTTGCAACAGGCATAAAAAAACCCGACTCAATGGTCGGGTTTTTTCTTTGCGCAAAAAGCAGTGCTTATTTCGCACGGCCTTTGTAGGAACCGCCTTCGCGGGTATCGATCTCGATCATGTCGCCGATTTCGATGAAGTCGGCAACCGACAGTTCGGTACCGTTCTTCAGTTTGGCAGGCTTCATTACCTTGCCGGAAGTGTCACCGCGAGCGGAGCCTTCGGTGTAGTCAACCTGACGCACGATGGTGGTCGGCAGCTCTACGGAAACCAGACGGCCTTCGAAGAATACGGCTTCGCAGACGTCGGTCATGCCTTCTTCAACGAACGGCAGAACGGCTTCGATGTCGTCAGCGTTCAGTTCGTACATGGTGTAGTCAGTGGTGTCCATGAACGTGTAAGTGTCACCGCTGATGAACGACAGGGTGGCTTCTTTACGATCCAGGATCACGTCGTCCAGTTTGTCGTCCGCACCGTAAACGGTTTCGGTCTTGTAACCGGTCAGCAGGTTCTTCAGCTTGGTCTTCATGATCGCGCTGTTACGGCGCGACTTGGTGAATTCAGCTGTCTGACCAGCCAAGGATCGTTGTCGATACGGATCACGGTACCGGGTTTGAGTTCTTTACCAGTTTTCATTGCGAATATCCGAATTTGGATGGGATTTACAAAAATCTAGGCCGCGTATCATATCCAATTTACATAAAACTGTACCAGCGCCGTGGCAAGATCGGCCTGCAAGGCCTGTTCCAGACACCATGCTTGCGCGTTTTCCTCAAGCTCAGGCCAATGATTTCGCACCGCCAGCCAGTGCTCGCCGATTGGTTGCCCGGCGCTCCACGCTCGCCACAGACCGTTCATCGCCTGCGCCGCAGCGGGCGAAAGGCCGTGAGTATAGAGCGCAAGAAAAGCATCGAGCTTGTCCAGATGGATATCGTCGTCCTGCTGATAAATGTGCCAGAGCATTGGCCGCCCGGCCCATTGCGCGCGCACGAATGAGTCCTCGCCACGCACTGCGTTGAAATCGCAGCACCACAGCAGCTGATCATATTGGTCCTGACGGACGAACGGCAGTACTTGCACGGTCAGTGAATCGCGCACATGAATCGCGCCCACCGGCAGAAATTCCGCACCCAGCCAGCGCGCCACATCGCCCAGAATCCGCCCTTCCGGCACCAGCAGGTGGGTGCGTTGCGGGTCAGCCGCCAGCACATCCAGCCAACTGGCCAGCCCGGCATTTTCATAAGCAAACAGGGAGATTAATTGCGCGTCGGACGCGGGATCGATGCCCAAGCCTTGCAGGAAATGTCGCTGCGCCGACCCATCCCGCTGAAACTGCCGACGCTGTTCGAGCAGTCCGCGCTCACGTAGCAGGCCACCGGTGCCCGGCTTGAAGCCTGGGAAAAAGAAGAATTTTTGCACCGATTTGTATTTCACCGACGGCAAGCCGTGACAGCCGGTGACCCAGTCTTCGGCGCTGAGATAATCGAGGTTGAGCCACAGCGGCTGTGTCTGCCGTGCGGCCATGCTGTCCATGTAGTCAGCGGGCAACTGACAGGCGAAGGCGGCGATGACGACATCGGCAGCGTCGGCGTGCCGCCATTCGCTCGGCCACTGACGCACCTCGACACCCTGTTGCCACTGCTGTGCAAGATTGATGTCGATCTGCGGGCAGATGCGCTCGAATGCGCGCAGGTCATCCACCCACAGACGCACCGGCAAGGCATGTTCGGCCACCAGTTGCCGGGCCAGACGCCAGGTCACGCCGATGTCGCCGAAGTTATCGACCACGGTACAAAAAATATCCCAGCGGGGTTTCGCTTCAGCCATGCCTTTCTCCCGTTGGCAAAAAACCTCGATTGTCCGCATAAATGCCTTCGTGCAGAAGAGCCGACGGCGATTAATCTTCGTGCGACAATCGCCGCTTGCCCGTAACCATCCGCCAGGAGGCCGCCATGCCCTACCGCCCGAATCCGCGTCGTCCCTTGCCTGTTCAGCTTAGCGCGCTGCAGCTGACCGGCAGCATTGCGCTCGGCCTGTGGCTGGGTTTCCTCGCCATTGCGCTGACCTGCTGGCTGCTTTCGCGCTTCATCTTCCCCGAGCAACTGGCGCCCGTCGCGCAAGCGGTGCAGCAATTGGCCAAGCCGCCAGCAGCCGTCGAGCCACAGCCGGACATTGCGCCGCCAGCAACGCCGATGTTCCAGCAGTACGAAGAAAACCTGCGCAAGAATGAACAGCAGGCTCGACTGGATCAGGCGCGCGCCAACTCGCGCAATGCGTCGAACCCCAAATGCCAGTTCTGGCTGCAACAGGACCAGACCGCGCCGACCGAAAAGAGCCGCGCCAACGTTTTGCAATTCTGCGATTGATCATGAACAAACACAGCGTCCACCAATTGATTCTCGACAAGCTGCGCATCGACCTCGACATCGCCGAGCGCGCCGCGCAAACCGCTTACGAAACCGCGACCCACGAAGAAAACATCGCCGAAAACAAATACGACACGCTGGGGCTGGAGGCGTCGTATCTGGCGGCGGGTCAGGCGAAGCGGGTTGAGGAGATCCGTCATTCACTGGCGCTGTGCCAGAACCTGACGTTGCGTGCCTACGATGAAAATCGCGGCATCGAAGTCGGCGCCCTGCTCGGCCTGGAAGATGAAAAGGGCCGTGAGCAATGGCTGTTTCTGGCGCCGGACGCGGCGGGCCTGAAAATCGAATTGGTGGGTCAGCCGATCACCGTCATCACCCCCCGCTCGCCACTGGGCAAAAGCCTGCTGGGCAAGTTCGAGGGTGATGAGGTGGAGATTCTGGTGGCGGGCACCCGGCAACAGTTTGCTGTCACCGAGGTGCTCTGAAGCGGGTGCTTAGTGAACGGGCAGTTCGACGCCGTCGAACAGCTCTTCCAGCTCTTGCTTGTTGTGGCATTGAATAGCCTTGGCCATGACTTCGCGGGTCAGGTGCGGGGCGAATTTCTCGATGAAGTCGCACATGAAGCCACGCAGGAAAGTGCCACGACGGAAACCGATCTTGGTGATGCTCGACTCGAACAGCTCGCTGGCATCCAGCACCACCAGATCGTTATCGAGCTTGGTATCGACGGCCATCTTAGCCACGATGCCTACGCCCAGACCCAGACGCACGTAGGTTTTGATCACGTCGGCGTCAGCAGCGGTGAACACCACTTTCGGCGTCAGGCCACGATGGCTGAAGGCTTCGTCGAGCTTGGAACGCCCGGTAAAACCGAACACATAAGTGACAATCGGGTATTCGGCCAGGGCTTCGAGGGTCAGCTTCGGCAACTTGGTCAGCGGGTGGCCGTGGGGTACGACCACGCAGCGGTTCCAGCGGTAGCACGGCATCATCACCAGATCGCCGAACAGCTCCAGCGCTTCAGTGGCAATGGCGAAATCGACGGTGCCGTCAGCGGCCATTTCGGCGATCTGCATCGGCGAGCCCTGATGCATGTGCAGGGCCACATCCGGGTATTGCTTGATGAAATTGCTGATCACCGGTGGCAGCGCATAACGGGCCTGGGTGTGCGTAGTGGCGATCGACAGGGTGCCTTTTTTCTCATTGGAGAATTCCTGGGCAATCTGCTTGATGCTTTCGACCTTGCGCAGGATCTCGCCAGCGGTGGTGATGATGCGCTCGCCAGCCGGGGTGACGCGGGTCAGGTGCTTGCCGCTGCGGGCGAAGACTTCGACGCCCAGTTCGTCTTCCAGCAGGCGGATCTGCTTACTGATGCCCGGTTGCGAGGTGTACAGGCTTTGGGCGGTAGCGGAAACGTTGAGGTCGTGGTGCGCCACTTCCCAGATGTAGCGCAATTGTTGAAGCTTCATATCAATCCCTCAAAGCAGGTAGACGCCACGGGCATCAGCGACGGTATATAACTATATTAATGGTTTGAAGAATAAATCTAGAACTTTTTTATCAAAACGCCATTATTCCTGCTTCAGCGATCTTCCCGCCGCCGGCGCTCCATCAGTGGCACCAGATACACCGGAACTTTGGCCAGTTGCAGCACCCGCGCCGCCGTGCGCCCCAACGGCGTTTCTGCGCCGACACCGTGGCTGTGACTGCCGACGATCAACAGATCGACCGAGAGCTTGTGCACCTGATCGAGAATCACCTGCGACGGATCGCCCTGCAGCACGCGCACTGCGCGAATGCGCTGCAGATCCTGTTCGCCGTCGTCTCCCAGTTCTTCGCGAAAGCTGTCAAGCACCCGTTGTTCGATATTGGCGATGACTGTTTTCAGACCCTGACTATGGAATTCGTTCAATGCCTGTTCATCGAGATAGCTCTGCAGCACCGACTCGGCGAACAGGCCCATCGGTTCCACCGCGTGCACTACATACAGATCGGCATTGAAGGTGCGCGCCAATGCCAGGGCATGCTGCATCACGAACGGTGCGTACAGACCGAGGTCGGTGGCATACAGCATTGAGCGAATCATGGGGCCTCCTCGCGAGCCAACGATGGCGGAGATTGATTCAGCTTAGCAGTGCCTTGGCGAGTACGACGTGCGACGCAACGTCCTGAATGAAAAGGCTCTAGATCAATGGTTCGTTGCTGATGCCATGGGGCACGTGGCCGGTGGCGACCACTTCGCGAGCCAGCTCGCAATGGCCGGTCTGGTCATCGAAGAACACGTCGGCGGCGAACGCTTCGAGGAACGCCGATTTGGTCAGGCCACCGAGAAACAGCGACTCATCGAGACGAATATCCCATTCCCGCAACGTACGAATCACCCGCTCATGGGCCGGCGCCGAACGCGCGGTCACCAGCGCCGTGCGGATCGGGCAATCATCCTCGGGAAACTCGCGCTGCAACAGATTGAGCGCTGCCAGAAAGCCCTTGAACGGCCCGCCGCGCAACGGCTCGCGTGCCGATTCGCGTTCCTTGGCCTGGAACGCTTCCAGCCCTCCAGACTGATAGACGCGCTCCGACTCGTCGGAAAAAATCACTGCGTCACCGTCGAAGGCAATGCGCAATTCGTCGCTGGCTGCGCGACTGGCGCCACCGGAGAGAATCGTTGCAGCAGCGAACCCGGCGTCCAGCGCCGCGCGCACGTCTTCGGCGTGGGTCGAGAGAAACAGGTCGCAGCCAAACGCTTTCAGATAAGGATACGGACTGCGCCCACCGACGAACGCCGCACGAGAAATCGCCAGACCATAATGATGAATCGAGTTGAACACGCGCAGCCCGGTGTCAGCACTGTTACGCGAAACCAGAATCACCTCGACCCGCGCGCGGCCGAGACGACTGTTAAGACTCAGGAGTTTTTCCACCAGCGGGAACGCATCGCCCGGCGCGAGAATTTCGTCCTCGTGCTCGATCTGATACTGCCGATAGGCTTCGACGCCGCTCGACAGGTAGACCTTGTGGCTTTCGCTCAGGTCGAACAAGGCGCGCGAGGAAATCGCCAGCACCAGTTTGTCATCGATGTTATTGGCCATGCTGCCCCCAAGCCTGCGACTCAAATATTGCGTCGGTCGATAAAGCCCAAATGGCGATACAACGCCTCGATACGCGGCAATTCGCAGCCTGCCGCTTTTGCCGCCGCCAGTGGGCGGGCGTAGATCGCCTCCAGCTCCAGCGGGCGCTTGTGTGAAAAGTCGTGGTACATGCTCGGCCAGTAATCGGGCATTTTTTCCGTCATGGTGAACAGGTACTCGGCATAGCCGGGCGGGATCTCGTAGCCGCACGCCTTGGCGCCCTGCACCACTTCGGCCATCAACGCTTGAATCGACAAGCGGCTGTCGACATCTTTCATCAGCGCTTCAGTACCTGCGCCGAGCAGCACTGAAAGTCCGTTATAAGGGATATTCCACACCAGTTTCTGCCAGCGCGCCTGATGCAGATTGCTCATTGCCTGAGAATCGACGCCGGCGGCGCGAAACAGCCCGGCGCCCTCCTCGACAATCGCCATGCGCGCCACTTCATCGATAGCCGGACCGCTGTGATAACCGACGTTCACCGCACCAAGTGCCTGATGGGTAATCTGCCCCGGACCTTCGCGGTGCACGCAGATCAGGCACAGACCGCCGAGCAGATGCAGCGAATCGGGCAACAGCGGCCGCAAGCTGTCTTCGACATCCAGACCGTTCTGCAGCAACAGCACTTTTGCGTCGGGTTGGGCGGCCTGCATGATCGCCGGCGCCAGATCGGCGTTGCTGGTGGACTTCGTGCCGACCAGCAGCCAGTCACAGCGCGGCATGTCTTCGGCGGCGCAATAGGCATTGGCCGGATTAAGTGTCATCGAGCCGTGCACCGCACTGTTGATCTGCAAGCCTCGTTCAGCCACCGCCGAGAATTCGCTGCGCAACAAGAAGTGCACATCGAAACCGGCGCGCGTCAGCATCACCCCGTAAAACCCACCGATTGCACCGGTACCGATAATCCCCACCACCGGTTTGCTAACTGTCTCGCTCATGGCAACTCCTCTGCAATTCGACCCAGCGCCTGTGCCACTGCCTGATCAAGTTCATCAACTGTCAGACGAGCGTGCACCGCGCCAAAGAACTCGCCGTCGCGCACCACAAACAGCGCCGGCAAATGAAACACCTGATAACGCTCGACAAGGCCGCCATTGTCGCCGGCGTCGATCCAGCACAGCCGGTCGAGCGCCAGCGGCATGCCCGGCAAGACCTCGCGGGCATAACGACAACTGGCGCAGCCGACGCTGGTGAAAATCACCAGGGAAACCCCGCGCATCGCCAGCAACCGCTGGTCGGCGTCGAAGTCGGTCAGCTCGGATTCGACCACTATACTGGGAGAAACAATGTCAGATGGCCGACACAGGGAGTCTGTGCTCATGGGACGTTTCATTCCTCATCCGGACGAAGTGCCGGTTGAATTGACGTTGCTCAAGCCTGAATGCATTTCCAGACAACAGTTGCACACTATCAGCCTCGGCGGCATCGCTTGCAATTACCACCGCGCCTGGCGCCACGGTACTGCGCTGCAAGTGCGCATGCCGACGTTGAATGCCGACTTCTGTTGTCCGGGCTATGTTGCCTGGTGTCTGCGGCGTAAAAAGGGCTATCTGGTGGGCATCGCTTTCACTGACGAACAGACCCTGTTCAGCGCGCGAATGGGTGAGCAGGTGTGCCAGATCGAACGCTATTGGCGCATGCAGGACAGCCACGATGACCTGCAGGATATTCAGGCGCTGGCCCTGCAATGGGTCGAGGATCACGCCGAAGAGTTCTCCCATGACAACCTGCGCAACGCTTTTGCGCAGCCAGCGCTGGACTAAAGCACGGTTTGCCCATTGTCGAGCCGCGTCTGACGCGCTAAGGTTCGGCTCCCCCGACGCGCTAAATCTGCTGTGCTCCGCCGCGCGGGGATCGCTGGCGGCCGGCACCCGTGACCTGACGAGTAAACGATGGCTGATTTACCGATCAACGACCTAAACGTCGCCTCTAACGAGACCCTGATCACTCCCGATCAGCTCAAGCGTGATATCCCCCTGAGCGACGCCGCCCTGCGCACCGTCACCAAGGGCCGCGAAGTCATTCGCAATATTCTCGATGGCACCGACCACCGTCTGTTCGTCGTGATCGGCCCGTGTTCGATCCACGACATCAAGGCTGCCCACGAATATGCCGATCGTCTCAAGGTGCTGGCTGAGGAAGTCTCCGATACCTTGTATCTGGTCATGCGCGTGTACTTCGAGAAGCCGCGTACCACCGTCGGCTGGAAAGGCCTGATCAACGATCCGTACCTGGACGACTCGTTCAAGATTCAGGACGGCCTGCATATCGGTCGTCAGTTGCTGCTGGATCTGGCTGAAAAAGGCCTGCCAACCGCCACCGAAGCCCTTGACCCGATCTCCCCGCAGTATCTGCAGGATCTGATCAGCTGGTCGGCCATCGGCGCGCGCACCACCGAATCGCAGACTCACCGCGAAATGGCTTCCGGCCTGTCTTCGGCCGTCGGCTTCAAGAACGGCACGGATGGCGGCCTGACCGTGGCGATCAACGCCCTGCAGTCAGTGTCGAGCCCGCACCGCTTCCTCGGTATCAACCAGGAGGGTGGCGTGTCGATCGTCACCACCAAAGGTAATGCCTACGGTCACGTGGTGCTGCGCGGCGGTAACGGCAAGCCGAACTATGATTCGGTCAGCGTCGCCCTCTGCGAGCAGGCGCTGAACAAGGCGAAGATCAAGCCGAACATCATGGTCGACTGCAGCCACGCCAACTCCAACAAGGACCCGGCCCTGCAACCGCTGGTCATGGAGAACGTCGCCAACCAGATCCTCGAAGGCAACCATTCAATCATCGGCCTGATGGTTGAAAGCCACTTGAACTGGGGCTGCCAGGCGATTCCAAAAGACCTCGCCGACCTGCAATATGGCGTGTCGATCACCGATGCCTGCATCGATTGGTCCGCTACCGAAAACACCTTGCGCAGCATGCACGCCAAGCTCAAGGACGTGTTGCCGAAACGTCAACGCACGTAAGCTGCGTTCTGCAGGCATAAAAAAACGCCGGACAGTGTCCGGCGTTTTTGTGTGTACGGTTCAGATTTTGGCGGCGCGGCGCTGATGGCGTTCCATATAGCGCTCAACGTACGAGCAGGACGGAATCACCGTATAGCCCATTTCTTCGGCGTATTGCAGCGCGCGTTCAGTCAACGCTGCGGCAATGCCACGGCCACGCAGGGCGTTGGGCACGAAGGTGCGATAGATATCCAGGGTCTGCTTGCCCAGATCCATGTAGGTCAGGTAAGCACGATGACCGTCCACAGTGGTCTCGAATTGATGACCAGCCTGGTCATGGTGGATGGACAACGCCTCGCTCATCACTACTCCTCGCGGGTCTTGAATTGTGACCCCTACCTTACCGATGTTTTCCCGGCGAAGGAACATCTACGCCACCCCGTGCCTGATGGACACCGAGAAGAGCCACACCGATCTCGCGCAACCTGACACCTGCTGAATAGTAGGCACCATTGGCGCAAATGCTCAAGGTACGCTCGTCATCGGACGGTTTGTGCACAAGGACTTCGATGCTCGCAGGTTGGGCCGCAAGACGCTCTTCGCGTGCCGTTTGCCTGAACATTGCCGGAATGTTGAGACTTAAGACGTGCAACCTTTTTTAAAGTCACCTGAGCATCAACAAAGATACGCGAAGCGCTTCGCAGAACCTGAACAAAAGTGTGGACGAATTCATTTAGAAAGACTTTACCTAAAGTCGCAAAAACAGCAGCCAAGCGTGGGAACTTTTTCCGTTTGAGTCGCTCACGCCGGGGCTTGCAGCTGGATATTTTTTATACAGCGCAGTTAAAAGTTGCTCGAAAAAGAATCAACGCCTACAATTTTTTTTGCTTCTTGCGCTACGTCAGTTTACTTACTACAAGTAATGGGTAGTATGTACGCCGGCTATTTCCTCAATCGTGAGGAGACAGCCACTTAATTTGAAAGTCCTTGAAGGGGAACACGATGAACAACGTTCTGAAATTCTCTGCTCTGGCTCTGGCCGCAGTTCTGGCTACCGGTTGCAGCAGCGCATCGAAAGAAACCGAAGCACGTCTGACCGCTACTGAAGACGCAGCTGCTCGCTCCCAGGCTCGTGCAGACGAAGCTTACCGTAAAGCTGATGAAGCTCTGGCTGCTGCTCAAAAAGCACAACAGACTGCTGACGAAGCTAACGAGCGTGCTCTGCGCATGCTGGAAAAAGCTAGCCGCAAGTAATAATCCCTCGGGATTGTTATCGAGCCGATCCGGTTTTCCGGATCGGCTTTTTTGTGCCCGGCATTTGTCTCCAGGCAATAAAAAACCCGCCGGCGCTGCACGCCTCGGCGGGTTTTTCATTCAACGCTTGTTACTGCAGATCGATCGGTGCACTGCTGACCATCGGCGCCGAGGTATTCGGCACGGCGATCTCTACCGGCAGACCGTCTTCGGCCGCGACCACATCACGCACCACATCCCAGTTCATGCGCAGGTTGCTGGTGATGTCTTCACGCTTGAGCATCGCGTTGATCACCGCCGTGTGCTTGTCGACCACCGACGGATTGCCCTTGTCATCGAGCGGCGTGTGCGCTTCAAGATAGACCTTGCCGCCACTGCGCCCGAACTTGTACGGGTCGTTGATGATGCGCACCGAGGTGCCCACCGGGACCATGCCGGCCATTTCCAGCACGTTGTTGTTGAACATGCGGAAGCAGCCGTGGCTGGTGCGCATGCCGATGCCGAACTTCTTGTTCGAACCGTGGATCAGGTAGCCCGGCGTGCCGAGGGTGAACTTGAACGGCCCCAGCGGGTTGTCAGGACCGGCCGGTACTACATTCGGCAGCGGATCACCGTCAGCGGCGTGTTCGGCCTTGATCGAGGCCGGAGGTGTCCAGGTAGGGTTCGGTGTCTTGGCGATGATCGAGGTGTGCGCGATCGGCGAGCCCCAGCCTTCGCGGCCGATACCCAGCGGGAAGGTGTAAACAACGTCGCGGCCTTTGGGGTAGTAATAGAGGCGGTATTCGGCGAGGTTGATGACGATGCCTTCACGCGGCCCCGGTGGCAGGATGAAACGCGTTGGCAGGACGATCTCGGTGCCGGCGCCCGGCAGCCAGGCATCGATGCCCGGGTTGGCCGCGACCATTTCCGAATAGCCCAGATCGTAGGTGGTGCCCAAGTCAGCGAAGGTGTCTTCGTACTTGGCTTTGATCACCTGCACCTGGCCGACGATGTCTTCGCCGGGTGGTGGCAGAGGAAGCTCCAATGCAGCAACGGGACCGGCCACACACAGGGCGGCAAGTGTCAGGCAGCGGGTGACGGCAGGAAAGCGCGGCAACATCCGGAAAATCCTTCGCATGATCATCAAGGGTATAAGGGCGCGATTGTACACCGCGGCTTGGGGATTCGGGAGAGACGCCGATAGACCGTGTCGCGCCTTTTGATCTTAAAGTTCGAATCGCAGCTCGGGCCAGATCGGCGACGTACCGCGTTTCTGCGATTCAAGTATCGCGCGGCACAGCGAGCACAGGCGCTGGTCCTGAAACACCCGGCGATCCACGCTCGACCAGCGCGGTTGCGCCGGCAACAAGCTGCCACACAGGGTGCGATCGGCCGAGCCACCCAGTTCCAGCTGACGCGTCACCAGATGCACCCGCACTTCCTGGCAGGCGAAGAGGTCCAGCTGCTCGTCAGGCTCGATCAGTTGGTAGGCAAACAGGGACCAGGCAGGACGCGGCATCGGGGGCTCCAAATTAGGGGGCGCCACATTAGCCGAAAGCCTGTCACTAGAAAAGCCTCATAACAGCGGTTTCAGCGTCGGCCAGACATTTTCCAGCAACTTGCCCTGAGCCCCGGCGGCCGGGTGCAGACCGTCGGCCTGCATCAGGTCCGGATGGCCGCCGACACCTTCGAGAAAAAACGGCACCAGCGGGATGTTTTTCTCTTCGGCGAGCTTGCCGTAAACCTCGGCGAACGAATCGGTGTAACGCTTGCCATAATTGGGCGGCAACTGCATGCCGAGCAGCAGCACCTTGGCGCCGTTCTGCCGCGAGCTGTCGATCATCGAAGCAAGATTTTGTTGCAATTGCGTTGGCGGCATCCCGCGCAGGCCATCGTTGCCACCCAGTTCGAGGATCACCAGCGCAGGCTTGTGCTCTGCAAGCAGCGCAGGCAGGCGCGCCTGGCCTCCAGCGCTGGTGTCACCACTGATCGAGGCGTTGACCACTTTGTCGTCGAAACCCTCTTGTTTGAGCCGCTGCTCGAGCAGCGACACCCACCCCAGACGGGTATCCAGGCCGAAACCGGCGCTGATACTATCGCCAACGATCAGGACAGTACCCGCCGCTGCGTTCTGGGCCATGCACATCAAGGCCAGGCCAGCACTCAAAAACCATACACGCATCGGATTCTCCATGGGCGCAAGCATTCTCACCGCGAAGAACCTCAGCAAAGTGGTCCCTAGCGCGGAAGGTGAACTGACTATCCTGCACGAACTCAGCCTGGAACTGAACAAGGGCGACAGCCTGGCCATCGTCGGCGCGTCCGGTTCCGGCAAATCCACCCTCCTCGGCCTGCTCGCCGGCCTCGACCTGCCGAGCAGCGGCGAAGTCACCCTCGCCGGCCAAGGCCTGAGCAATCTCGACGAAGACCAGCGCGCACGAATCCGCGCCGAGCACGTCGGTTTTGTCTTCCAGTCGTTCCAGTTGCTCGACAGCCTCAATGCGCTGGAAAACGTCATGCTGCCGCTCGAGCTCGATGGCCGCAAAGATGCCCGCGAGCGCGCCACGCAATTGCTCCAGCGCGTCGGCCTCGGCCAGCGCCTGACCCACTCGCCGCGCCAGCTCTCTGGCGGTGAACAGCAGCGTGTAGCCATCGCCCGCGCCTTCGCCGCCGAACCGGACGTGCTGTTCGCCGACGAGCCGACCGGTAACCTCGACAGCCACACCGGCGAGCGCATCAGCGACTTGCTGTTCGAGTTGAACAAGGAACGCGGCACCACGCTGGTGCTGGTCACCCACGACGAACGCCTGGCCCATCGCTGCCGGCGTCTGATCCGTCTTGAAGCCGGGCTGCTGGTCGCCCCTCTGGAGCCTTGATGGCACGTCTGCCGCTGTTGCGTCTGTTCAGCCTTGCCCTGCGCCAGCTCATGCGCGATGCCCGCGCCGGCGAGTTGCGTGTGTTGTTCTTTGCGCTGGTGGTGGCCGTCGCGGCGAGCACCGCGATCGGCTACTTCGGCGCCCGCCTCAATGGCGCGATGATGCTGCGCGCTACCGAGTTTCTTGGCGCCGATCTGGTGCTGGAAGGCAGCTCGCCGGCCCGCGAGGAGCAAATCCGCAGCGGCACCGAACTGCGCCTGAATCATGCACAAGTGGTGGAGTTTTCCAGCGTCATTGCCACCGACAACGGCATTCAGTTATCCAGCATCAAAGCCGTCGACCGCGCCTATCCCTTGCGTGGCGAGCTGAAAAGCGCGCCCGCACCCTTTGCCCAGGAAGAAGTCGGCGGCGAACCGCAACCCGGAGAAGCCTGGGTCGAGGCGCGTCTGTTGACCGCGCTGGATCTGCAGATCGGCGACAGCATCGACGTCGGCATGAAGACCCTGAAACTGACGCGCGTGCTGACCTATGAGCCGGATCGCGCCGGCAACTTCTACAGCCTGACGCCACGGGTGCTGATCAATCTTGACGACCTCGCCGCCACCGGCGTGGTGCAACCCGGCAGCCGGGTGAGTTATCGCGAACTGTGGCGCGGCGAACCGCAGGCGCTGGAAACCTATCGCGAGCTGATCAAACCGGGCCTCGCCGCAAACCAGCGAATCCAGGACGCCCGTGACGGTAACCGGCAGATTGGCGGCGCGCTGGGCAAGGCCGAGCGCTATCTGAACATGGCCAGTCTGGTCGCGGTGTTGCTGGCCGGGGTGGCGGTGGCTTTGTCGGCCAACCGTTTCGCCAGCCGGCGTTTCGATGCCAGTGCCTTGCTGCGCTGCCTCGGCTTATCGCGCCGGGAAACCATGGTGCTGTTCAGTCTGCAACTGACCGTGCTTGGGCTGGTTGCCGCCATCAGTGGTGCCCTGCTCGGTTGGCTGGCGCAACTGGGGCTGTTCGCGCTGCTGCATGATTTGCTGCCAAGTGACGTGCCGCCGGGTGGCCTGTTTCCGGCGATTGCCGGGATCGGCACCGGGCTGGTGGCGCTGGCCGGTTTTGCCTTGCCGCCGCTCGCAGCACTGGGTCGCGTGCCACCGCTGCGGGTACTGCGTCGCGACATGCTGCCGATCCCGTCGAGCACGTGGTTGGTCTACGGCGCGGCGCTGGGTGCGCTGGGCCTGATCATGTGGCGCCTGAGTCTCGACCTGCTACTGACCTTTGCCCTGCTCGGCGGTGGCGTGGTCGCCGCGCTGGTGCTGGGTGGCCTGCTGCTGTTGTTGCTGCAAAGCTTGCGCCGGATGCTCGCCCGCGCCTCGTTGCCGTGGCGGTTGGGCCTTGGCCAATTGTTGCGTCATCCGTTGGCCGCGGCTGGGCAGTCGCTGGCGTTCGGCCTGATCCTGCTGTCGATGGCGCTGATCGCGCTGCTGCGCGGTGAACTGCTCGATACCTGGCAAAACCAGTTGCCGAAAAACGCCCCGAACTACTTCGCGCTGAACATCCTGCCGGCTGACAAAGAGGCTTTCGCCGACCACCTGATCAAGGTCTCCGCGCAAGCGGCACCGCTGTATCCGGTCGTGCCGGGACGACTGATCAGCATCAATGGCGAGGCGGTGCAGCAAATCGTCAGCAAGGACTCGGCGGGGGATCGCGCCATTCAACGCGACCTGAGCCTGACCTGGGCGGCTGATCTGCCTCCCGGCAACAAGCTCACCGCCGGCTCATGGTGGAGCGGTCAGCCGTCCGACGATGTGCCGGGGGTTTCGGTGGAAGGCAAGGTGGCCGAAAGCCTTAAACTCAAACTCGGCGATCACATGGTGTTCAGTGTCGGCGGGGTCAATCGCGAAGCGAAGGTCACCAGCCTGCGCGAGATCAATTGGGACAACTTCCAGCCGAACTTCTTCATGATCTTTCAGCCCGGTACCTTGAAGGATCTGCCCGCGACCTACCTGACCAGTTTCTATCTGGCGCCGGGGCATGATCAGCAGATCGTCGAGCTGTCGCGGACCTTCCCGGCGGTGACCATCCTGCAGGTCGAAGCGTTGCTTGAACAGCTGCGCAGCATCCTCGCCCAGGTCACACTGGCGGTGGAATACGTG
The DNA here is from genome assembly GCF_044542195.1 of Pseudomonas sp. NPDC079367. Taxonomy (NCBI): domain Bacteria; kingdom Pseudomonadati; phylum Pseudomonadota; class Gammaproteobacteria; order Pseudomonadales; family Pseudomonadaceae; genus Pseudomonas; species Pseudomonas sp. NPDC079367. Next base: position 114,539 of record NZ_JBITTW010000005.1, read on the forward strand.
TTGTTGTTTGTTCTGGCTGCGGGAATGGCGGTGCTGTTTTCGGGGCTGCAAGCGACGCTGGATGAACGCATCCGCCAGGGCGCACTGTTGCGTGCGTTGGGCGCCGAGCGGCGGTTGTTGATCAAGGCGCGGCGAATCGAGTTCGGTTTGTTGGGTGCGGTCAGCGGTCTGCTCGCGGCGATCGGCTCGGAAGTGGTCAGCCTGGTGCTGTACCGCTTCGCCTTCGACCTGCCATGGCATCCGCATCCATGGCTGCTGGTGCTGCCGTTGATTGGCGCCGCGCTGATTGGTGGCGCTGGTGTGTTTGGCACTCGCCGGGCTCTGAACGCCAGCCCGCTGACAGTGTTGCGCGAGGGTTGATAGACTCGCCCCTTGAACATGCATGACTTATCCAAAGGAAGCCGTCTTGGCCACAAATATCATCACTCGCGGCGGCTACGACACCCTCAAGGCTGAGCTTGATCATTTGTGGCGGGTCTACCGGCCCGAGATCACTCAGAAAGTGGCGTGGGCGGCGTCACTTGGTGACCGTAGCGAAAACGCCGATTACCAGTACAACAAAAAGCTGCTACGAGAAATTGATCGACGGATCAGATATCTGCGCAAGCGCCTGGAGGACGTCCGGGTCGTCGATTATTCCCCCGAGCAGGAAGGAAAGGTATTTTTCGGCGCCTGGGTCGAGGTTGAAAATGACGAAGGAGAGCTGAAAAAATTCCGAGTGGTGGGTTACGACGAAATTTACGGACGCAACGATTACATTTCGATCGACTCGCCGATGGCCCGGGCGCTGCTCAAGAAGGGGCAAGGTGACGAAGCCGTCGTGCAGACCCCGACCGGCGAGGCGATCTGGTACATCAACCGGATTTCATACGACAACTCCCCAGACATCGCGAACACCTCACCCTGACAAAGGGTGCGCGCGAAGGTGCACGACACCGTTTCCCGATAAACCGGAACACTTGGTGTATCAAATCGGCACGCAATCGCGATGTCCACCGATCACCTGATAATTTAAGCTGGCGCGCTTACAGGGAACACGGCGCAGCTATCAACCTCGTGTCATGCAGCCAGCCCCGCCGCCTGAAACCCCTGTCCTTTTTTGATCACATCAGGAGCAATGGATGCTGGCGTTGAACACCGAGCAGTTGCATTTGCGGACCATGGTCGAGTCCGATTGGCCGTTGTTTGTCAGGCTGCACACCGAACCCCTGACCATGCAATTCGTATTCGGCGAGCTGGCCGAGGAACAGATTCGCAAAGGTTTCGACCATCGCCTGCCCGCGTGGACGCCGCAGTCCGAGCACTGGTTATGTCTGGTGGTGATCGACAAGGCCAGCAAGCAGGAACTCGGCGTCAGCGGGATGCGCATTCTGTCGCCCGGCCATGCCGAGGTTGGCACGCTGCTGCTACCGGAGTTCCAAGGAAAGGGCTTCGGCACAGAGGCCCGCAAGGCGATCATCGACTACGCGGCGGCCATCGGCCTGGAGTCGCTGGAGTCGACCGTCACCGACGGCAATATCGCCTCGTGCAAGGTGTTGGAGAAATGCGGTTTCACATTTGAACGCCGCGTGCCCCAGGCCTATCGGATTGGTGATCAATGGTTTGACGACCTGATCTATCAGCTTCGGCTGGGCTGATGGACCAGCGCCCCGCCACCGGCACACTGGCCTCGTTACGTGCCCTGCCCGCTCCGACGCGCTGGCTGTTGCTGGGCATTGGCCTGGCTCGCGTCGCTTCGTTCATGATCTGGCCATTCATTGCGGTGGCGATGAACCAACGCTTCGGTACGCCGATCACTGAAATCGGCGCGCAACTGGCTCTCGGCGCGGTGATCTCGATTGCCTTGTCGCCACTCAGTGGCCTGCTGGGGGACCGCTTCAATACGCGCAATCTGATGTTATTGGGGTGCGCACTGAGTGCCAGCTGTTACCTGGTTATGGGCCTGTTACCCGGGCAAACCAGCTATTTCGTGGCGATCATCGGCATGGCGGTGTCCCAGAGCATTCTCGAACCTCTGCTGCGCATGCTCTTAAGTGATACCGCGGTCGATGCCGCCCAGCGCACCTTCCTGTTCCACATCCGTTATTACGTGGTCAATTGCGCGGCAGCAATCGGCCCGCTGATCGGCCTGTGGTTTGCCAACCATCAAAGCGACGGCGTGTTCTGCATTGCCATAGGCGCCTGCGCCATGCTGGCCCTGACGATCATCCACGCGGACCGTGCACGGTTGTGTAACCCGCACCTGACGCAAACCACTTCACTCCCGCTGCGGCAGATCTTCGGGGCGATGCTGCGCAGCCAGTTGTTTTTATCAATCATCGTCGCCAACTTTTTCCTGGTGCTGCTCTACGCACAAATGGACGAACCTCTGACCTTTTACCTGCTGCAATTGAGCGTCGACGACATCAACCACATCATCGCCATGATGAGTTTCACCAACGCCGCAGTGGTGCTGGTGGTGCACTTGTTGCTGATGAACTGGTTGATTGCCCTGGCCGACAAAACCGCCTATCTGGTGGCGCTGGCCTGCCTGATGATTGCCCACGCCCTGATAGCACTGAACACCGAGGCCTGGTGGGCGGGTTGGCTGTTCGCCGTGGTCTTCGCAACCTTCGCCGAGATCATTGTGATGCCGCTGTTCGGCACCTTGATCGATCGCCTGGCGCCGCCGGGGATGCGCGGCAGCTTTATCGGGATTTCGATGTTGGCGGGGTTTGGTTCAGCGCTGGCGCCGTTACTCGGTGCGGTGGTGATTGCACAGTACGGTGGTGCGGTATTGTTCTGGGGATTGGCGCTGACCTGCATTCCGATCGGGTTGTTGGGGTATTGGGTATTGCGCGCCAGCCAGCCCGAGTTGGTGCCAGCGTCCCCCCCGGCTTGATGGCTGTCCTTGGCGAAGCGATCCATCTCGCTGGCGCCAAGGACCATAGCGGGGTCACGCGCGGGGTTGTTTGCCAAGGATCGTCACACGTTCGCCATAGCGCGAATGCGGGAAGTAATCCCAGACCGCGTGGTGCTGGGTGCAGCGGTTGTCCCAGAACACCAGAGTGTTCGGCGCCCAGCGCACCCGGCAACTAAGGATCGGTTCCCGCGCAACCAGGTCGAACAGCATGTTCAACAGCGTCTGGCTCTCGCCGCCAGACAGCTGAACGATGTGCGAGGTAAAACCGGAGTTCACGAACAGTGACTTGCGGCCGGTTTCCGGGTGGCGAACCACCACTGGGTGTTCTGTGCTGGGCAGGTTGGCCGGTGGCTGAAAGCCTTGCCACGGAATCGCGCCGTCGTGGATCGCAGTCAACTCCCCGAGGAACTGCTGCATGGCCGGCGACAGCATTTCCAGCGCCAGGTGCATATTGGCAAACAGCGTATCGCCACCCATGGCCGGGGTTTCCTTGACGTAGAGCATCGAGCCCATGGACGGTTCCAGATCCGCCGTGCCGTCGGAATGCCAGGTTTCCCCGGCGACGAAGCGCGATTTCGCGCTGGCGCGGATGACGACCAGCTCAGGGTCATCGCCGTCGATGTCCTCCACCGGCAAGGCCCGCAGCTCGCCAAACAGTCGGCCGAAAGCCTTGTGCTGTTCGACTGTCAGATGCTGATCGCGAAAGACCAGCACGTGATTTTCCAGCAAGGCCCTGCGCACTTCCGTGAGTTGCTCTTCACTCAATGGTTGTGACAGATCGATCCCGCCTACTTCGGCGCCGATGATCGGCGTGAGACGGTCCAGGGTGATGCTGCGGTAAGGCGCGCGGGATTGCCCCGCGATGCCCTCGATAGCTTTCAATGCCAATTGATCCATGTTCCCTCACCTTTTTTAATTTGGATGGCCAGGCACCAGACCCTGTGGGTCAACAGTGCTCACTCCTGAAGCGAAAGCGGCCGCATGTCGGTCCAGTGTTCTGCGATGTAATCCAGGCAAGCCTGTCGTTCGCCGCGTTGCCCCACCGGCGTCCAGCCATTGGCGCTCGGCTTGCCCACCGGCCAGAGGGAATACTGGCCTTCGTCGTTGCGAACCACCTCGAATTGCGGATTGCTGTCACTCATGCTGATTGCCCTCTTCGGGTTGCGTATCGGTGCTGATAATGTCGGCAATCACCTGCGCCCATGGCCCTGCAACGATGCCGTAGTGATCGGTGTCCAGCCGCTGCCAGCTGAGCAACTGCGGGAGCAAGTCCTGCCAGGCCTGTTTCAGGTCTGCGGCGTTCCAGGCCTCGCCCACGCTGTAGGGGTTGGCTTGAGCGGCGCTGAAGATGCGCACGCAGGTGTTCGCCAACGCCGGTGGCTGAAAGGTCTGCATGCTGGCGATGTTGTGCTGGCAGCAACGGGTCAGGTGTTGCAAATAGGCTTGCCGGTCTTCGGGCAATGCCCGGTCGAGGGAATCGGGCCAGCGCTGGGCAAACTCGCGCTGGAAAACCTGCTCGATAGCCTGCGCACCGATGCTCGCCAGTTCCGCTCCGGCGTCCGGCGCGGGCGGGTCGATCAGGTACAGCAGCGGCTGCCTGAATCCGCAGGGCGCTACGAGACTGCACATCGCCTGCGCCACCCAGGCGCCAAACGACCACCCAGCCAGGCGCCAGGCACCGCGGTTGGCTTCCCGGGCCTCGATGGCCTTCAAGTAAAGTGCCGCGCGCTCAGTCACGCCGATGTTCGGCAAATCCGGAAGACGCAACGCCGGGTCGGCAATCACACGCACGCCCAGATCAGGGTGCAGCGCCGACACCAGCGCTCGGTACGCCTGGACATCACCGCCCACCGGGTGAATCAGGTACAGCCACTCGCGCCCCGCACCGGCGTGCCATTGATCAATCTGCACCGCGTCGGCCCAGGTTGCCGGCACCGCCGACGTCAAACCGACTGCAGCCGCGTCCACCAACGCCAGGACTTCTCGCAGGCTGACCTTGTGACTGAATTGCGACAGCTGGAACACCACGCCGGTGGCCGCTTGCAACTCATCGATCAGGTCCAGCAATGTCAACGAATCCGCCCCCAGCTCGTACAGCGAATCGTCTTCATCGAGGCTGCTGACCCCCAGCCATCGGCACAGGCATTCATGCAGACGGCTGGGCAGATCCAGCACCGTTGATGCAGCCACCGGCGCAATGGCGGCGCCATGGCGAACCGGATAGAAACGCCGTGCAGCAACGATGCCGGTGGTCGAGATCAACAGTTGTGGCAGTTGCGTCGCCATGGCCAGATCGAAAACCCGACAGCCCTCTTGCGCCGTCATGCCGACCGCCAGGTGCCCCTGATGCGCGGCATCGCCAGTGCCCGCGCCGGTGGCCATGCCGATGTCGCGCCAGACGTCCCAGTTGATGCTCAGCCGCACGCAGTCGCCGGCGGCGTTCGGACGGTAATGGGCGAAGCCGTCGAGCACGCCACTGGCGGCCGCGTAATCCAGGTGCCCCGCGCCGCCGAACAGCGCGGACATCGATGAGCAATACAGCACAAACCCGGGGCTCATCGCTTCGATCAGCGCCTCGACCGCGAGCATGCCCCGGGTCTTGGACGCCATGGCTTCACCCAACTGCCGGGCATCACGCTGGCGGATCAGGCTTCCCGCACCGACACCTGCAGCGTGAACCACTCCCGCCATGCGGCCGTAGCGACAGGTCAGTTGATCGAGCACCGCAGGCCAGCGCGTCAGGTCGGCGATGTCAGCCCGGACGTGCTCGACCCGGCCGCCATAGGCCGCCAGCGCCGCTGGCATTTCACCCCCGCGTGACAGCACGACGATGCGTCGTTGCGGCGCCTGCAGCAGGTGCTCGGCCAACGTGCGACCGATACCGCCGGTGCCGCCCAATATCAGAAACGTGCCGTCCATGGGCAGCCTGTTCGCCAGCGCAGCGCTGGCCGGTAACGGACTGGCAAGCAGCCGTGGTTGCCACAGGTAACCGTCGCGAATCGCCATGCGCCGTGGCAGGGACGCCGAAGCCGCGAGCAACGCCATCAGCTGCTGCGTATCCATGCGCGGCGTCGGCCAATCCAGCCAATGACAGCGTACCGGGTATTCCTGGGGTACCACTTCGGTGATGCCGGCCAGCGCCGCCAGTTCGGGACGCAGCACCTCACCCGCAACCGGGCAGGCCTGCCACGACATCAGCCACAGGCGCAACGCCGTGGTTCGCGAGGTCTGTCCCCAGGCCTGCATCAAGGCGCTGACGGTGTCCAGACCGGCCCATTGCGCTGCCACCAGGCTTTGCTCATTGACCGGCCCGGTCACCGACAGCGGTAACGCGTGCACCCAGTCGAGTTCGCCCAAGGCAGGCACGGCCAGCTCATCGAGCAGGCGAGTCAGCGTCGGGGTATCCAGCGGGTCGAGTTCGAAATGATCCGGCGTGTGCCGTTTGAAACCATTACCGGCGCGCACCTGAACCACTCGCTGATAGACGTTGTTCAGGTGCTCCAGCACGGCCGTGTCGAGCGCGTCGTTACTGCAAATGACCAACGTTTCGCGTCGTTCCGTGACCGCCTCAGCGTGCAAACGCTGCACGCGGGACCACTGCCGTTGGTAGAACCAATCGGCCAAGGGCTTTCGCTCAACGGCTATTGCGTTTTCAGTTTCAACGGCGCTCTGGAAGCGGAAGGTTTCAAGATCGAAAGACGCTGGCGGCAGATCCCACGGCGGCGGCGCCGAGTGCTGCGGCCAGTCGATGGTGGCACCGTCATACCAGGCGTCGATCAGCGCTTGGGGCGATTGCCCGGTGGCGTTCAATCTGACACCGGATGCGCTCACTTGCTTGATCAAGGAGGTGTGCAGTGCTTCCCCCGGCCGATACACCATTGCCAAGCGCCAACGCAGTTGCCGACGTCCGGATTGCAGGTGACGCAGCACCGCCTCGTGACGCTCGGGAAAGGCGTTCAGATACCCTGCAATCGCCGCGACATCGCACAGCAAAGCCGAACGGCTGTGAGCCGAGATCATCAGGCAGGGCAACACGCCCTCAGCCAGCACTCGCTCCTGCTGCGCGGCCCCCACGATCACATGCGCATTCGTGCCACCGATGCCAAAGCTGCTGACCCCCGCCAAACGCCGCCGCCCTGCTGGCCATGGCCGCGCTGCGGTCGGGATGTAAAACGGCGAATTGGCGAGGTCGATCTGCGGATTGATCCGGGCAAAACCAAGGTTCGGCGGCACCACGCCGTGGAATACCGCCAGGCTTGCGCGGATCAGCCCGACGACCCCGGCGGCCGCGCCCAAATGGCCGATCTGGCTTTTCACCGAGGCCAACGCGCAACTGACGGCCGGGGCATCACCGAACGCCTTGCTCAACGCCGCCACCTCGACCGGGTCACCGAGTAACGTGCCGGTGCCGTGGGCTTCGATGTAACCGATATCGGCACCGGTCAGCCCGGCCCTGGCCAACGCTTCGCCAATTACGGCACTCTGCCCCGCTACCGAAGGCGCGGTGTAGCTCATCTTGTCGCGGCCGTCGTTGTTCAATGCAGAGGCTTCGATCAGCGCATAAATACGGTCGCCATCGGCGCGGGCGCGGGCCAGCGGCTTGAGCACCACCACGCCATAACCACTGGCGCCGATGGTGCCGCTGGCATCGTCGCTGAACGGCCGACACAGGCCATCACTGGAAAAAATGTGCTGCGAACGATGGCGATAGCCGTCGGTCAGTGTCGGGTCGATCAGCACCCCGGCCGCGAGCATCACGTCACTGTCGCCCTGGCGCAGCAGCGCACTGGCCAGGTGCACGCCAATCAGCGAGCTGCCGCAGGCCGCCTGCACGCTCATGGCAGGGCCGGTGAGGTTGAGGTGGTAGGCGGCTTTGGTCGCCAGGAAGTCCTTGTCGTGGTGCAGCGCCATCTGGAAACCGTCCGGCAAATCCCCGTCGGCGGTCTCGCGCAGCATCTGTTGGAAGTAGGTGGTTTCGCCACAACTGGCAACCAGACCGATGCGCGGGCCTTCGGCAGACGGCGTGATCGCCGCGTGTTGCAACGCCTGCACACACGCCATCAACAGATGCCGCTGTTGCGGATCCATCAGCCGTGCTTCCTGACGGCTGATGCCGAAATACTCGGGGTCGAAATCAAGCATTCCGGCCAGTTGACTGCGGGCACGCACGCGCCCCTGAGCCGCCTCGAAATGCTCGATCCCCAACTCGGCGCCCAGCACCATCGCCCAGAACTCATCGAGGTTCTGCGCCCCGGCCACATTGACCGCCATGCCGATGATCGCCATCGGTTGCTGGCCGACATCGGTATGGCGTATCCGCTCGGTCGGGTTCGATGGCGTGCTCGACAAGTGCGCCGCCAGGCTGCGCACCGTCACCTGTTCAAACAGATCGGCGATCGCCACCTCGTGCGTCAGTTCCTCGTTGTAACGGGCATGCAGGCGCATCAGGCCAAGGCTGGTGGCGCCCGCTTCGAAGAAGGTTTGATCGGGCTCGATGTCCCGGCCGATCTCGGCGCTGAACAGCGCACTCAATTGCTGCTCCAGCGGGCTCAACGCAGTGGCCGGGGTGACCGAACGACGACGTTGCAGCGCCTCGCCCAACCCCGTTAACGCCTTGCGATCAATTTTGCCGCTGGGCGTACGTGGCCAGGCGTCAATCCGTCGATACTCGTCAATACGCACATGGGCCGGCAGCTGCTTGGCGACTTGACGATCCAGCGTCTGCGCCATCGCCGGCTCGCCGTCCAGTTGCAGATAAGCGATCAGGCCCGGTGGCTCAGCCTGAACCGTCACCACCGCGTTGATCACCGGCGGCAGCTGCATCAGCGCCGCTTCGATCTGCCCCAGTTCCAGGCGATGACCGCTGAGTTTGATTTGCTGGTCGTCGCGCCCCAGGTAGTGCAGGCAACCATCAGCGTCGGCCCAGGCGAGATCGCCGGTGCGATAGCACAAACGAGCATCGCCTTCAGCCTGCGGCAACACGACAAACCGCGTCGCGTTGAGCGCTGGGTCGCCGAGGTAGCAGCGCGACACCATCGGTCCGGCCACCAACAGGTAACCACGGCTACCGCTCGGTACCGGACGGTCATGCTCGTCCACCAGCAGTAAACGGGCATTGCCGACGGCGTGGCCGATCGGTGCGCGCAGCGGCCAGTCAGCAGTAGTCGGCGGCAAGCGGTAAGCGCTGACCACGTGGGTTTCGGTGGGGCCGTAGTGGTTGAACAGCGTCGCCAGCGGCAGACCACCAAACCAGGTTTTCAACGCGTCGGTGCAGAGTAATTGCTCCCCCGCCGTGACCACTTCGCGCAACGCCGGCGGGTATGTTCCTTGAGCCACAGCGGTTTGCGCCAGATGCTGCAACGCAACGCAAGGCAGGTACAGGCGCTCGATCCTCGCCTCAATCAGATACGCCAGCAACGCCTGTGCATCCTGGCGCCAGCGCGGCGTGATCAGGTGATAGGTGCCGCCGCCGCACAAGGTTGCGAAAATCTCCTGAAACGATACGTCGAACGACAACATCGAAAACTGCAAGGTCACCGATCTGGCCGGCAATTGGCCCTCGGTGCGCTGCCAGTGCAGCAGGTTGCACAGGGTCCGATCCGACACTTGCACACCCTTCGGCGTACCCGTGGAGCCGGAGGTAAACAGCGTGTACAGCGCGCGCTCGCCGACATGATGGGCGCGTGCGAACGCTCGGCGTTCGCACTTCAGGTCTACCCGATACCGGGCAAAACGCTCGGCATCAAGGTGACCCAGTGCCGCTTCGGTCGCGGCGCTGAACAACAGGCAATGCGGGTTCGCCTGTTCCAGTACCTGACGCTGCACGGCCAGCGGATATCCGGGATCGAGCGGTACGGCGGTCAGATTGAGTTTTGCCAGGGCCAGCAAGGCAACGATGTGCTCGACCGAAGCATCAAGAAACAGCACCACATGCAGCGGCGTGTTGTCTGGATTCGGCAGCGGATGGCGTTCGATCAAGGCCCCGGCCAGGGTGTTGGACAATTCATCCAGTTCGCCATAGCTCAACTGCTGCTGGCCAGCGACCAGCGCAATCGCGTGGGGGGTGCAATGCACTTGATGACCGAACCAGTCGGCCACGGTGTTGAACGGCGGTTCGTCGCGCGAACCTTCACTGGCCACCGGCAGGTGACGCCGATAAGGGGTGAGGAGATCATCCAGGGTGGCGGCCGGTGATTCCAGCAGCAGGTCGAGGCTGCGGCAAAGCAGTTCATGCACGGTGTGCATCTGCGCTTGATCAAAGTAGCTGCACTGATATTCCCACCAGCATTCGGCCCCCACGACCAGCAAGGTCAACGGACATTTGGCCTGCAAGTGCTCGCTGAACTCCAGGGTCGCTTGCAAACCGGACCGCGCCAGTACGGCGTAATCGGTGTTTTCCAGCACGAACATGAAATCGAACAACTGGCTGTCCGACGACAACCGCAGGTCTTCCACCACATCCGCCAACGCGACGTCCTGTAACGCCAGCACCTCGCGCACCGTGTCGGTCTGACGGCGCAATTGCTCGCTCAGCGCCAAGGTGTCATCGATGCTTGTCGGAATCAGCACGGTGTTGGCCAACATCCCCAGCATCGGTTCAAACTGCGCCAGCGGCCGGTTCGCCACTGGACTGGCGATACGTGGCCGCTCCCGCCCGGTCAGCGCGTAGAGGCTCCAGGCGAAGACACTGAGCAGCACTTCGAAACGGGTCAGGCGCTGCTGGCTGCAAAAACGGTCAAGGGCCGCGTTGCGCAGTTCGCCCAAGGGTGCGCGATGCAGTCTGGCTGGCGGGCTGACAGCCCGCATCGGCATCAGCGCGGATGACGGCGCCTCTTGCTGGCGATGCAATCGTGCCAACGCCTCGCGCTGGCCGAGGTAATGCGGGTCGACGCTCCACTGCCGCTGCCATTGGCCGAATTCCAGCGTGGTCAGTTGTGGTGTCGGTTGAGGGCTGACGCGCCTACGCACGGCGTCTTCATACAGCTGCGTCAGGTCGTCGAACAACAGATTCATCGACCAGCCATCGACGATGATGTGGTGCAGGTTGAGCAGCAACCGGCAACTTCCATCGGCAAACGGCAGCAGCCAGGCCTGGAACAGCGTCGGCATCGCCAGATCGAACGGCGTGCCGAACACCAATGCTGCAAAGGCTCGCCAGGTCTCTTCGGTGAAATGCCCTGTCTCGAAGGTGCGACACACCGTCCCTTGTTCGGCAATCACTTGATCGAGGCCATCGGCGCCAGACACGAATGCCGTGCGCAAGGCCGGATGGCGCTCCACCAGTTGCTCCACGGCACGCGCCAGCGACGACACATCAACACCGGCAGCCAGATGGAGAATCAGCGGCACGTTATAAGCGGTCGAAGTCGGCGTTCGTTGCTGCATCAGCCACAAGCGGCGTTGTTCGGCAGTGGCCGGCAGACGCAGTGCATGGCTGACGGCTGGCGCGGGAGGATAGATAACGTCGGCCTGTTGCCCGTTCAGCTGTTCGGCCAGTGCCACGAACGGCTCGCTCAACAGCGTTGCGACGGCAATCTCGCGCTGCCAGTGTGTACGAATGGCTGAACGCAGACGCATGGCCTTGAGTGAATCGCCGCCACTGCCGAGCCAGTCATCGTGCGCATTGAGCGCCGGTTGCCCGAGCAGCAAACGAGCCTGTGCAAGCAACCAGTCCAGCGCCGGAGAACCCTCGACATCGCTCGGCTCGACGGGGGGCCGCCAAGGGCTCAACGGCTGTGCCAGCAAGGCGTCGCGGTCGATCTTGCCGTTAGCGGTCAACGGCAGTCGCTCGATCAGAAACACCTGGTGCGCAAGCATGTAGAACGCCAGTCGGGCCTGCAGATGGGCCTCGAATTCACGGTACTGCAAACCCTCGCGAGGGACGATGAATGCCAGCAACTGATGGTCTTCGGCCTCCCGACGTCGGGTGCAGACATAGGCCTGCAGCACCAGCGGATGTTCCAGGATCTGTTGCTCCACCTCCCCCGGTTCGATGCGAAAACCACGAACCTTGACCTGCCGATCAGCGCGGCCAATGTATTCGACCAGCCCTTCGACATTGATCCGCACCCGATCACCGGTGCGGTAGTGAATCTGGGCGCCGCCGTCCAGCTCGGCCAGGCGCACGAAGCTGCGAGCGGTGTCTTCGGCACGGTTGCGATAGCCACGGGCGACACCGCTGCCGCTGAGGTACAACTCGCCGACTTCACCGGCCGCCACCGGCCGTTGCTGCTCGTCCAGCACCTGCACGCCGGTGTCCGGCAATGGCCGGCCAATCGGCACCGACGCGCCGCCGAAGTCACGGGCAATCGGGTAGCACAAGGCAAACGTCGTGCATTCCGTAGGCCCGTAGACATTGAAGATCTGGCACTGACTGCGGGGATTCGCCGCGTACCAGGCGCGCACGGCGGCGGCACTGATCTGCTCGCCACCGATCAGCAACTGACGCAGGCCGGCAAAACACGCGGGCCAGTCCGCGCTCAAGGTGTTGAACAGCGAAACGGTCATGAACAGGTTGTCGATCCGCTCCTCTTCCAGAACCTGGGCCAGACGTTGCGCGTCCAGCACATCGTGATCGGCAATCATCACGCAGCAGCCACCGTTGAGCAGCGGCGCCCACAGTTCAAAACTGCACGCATCGAAGGCCGGATTGGACAGGCAGGCAAAGCGATCCGTCGGACGGATTTCGATATAGCCTGCGGTCTGCGTCAGGCGCAGCACGCCCTTTTCACCGACTTCCACGGCTTTCGGTGTGCCGGTGGTGCCCGAGGTGTAAAACAGGAAACTCACCTCGGCAAACGTGTCGGCCAAGGGTTGCAGCGGTTGCTGCGGGTAATCCAGCAGCGTGTCGACATTCGCCGTCCAACACGCGGTTGCTGGCGCCCACGACTCATCCGCGGCGATCAGCCCCACGCAGGCGGCATCGGCGAGGATCAAATCGCGGCGTTTGGCCGGGCTGGCCCGGTCCAGCGGCACCACCACGGCACCGACTTTCAGCGCGCCGAGGATCGCGGCCAGCCATTGCCAGCCCCGGGGCATGCACAGCGCCACGGACTCGCCGGGTTGCACGCCCCGTGCCTGCAAACCCCGGGCGATGCGCTCGCTGGCGCTGGCCAGTTCGCTGTAACTCAGGCGCACCTGCTGATCGACGACTGCCAGGGCTTGGGGATCGCGGCGTACTTGTGCGGCAAATTGTGCGAGCAATGTCAGCATCTGTGGATTCATGATTTCGCCTCCTGCGCGTCAAAGCGTTGCAGCTCCTGCTTGAGGGTCTGTGAGACCCGATGCACTTCAGCGGTTTCGAGCATGTCCCAGTGACCGCCATTCACCAGTTTCGCCAGGAAGTCGTCGGCACGCCGACGCCAGAAGCTGCGTAGCGGATGCAATTGCTGGCGACTGAAGCCTTCCCGGGCCTGGATCAACACCACGCGACCGGCACGCGGCTCGCACTCGTAGCCAGCCATGGCCAGACGGTTGTGGTTGTAGAGGTTGAAATAACGTTCGACTTGCGCGTCTTCGATGCCGGGGTACATGCCATTGAACCGCACCAGTTTGTCGCGGAACTCGGCCATATCCACGGTGCCGATCTGCTGGCGGAAACCCGGATCATCCGAGCCTTGGGTATCGAGCAATACCACGGTTACCCGGCGATGGCCGGCGGCTGTCAGGCGCCGGGCCATTTCGTAAGCCACCAGGCCACCGAAGGACAACCCGGTGAGCACCAGCGGCTGCGTCGCCAAGGGTTCGATCAGGCGCAAATAGGCTTGGGCCATGGCTTCGACCGTCGGCTCGGTGACCTCACCTGGGTTCAGCCCCGGTGACTGCACGCCGTATACGCCGACCTCCTCCGGTAGCACTTTGGCCAGGGACAAATAGCAAAACGCAGTGCCGCCCGCCGGATGAATGCACACCACATTGCGCTGACCTGCGCCGCGACGGAATTCGATCAGGTTGCTTTGCCCCGCTGCTGGACTGGCGCCGGCGCGCAACCAGCCGCCCAGGGCTTCGATGGTCGGGTAGCCGAGCACCACGCGCACCGGCACTTCGACGCCGAACGTCTGGCCGATCTGGTGGGCCATTTTGATCGCCGCGATGGACGTTCCGCCGACATTGAAGAAGTTGTCGCGAATGCCGATCTGGGTCGCCAGCAACAGACCTTTCCAGATTTGGTAGAGCGTCAATTCAATATGATCGCGCGGGCTGCTGAGGTTGACCTGACGGTTGGCCAGGTCTTGATCGGCGAGGGTCGTCAGGGCCACGCGATCGACTTTGCCATTGGCGGTCAGCGGCAGCGCGTCGAGCCACAGATAAGCGCTCGGCAACACGGCACGCGGCAGGGTCGCCGCCAGGTGCGCGTGCAGCGCCGATTCATCCGGGGTTTCCATCACCGCACAACAGGCAACCAGCCGCTGGTTCTGCGCCGTATCGCCGACCATCAGCACCACGGCGGCCCGGATATCGGCGAAGGCCTCCAGCCGCGCTTCAATCTCGCCGAGCTCCAGGCGCACGCCACGCAGCTTGACCTGGAAATCATTGCGACCGAGGAATTCCAACTGGCCGTCCGGGCGATAACGCGCCAGATCGCCGCTGCGATACAACCGGTCTCCCGGCACAAACGGGTTGTCGATAAAGCGTTCGGCGGTGAGCTGCGCCAGACCCAGATAACCGCGCGCGACACCCACGCCGCCGACGTGCAATTGACCGGTCACCCCGACCGGCACCGGCGCATCGCGCTCATCCAGCACGTAAAAACGGTTGTTGGGGATCGGCCGTCCGATCGGCACTTGCAGAGCCGGGACTTCGCCGCCGGGCTCCAGGGTCCAGACACTGTTGATCACCGTGGTTTCGGTCGGGCCATAGACGTTGTGCAAACGGGCATGGGGCAGTCGCTGCTGAAAACGCCGGGCCAGGGCTGGCGACAGCTCACCGCCGCCGCTGAAGACATCGGTCAGTTCGGTGCACAGGCTGACCTCATCGACTTCGAGGAACAGCTGCAGCATTGCCGGCACGAACACCAGCGCCGTGACCCGCTGCTCGCGCACCGTTTTCGCCATGTAACCGGGCTCCAGATGGCCGCCAGGACGCGCGATAACCAAGCGTCCGCCGGTGGCCAGCGGCCAGAAAGTCTCCCAGGCCGAGGCGTCGAAACCGAACGGAATCTTGTGCAGCATGACCCCGCGTTCGCCGCAGATCTGCGAGCACCACAACAGCAGATTGGCGAGGCCGCGATGCGCGACCATCGCGCCTTTGGGCAGCCCGGTGGTGCCTGAGGTGTAAATCACATAGGCGAGGTGATCGGGCGTGACACCAACGCTGCGCGGGTCGGGGTCTGCCGGCGACAGATCGGCCCAGAGCGCGGTCTGCGCCTGGAGGTCGAGCACCGGCGCGTCCCAGCTTGAACCTTGCTGCGCCTGACGCAATATCGCGTGCGCCGAGCCGAGCGTCAGCAGCACTGCCGGGGTGCTGTCACTGAGCATGTGGCTCAGGCGTCCGACCGGATAATCAGGGTCCAGCGGTACATACGCGCCGCCGGCCTTGAGCACCGCGAGCAAGGCCACCGGCAGCTCCAGCGAACGCTCGACGCACACTGCCACGCGCACGTCCGGGCCGACACCGAGGCTGCGCAAATACGCCGCCAGACGATTGGCCCGGGTGTTCAACTCGTCGTAGCTCAGGGTTTGCGCTTCGAAGGTCACCGCACAGGCTTGCGGGTTGCGCGCAACCTGGGCTTCAAACAATCGGTGCACGCAGTCCACCGGTTGTGCCAGCGGTGCGCAACGGTTCCAGTCCACGAGGATCTGTTCGCGCTCGGCTTCAGCCAGCAGCGACAAGGCGCCAATCGGCTGCTTGGGGTCTTCGACGATGTGCTGGAGCAACTGTCGGTAATGCCCGCTCAAGCGTTCGATCGTCGCCGCGTCGAACAGGTCGGTGTTGTACTCCACCAACAGGTTCAGCCGCCCTTCCCGTTCAACCCATTCGAACGCCAGATCGAACTTGGCCGTGGCGCTGCTGGTGCTGTACGGCGACAGGCTCAAACCGGGCATGTCCAGATCGCCCCCGGGCGTGTTCTGCAGCACAAGCATGACCTGGAACAACGGCGAATGAGCGGTATCGCGTTGCGGGTTGACGGCCTCGACCACCTGATCGAACGGCACGTCCTGATGAGCGTGCACGTCGAGCATTTGCCCGCGCACGTCCCGCAGCAATTCGGCGAAAGTGTGCTGAGGATCAAGGCGCTGGCGAACCACGACAGTGTTGACGAAGTGCCCGATCAGCGGCTCGATTTCCGGGCGGCTGCGGTTGGCGAATGGCGTACCGATGCACACATCCCGCTGACCGCTGTGCCGCCACAGCAGCACGGCCAATGCGCCCATCAACACGTTGAACAACGTGCCCTGGGTTTGTCGGGCCAGGCCCTGGAGTTCGCGCAGGGTGTTGGCGTCGAGCGATGAGCTGAACGTAGCGCCAGCGTAACGCTGCACCAGTGGCCGTGGCCGGTCGGTGGGAACAGTCGACAGTGCCGGCGCGTCAGCCAGGGTGCGCCGCCAGTAATCGAGTTGCGCAGTCAATGCATCCCCACCCAGGCGTCGTTGCTGCCAACGGGCGTAGTCGGCGTACTGCACGGGCAATGGCGCCAGACTCGACGCATCGCCGCGCAGATAATCGCCGTACAGGGTCGCGACTTCGTGCAGGATCACGCCCATCGACCAGCCGTCGGCGATGATGTGGTGCACGCTGTACAGCCACAGATATTCATCCTCAGCCAGGCGCAGCAACGAGGCGCGCAACAGTGGGCCGGCGGCCAGATCGAATGGCGCGCGGGCGTCTTGATCAACTGCCGCCCGCACGTGCTGCTCGCGTTCGGTGCCCGGCAGGTTGCTCAGATCGGTCACCTGCAAGGCCAGCGGCATCGCGCGATGGACAATTTGCCGGGGTTCGCCATCGACCATGCAAAACGTCGTGCGCAGCATTTCGTGGCGCTGGATCAGCGCGTTCAGCGCCCGCTCCAGCAGTTGCACGCGCAGCGGCCCTTTGAGCGTCACCGCTGTGGGCACGTTGTAGAACGCGTTGCCCGGTTCCAGTTGATCGAGAAACCACAGTTGGCGCTGCGAAAAAGACAGCGGCCAGTCCACTTCATCGCCCGCCCTGGAGGGAATCACCGCGCCATCATGGCCGCCGAGTAACGCGATCAGTTCAGACTTGTGCAGCTTGAGCGCTTGCATCATCTCGTCTGTAAGAAACCCGCGAGGCGCCTTGCAGCGCAGCTTGTCGCCGTCCACTTCAAGGGCTACGCCATGACGCGTGAACAGCTCCAGCAATTGATAGGCGTTCATACCTCAAATTCCTCCATGTCGCTGTCATCACCGGGCCGGTCGGGCGCAAAGGCCTCAACCGCGGCGCGGTGTTGCTCATCCGTGGTACGCAGGCCACCGACCATCGAGTAGATCAATTGATGGCTCGGTCCGAGGTTGAACAGCGCCGGTAATTGCTGCTCATCAATCGAGCCCATGCCGCAAAGGCCCAACCCTTGCTCGATGGACGTCATGCTCAGCAATTGCGCGATGGCGCCGGTTTCGATGTGGCAGAAGTCGCGACTGCGCCCGCCGTACAGCGGACGGATCGCAGCCATGTCGGCGATGAAAAACAGCGAAAACGCGGCGTTTTCGAAGACCGGCCGATTGACGAAGTAGTCGTAGGTGTCCGGGTCGAGCACGCCACTGTCGAGCGCCACCAAGCGGTGTTCGCACGGGTCGTAGTAATACGCGCCACCGGGGATGCCGAGCACCCGCTCCGGCTTGACGTACAGGTACGCCTGGATCGGGTACAAACCGCCGGCCGACGGAAACTGGTATTTGACCTCGCCGTCGAGTTGTCCCTGGGCAAGTGCAGCCAACAGCTCGGCAAAGGCGCGGGTCTGGATCGGTTGCGTGGCGTATTGGCGCACCGAGCGGTAATCGCTGAATCGCTTGGCGAATGCCGGGGTCTGCGGCAATGTCAGCGCCACACTCGGCGACGTCTGGGCAAAGGTGCGACGCCCGCGCTGATCTGCCTTGAACTGCGCGCGCAGTTGCGGATCCTCGATCACGTCCTCGGTGCTGCTCACACGCTGCTGCGCATTGCTGACCAATGCCTGGTGCTGCAGGCTTTGGCGGTACATGCCGATCAGGTGCAGCAACGTCGGTTGCGCCAACAGTTGCGCCACGTGCGGGCGAAAATGCAGTTCGCTGGACAGCGCATTACTGATGCGCACGATGTCGATCGATGTTGCGCCGAGGTTCAACAGGTTGGCGTTGCCAGCGATGGCATCACGCTTGAGCACGCCTTGCACAATCTCCACCAGCCGCTGTTCCTGCGCACCGTCGACCTTCAGCGCTGCGCCGGATGCCTCTTGCTGCGACGGCTCCGGGAGGCGCTTCTTGTCGACCTTGCCGTTGGACGACAGCGGCCAGGCGTCGACGAACGTGAACGACGACGGCACCATGTACGCCGGCAGTTTGTCCGCCAGGTACTGGGCGAAGTCGCTGGCTTGCAACGCCGTATCGGCCTTGAGCACATAGCAGGCCAGACGTTTTTCTCCAAGCGTGCTGCCAAGGATTTGCACCACCGCACCTTGCACGCCCGGGTGGCGATTGAGCGCGGCTTCGATTTCGCCCAACTCGATGCGATAACCCTGGACCTTGACCTGATTGTCCTCGCGGCCAAGGAATTCGATGTTGCCATCCGGCAGCCAACGCCCGAGATCGCCGGTCCGGTACAGGCACTCGCCGGTCAGCGGGTGCGGGAAGAAGCTGGCGGAGCTGAGCGTTTCATCGCGCCAGTAACCCTGAGCAAGGCCGATCCCGCCGATGTAGAGCTGCCCGGCGACCCAGGTCGGGCGCACTTGCAGCGCTTCGTCCAGCACGTAGAAGCGCTGGTGATCGAGGGCTTTGCCGTAAGGGATGCTGCGCCATGCCGGGTCGACGTGCTGCACCGGATAGCAGATCGACCAGATCGAAGCTTCGGTCGCGCCGCCGAGACTGAACAGTTGCGCCGCCGGCTGCAACGCCCACAGCCGTTGCGGCAGGGTCAGGGGAATCCAGTCGCCGGAAAGCATCGCCACCCGCAGGCTGGCGGGCAGTGTGCCGCGCTCGCCCTCGACGTATTCAAGCAACATGCCGAGCAACGCCGGCACCGAGTTCCACAAACTTACCTGGTGACGTTCGATCAAGTCCCGCCAGTGCGCCGGATCGAGGGCCAGTTGCGGTTCAAGCACCACCACCGCCGCGCCGGCGGCCAGGGTGCCGAAGAAGTCATAGACCGAAAGGTCGAAACTCAGCGACGAAATCGCCAGCACCCGATCCGTCGGGCCAACGGCAAAGCGTCGGTTGATGTCGAGCAAGGTGTTGACCGCGCCGCGATGATCGATGACTACGCCTTTGGGCATGCCGGTGGAACCGGAGGTGTAGATCACGTAGGCCAGATCGGTGGGTGCAACGTTGACCGGTTGCAACGGCGCGCGTTCGACCATGACCTCATCGGTCACGGCGATGGCGCTGACCTGCCCAGGCCACTCGATCACGCCAAGCAGTGCCGGTTGGGTCAGCACCAGGCTGACTTCGGTGCGCTCAAGGATATGCCACACGCGTTCTGCCGGCAGGGTCGGGTCAATCGGCAGATAAGCGCCACCGGCGTACTGAATCGCCAGGGTCGCCACCACTTGTTCCCAGCCGCGTTCCATCATCACGGCGACCAGGCGATTGGGCACCACGCCCTCGGCCTGAAGCTGCGCCCCCAGAGACCGCGCCGCCGTGCGCAATTGCCCGTAGGTGAATTGCCGTTGCGCAGCAATCACGGCCACAGCGGCCGGCGTCATGAGAGCCTGACGCTCGAACAACTCGTTCATCAACGGCAACGTGCCTTGAGTGTCGGGCGGTGCCGGCAAACGCGCCACTGGCAACAGTTGTGGCGTACTCGCCGCCCAGGCCGCCGGCTCCAGCAGGCAATCGAGCAGTGTGTTATAGGCGACGAACATGTCCTCAATCATGCCCGCCGGAAACAGCTCATCGATGCTGTCCCAGTTGAACAGCAGACGTCCTTCGAGCTCCAGCAACGTGTGGTCGAGCCACACTTGCGGCGTCTGAGTGATGCTGTGCATGGGTTGGGCGTTCAACGCGTCCGCGAGGTTGAATTCCGCCAGTTCCGGTGCGGCCTCAGAGAGCGTGCTGTTGAACACGATCGGCATTGCCGTCTGCTGCACGCCACGCGCCTGGGACAGTTCGCGCAATACCCGCACGCCGCTGACCACCGAGTGATCAATGTCTTGCCACAATTGCGCCTGCAACGCCCGAGCCTTGTCGGTGAAGCTCATGCCCCCCTCGACGTGAACTTCCAGCAGTACCAGGGAAGTGAAGTCGCCGATGATTTCATCGACGTCCGGGTGCAACGGCAAACGGTTGAACAGCGGCAGGCTCAGGGTGAATCGCGGCTGGCGGCTCCACAGCGCCAGCACTTCGCTGAACGCTGTGAGGAGCATCACCGACGGCGTCACCGCGAACTGTTTGGCCACGGCTTTGAGCTGCGACCACTGCGCCGCCGACATATCGCGGTCGCGTCGCGTGAAGTGCGGATTGCCGATGCTGTCCGGCTGGCGAACCAGCGGCAGGTCTGGCGCCGGTGCCAGACGGGTGACCCGTTCGCGCCAGTAGCTCAGCGCTTGTTCATAACGAATGCCGCTGCGCAGTTGATGTTCGGCCAGCACGTAATCACGAAAGGTCAGCCCCGGCTCGGGCAGGCTCAGGTGAGGGTCAGCATAAAACGCCATGAGCTCGCGGGCGAGAATCTGTGTGCTCGCGGCATCGACGATCAACGCATCCAGGCTGATGTGCAAATGGGTGATGCCATCATCGAGCAACGACAGGCCGAACTCGAACAGTGGCCAGCGACTGGCGTCCAGCACCTGGTGCGACTGGCGCTCGCGGGTCGCTTGCAGCGCCTGTTGCGCGACCTCCGCAGGCAAACCGCGCAAATCGCTGCGAGGCATGCAATAGGTCGGCACCTGTTCCAGCACCTGTTGCGTACCGTCGGTGAGAAACACCACGCGCAGCATGTCGTGGCGCTGAATCATGCGATTGAGCGCCTGCTCGAAACGTGCGGCGTCGAAGTCCGGGATGCGCAGTTCTTCGTAGCCGTGAGCACTGACCCCGCCGAGGCTGACCGTGGCTTCGCGACCGAACCAGTAGGCTTGCTGGATATCGGTGAGCGGGAACGGCGCATGCCGCGCGTCACGATCTGCCTCGATCTCAAGGAAGGCCGGGACGATTTGAGCGTCATTGCTGCGCCCGGCCTGCACCTGCGCCGCCAGATCCATCAGCACCGGCGTCTTGAACAGATTGCTCAAGGACAGCTGCGCGCCCATGCGCTGGTTGATCGCGTAGATCATCCGGGTCGCCAGCAGCGAGTGGCCGCCCAATTCAAAGAAGTTGTCGTGAACCCCGACTCGTTCGCACTTGAGCACCTCGGCCCAGATCTCGGCCATTTGCTGTTCAATGTCGTCGCGCGGCGCCACGTAAGCAGCCCCGGCGGTGCGCTCCGGCGTCGGTAATGCCAGACGGTCGAGCTTGCCATTGCGGGTCAACGGCAACTGCGCCAGCGAGACCCATGCAGTGGGAATCATGTGCTCAGGCAAGTGCCGTTGAAGTGCGGCACGCAGGGTTTCGCTGGACGCCGGGCCGACCACGTAGGCCACCAGACGCTTGTCACCTGCCATATCTTCACGCAGCAACACCGCCGCTTCCTGCACGCCGGGCTGCTGTTGCAGCAAGCTCTCGATCTCGCCGAGTTCGACCCGGAAACCGCGCAACTTGACCTGCTGATCGATGCGTCCCAAGTACAGCACGTTGCCGTCGGCCTGGAATTTCGCCAAGTCTCCACTGCGGTACATGCGCGCGCCGGGTTCGCCACTGAACGGGTCCGGCACGAAGCGTTCGGCGGTCAGGTCCGGGCGGTTCAGGTAACCGCGAGCCAGGCAGGCGCCAGCGATGTACAACTCCCCCGCCACGCCGACCGCCACCGGGTTCATATCGTCATCGAGCACGTACAGCCGCGCGTTGGCGATCGGTCGGCCAATCGGCGGCGCGTCCGGCCAGTCGGCGGCGTCGCTGCACGACAAGCTGAACTGGCTGACCACATGGGTTTCGGTCGGGCCGTACTGGTTGTGCAAGTGCGCGCCGCCGAGGCCGCGCACAAATCCGCGCAGTTCATCATTGATTTGCAGGGCTTCGCCGGCCGTGATGATTTCGCAACCACCGGCCGGCGTTGGTGCATCGGCCTCGGTCAGCCCGGCGAGTTGTTGCAACACGGCAAACGGCAGGAACGCCCGCTGCACGCCCTCGGCCACCAGGGTCGGACGCAGCGCGGCGAGGTCTTTGCGACTGTCTTCGGTCATCAGCAACAGGCTGCCTCCCGAGCACAACGTGCTGCAGATTTCCTGGAACGACACGTCGAAATTCAGTGAAGCGAATTGCAGGACCCGGCCCGGTGCCGGTGCTTGATCAAGCTGCCAGGCAATCAGGTTATCCAGCGCGCGGCGATTGTGCGCCACGCCTTTCGGGCGGCCGGTGGAGCCGGACGTGTAGAGCACGTAGCCGAGATTATCCGGGCTGACCTTCACCTGCGGATCGGTGTCCGGACAATGCGCCCAGCGCTGCATATCTGTATCCAGGCAGCAGGTGTCGATGTCGGTCGGCAGCGCATTTGGCAAGGCGCTGTGAGTCAGCAGCAAGGCTGGCGCCGCGTCGCTGAACATGAACGCCAGACGCTCCATCGGGTAAGCCGGATCGAACGGCACATACGCCGCGCCCGCCTTGAGGATTGCCAGCAAACCGATGACCATTTCCGGCGAGCGTTCCAGGCACAGACCGACCCGGTGCTCGGGCCGCACGCCTTGCTCGATCAGGTAATGCGCGAGGCGATTGGCGGCCTGATTGAGTGCGCGATAACTCAGTTGCCGGTCATTTGCGATCAACGCCACTGCCTCTGGCGTGCACCGGGCCACGGCTTCAAAGCGCGCGACCGTGTCAGGCATGGCCGAGGTGTCGCGCTCGGTACGGTTCCAGTCGTGGACGATCTGTTGATGTTGTTCCGTGCTCAGCAGGCTGACGCTCGATAACGCTTGCTCAGGCTGCTCGACCATCTGCGTCAGTACCCGGCGCAGGTATTCGGCAAACTGCGCCACCGTGCCCGGCTCGAACAACCCGCAAGCGTATTCCAGACCGCCGACGATCTGCCCGTCACGCTCATGCAGCGCCAATTGCAGATCGAACTTGGCCACATGATGGCTGCTCTGCACCGGGCTGACCTCAAGGCCGGACAACAGCAGATCCGAGTCTTGATCCTGTTCCCAGGCAAACAGCACCTGGAACAGCGGGCTGTGCGCCAGGCTGCGAGGCGGGTTGAGCAATTCGACGACCTGTTCGAACGGCAGGTCCTGATGTTCCTGGGCACCCAGCGAAACGCGGCGCGCTTGCTGCAGCCATTGCGCGACCGTCGGCGAACCCGCGCGGGTCATGCGCAGCGCCAAGGTGTTGACGAAGAAGCCGATCAGACCTTCCAGTTCCTGCTGCGTACGGTTGGCCGACGGCACGCCGATCACCACATCGGCTTGCCCGGACAGTCGCGACAGTACCAGCGACCAGGCCGCGAGCAATGTCATGAACAGCGTGGTGCCCTGCTGCCGGCACAAGGCTTTCAACCGGTCGGTCAGGGCCCGATCCAATACCAACGGCACGAAACCGCCGAGATAGTCCTGCACCGCTGGGCGTTTGTGATCGGCCGGCAATTCCAGCAATACCGGCGCACCGCTGAGGGTGTCGCGCCAATAGCGGCACTGCTCGGCCAGCACATCGCCGGTCAGCCATTGGCGTTGCCATACGGCGTAATCGACATACTGCACAGGCAGCGGGGGCAAGGAATTGTCGCGCTCATGAATCGCCGCTTCGTACAGCAGGCCCAGTTCACGGGTGAGCACGCCCATCGACCAGCCATCGGAGATGATGTGGTGCTGGGTCAGCAGCATCACGTGGTCATCCTCGGCCAGGCGCAACAGGCTGACGCGCATCAGCGGTCCGCGGCTCAGGTCAAAAGGCTTTGCGCCTTCTTCGTCGATCAATTGCGCCAGACGCGCCTCGGGTTGACCTTGCAAGTCAGTTACCGCCAGCTTGATGAAAGCCCCCACCTCACCGATCAGTTGCAGCCCTTCCCCCTCGACGGTGATGAACGTGGTGCGCAACGCGGCATGTCGTTCCACCAGTTGATTGAGGCTGCGTTCAAGGGCTGCGATGTGCAACGGACCGCGCAAGCGCAGGTTCAACGGCATGTGATACGCCGCGTTGCCACCCTCCATTTGTGCGAGGAACCACAGGCGCTGCTGCGCAGACGACAACGTTTGCGCGCCCGAGCGCTCAACAGCCGCTATCGCCACGCGAGCCGTGTCCTGGTTGCGTTTGAGCCGTTCGGCAAATTGTTCCAGCACCGGCGCAGCAAACAGCGCCGAGGGGGCGACTTCCAGGCCGAGTTGCTGGCGCACTTGAGCCAGTACGCGCATCACCAGCAGCGAGTGGCCACCGAGCGCAAAAAACTGATCCTGGCGGCCAACCTGCTCGACGCCGAGCACGTCGGCCCAGATTTGAGCCAGCGCGATTTCCAGTGGACCTTGCGCCGGCTGATAGTCGCGCTGATCTAAGGCCTGAGCGTCCGGCGCTGGCAATTGCGTGCGATCGAGTTTGCCGTTGGCCGTCAGCGGCAGCGCATCCAGGCGCACGAACGCTGTGGGCACCATGTAATCCGGCAGGCTGAGGTTGAGTTGCTCACGCAGCGAACGCGGCTTGAGCGCCGCGCCTTGGCTCTCGCAGTAGTAAGCGACCAATCGCGATTCGCCAGCCGTGTCCTGGCGCAACAGCACCACGCTTTCACGCACGCCGGCAATGTCCGCCAGACGCGCTTCGATTTCTCCCAGCTCCAGGCGCAGGCCACGCAGCTTGGCCTGAAAGTCATTGCGTCCTAAAAACTCCAACTCGCCGTCCGCCCGATAACGTGCCAGGTCACCGCTGCGATACAGGCGCTCGCCTGCCACGAAGGGACTGTCGATGAAACGTTCGGCGGTCAGTTGCGGCAGATTCAGATAACCCCGGGCGACACCGATGCCTGCGATGTGCAAGTGCCCGGCGACACCCGCCGGCACCGGGGCGCCCAAGGCATCGAGCAGATAAATCCGCGTATTGGCCAGCGCACGCCCGATAGGCAACACGCCGTCGGCCACGCTGCCTTTGTGCAATTCAAAACACGTGCTGTCGATGCTCGCTTCGGTCACGCCGTACGCCTGGACGATCTGCACGTGGTCGCCAGCCAGTCGGCGCAATTGTCGGGCGCTGTGGGCAGTCCAGACGTCCGACCCACAGACCACGGTGCGCATGAACGACAGGTCGTGGCCGCTTTCTTCAACCCAGGCCAGCAACGGATTGAGCACAGCCGGCACGAAGTCGGCGAAACCGATCTCAGCATCGCTCAGCAGACGATACAGCGCGGGGGGGTCCATCAACGATTCACGCGGGCACAGCACCAGCGTGCCCCCAAAACCGAGGGCGCGGATCAGATCGGCGCTGAACACGTCGAAAGAAAAACCAGCCATTTGCAGGTGATTGAGGGACGCGTCGAGGTTGTAGAGTTTTTCCCAGGCTGCACTCACGGCGATCAGCCCACGGTGCTCGACCATGACGCCTTTCGGGACGCCGGTGGAGCCGGATGTGTAGATCACGTATGCCAGGTGCCGAGGCGTCAGCCCAACTTCATTGGGGTCGGGGTTGTTCTCCGGTTGCGCGTCCCAGGGGCGAGTGTCGGCGATGTCCAGCACGGTGGAATGTGCAAGGCTGGCAGCGACAGAACCGTGGCTCAGCACCACGGCGGGGGCACTGTCGGCGAGCATATGCGCCAGCCGCGCGGCAGGATAAGCCGGATCCAGCGGCACATACGCACCGCCTGCCTTCAGCACCGCCAGCAGGCCGACCAGCATGTCCAGCGAGCGCTCCAGGCACAGCCCGACGCGCACGTCCGGCCCGACACCCAGGCTGCGCAGGTGATGGGCCAGGCGGTTCGAACGAGTGTTCAGTGCGCCATAACTCAGCGCCTCGTCGTGCCAGCGGGCGGCGATGGCGTCCGGGTTGCGCCGCACCTGGGCTTCGAACAAACCGTGTACGACTTGGGTGGTGTCGAAGGATTGCTCGGCGCTGTTGCAGTCATGGAGCAGGTACTGGCGTTCGGCTGCGCCAAGCATTTGCAGCGCCATCACCGAAGCCGAGGGTTGCGCCACCATCTGCTGCAGCACCGTGTTCAGGTAACCGGCAAAACGCTCGATGGTCGCGGCGTCGAACAGCGCTGGGGCGTAATGCAAATGGCCGCTGATGCGCCCATGCGATTCAGCCAGCACCAGGCTCAGGTCGAACCCGGCAGGCAGCGGTTGCGAATTTTCCCAGGCGAATAACACCTGCATCAGCGGATGGTAGGCGGGGCTTTGTTCGTGGTTGAGGCACGCGAGCAGTTGCTCGAACGCCACGTCTTGATGCTGCTCGGCACCGTGCAGCGCAGCGCGGATGCGCATCAGCAGCTGGCTTGTGGAAGTGGCCTCTGCAAGTGACACGCGCATTGGCAGAATGCTGCCCGACTTACCCGTGCATGCGCCGATGATCACCTCGTGCTGACCCGACAACCGCGCCAGCACCACCGCCCACCCGGCGAGCAGCGTCATGCACAAAGCGTTGGCGTCACGTTGGCTCAAACTTTTCAGGCCTGCGGTCAGCGAGGCATCCAGTTCCACCCCGTACGCAGCAGTTTGCAGATTCTGCACCGCCGGTCGTGGCCGGTCGGTGGGCAATTCCAGCAACGCCGGGGCACCGTCCAGCCGCTCGCGCCAGTAGGCGAGTGACGCAGTGTCGGATGGATTTTCGGATGTAGTGCTGGGCTGCGCGGGGGTCGCCCCGCGCAAGGAGGATTTGTCGAACATCAGGCTACCGTCCATGACTGGATTATTTTTGTGTGTGCTTGGCTGGGACGTTCATAGCCCGCCGGTCAGGCCCGACACGTTGTGCCGGATCGGTGATGCGCAATTCAGGGGGATGGTGCGGCGCGTGCCTGCGGACCAGCGTCATGAGCGGGCGCAATGGCGTACACGAATTTGCGGGGGAATTGGCTGGCGAACAGCGCAAGGAATGAGTGACGAACAGCGAGGAAACTGGTGGGAGCGATGGCGACTCGTGTCGTTTTTCCCACCACACCAACCAATGCAGACCATTTGACCAATTAACACCTCACCTTTCCTTTGAGGGTCAGCGACGGGCATCGGCCTGCGCAGGGGTGTCAGCGCCAGGTTGGACCCGTTCGGATGAGATTGCCGGGCTTATAACCCATCGACAATCCTTTGACGCCGGGATATTGACCCCTGGCGTTGCCGAATAATAACCACGATTGCCCGGGATGAGGTAAACAAAAAGTTTTAAACATGTTACTAGTCATTCCTCCGCGTTATTACGGGGAGAACGCTCGCATTCGTCGACGCTGTACGGGGCAAATTCTGTCTGTTCGCCAGTGGCCGCCATAAGAGATTTTCAACCAGCGGCCACTGGCAAGGGGCGGGCGATTGCGGGCTGACTCTGCCCCGTCGCCTCAGCGCCGAGTGATCAGACCCTGCCGCGCGACGCGGATCAGTTGCTTGATCATTTGCGGCGCATCTTCTGCGCTCGGCGCCTGAATCACGGCCAGATCAAAACTGTCAGTGGCGAAACGCGCCAGCGACTCGCCGTCGTCGACGAACTGAATCAGGAACGCGGCAGGACCGCCGCTGCGACGCGGCCAGCCATCGAGATAACGCAAGAGCGTCGGCTGATGTTTGCCGCCAAGAAGGATTTTCGGGTTGCGCTGGGTGACGTGAGCCGTGATCGGCGCGGGACGTGCAGGAGGGTGTAGTGCGTTCATCGTGTCGTGTCTCTGCCTCAAAAGTCTGCATGGCAGGTGAGAGGCAACACCGAACCAGCGCTTTAGCGGTATTTCGAAGCCCTGTTCCGGCTTCTGACGGTAACTGTAGAAGTCACCTGGCGCCCCGCAAGTAGCTGTTTAAATCGGCGCATGAGCAACATCCTAGAGAACGTGACCAACCAGTGTCAAGAATCGCCCGCAACAAAAAAGGCCCGCACAATGCGGGCCTTTCCCTTGAGCCAGAGCCTTCAACCGGCGATGGCGCGATCCGCCGAAAGCTTGCCGGCACCTTCGATCAGTACCGCGATGCTACCGGCCAGCAGCGCCAGGGCGAATTCATAACCGTTGTTGGCCATGAACAGACCGTTGCCGATGTGCACCGAGAAGATTGCCACCAGCGAGAGGAACGCCAGACCGAGTGCCGCCGGGCGTACCAGCAGGCCGATAATCAGTGCCAGACCGGCGAAGAATTCCGTACCGCCGGCCAGCGAGGCCATCAGATAACCCGGGGTCAGGCCGATGCTTTCCATCCATTGCGCAGTGCCGGCCAGGCCGTAGCCACCGAACAGACCAAAGAGTTTCTGCGAACCGTGGGCGGCGAAGATCACGCCGACAGCAATGCGCAGGACAGTCAGGCCGTAACCGGCGCGGGTGAACAGAATCTTGTTGATCAGAGAACTCATGGGGCATTCCTTGTTGTGCAGAAGTGTTTGTGTGTTTGGGTGGGTCGCTATATTAATCAGTTTATTTCATGTTTAAAGCGCAAAAAATGCGCCATAAGAATCGGATTATTAGATTATTTCCGACTGACCACTTTCTGCTGCCGGGGCTCGAGCGACTCGCGCTCCCGATCGAATGCCAGGTAATACTTGTTCACGCTATTAACATAGCTGACGGCGCCCATTCCCACCTGCTCCATGGCAATGCGTTCAACCTGGAAAAACCACTGATTGGGATTCAAGCCACGGCGTCGGGCTTCGGCGCGCATGCCCTGCACGCGCTCGGGGCCGATGTTATATGCGGCGAGGGTGAAAGCCATGCGCTCACGCTCGTTGAGTTTCGGGCTGCTGAAAAACTTGCGGCGGATCATCGCCAGGTACTTGGCGCCGGCCTGAACATTCGCATCGAGATTCTGGATATTGCTCACGCCGACCCGTTGCGCGGCAGACGGGGTGATCTGCATCAGCCCGGTCGGGCCGCTGCCACTGCGGGCGTTGGGCTGCAGGCGCGACTCCTTGAACGCCAGCGCCGCCAGGTTGAGCCAGTCCATGTTCTGAGCGTCGGCGTGCTTTTGCAGGGTCGGACGAAGTTTTTCCAGTCGCTGGCGATCACCTTTGGCCAGCGGATTGTGCACTTGATAGAGACGGCGATAGATGCGCAGGAACGCGGCGTCTTCGTCCGACGGCTTCTTGTAGCCGGTAAGAAAGCGGTCGATGCTCGCGCGCAACATCGACGCATCGCGGCGCACGAACCAATGCTCCTCGCCCGGCTCGCCCAGGCTCAATTGCCGATCAAGGCGCAGCTTCGGCAGGATCTTGCCCCAGCGCTCGGCAATCGGTTGCTCGACGATGGTCAGGTGGAAAATCCCGCCCTGGACCATCTCCAGCACGTCCTCAACGGCCAGCGTCGGATCAACCCATTCAATATTGATCGGCGCAAGTTTGTGCAACGCCAGTTTCTGGTTGAGCTGGCTGACCACCTCCCCCGCCGCACTGCCGGTGGGCAGCGCCAGGGTTTTGCCGGACAGTTGCTCAACCTTGGTATAGCGGCGCTGGCCCTTGATGCCGACCAGCACCAGCGGCACGTTGCTGGCAATCGGTTCGCTGCTGGCGACCGCATAGCCCGAGGGCAGATCGAGCAATTCACCGGGCGCGACCATATCGCCTTCGCCGCGCTGTAAAGCGCCGAGCAGTTGATCCTTGGCTTTGGGAATGATTTTGAGGGTGACTTCCTGGCCGTCGCGGGCATGGCCGTTAAGGTATTGCTCGAAGGCGCGCAGGCGATGGTATTCGACACCAATCGCCTGGCCCTGGACCTCGCCGGAGCTGTTACGGCTCTGATTGACCAGCACCCGCAATACGCGGCTGCTGCGAATTTCGGAGAGATCGCGGACCTTGCTTGCCGGCACGGCTTGCAGCGGCCCGGGCAGGCGCGCGACCGCCGTCATCGGCAGCAGCAACGCAGCACACAACAGCAGCAGAACCGAGGGACGATGCATCCACTCTCCGAAAAGAATACGGGGCGATTGCGTCGCAAAAGAGACGACATCACCGACGAAAACAGAGCGCTTTGTGCGCTGGTAAAGTGCGAGAGACTGGCACAGTGATGGCATTGTCGCCACCCCGGAGTCTTTCGCGGCCTCAACAGACAGCCTTAACTCGTTGTAGTTCTTGGCTTTTCTTATAAATCTACAGCTCTGATATGCTTTCCGGCCTTCGGCCCGAGGTAGCACCATGCAACTCATCGATATCGGCGTCAACCTGACCAACCCCAGTTTCGCTGACAAACACCAGGCCGTGCTCGACCGCGCTTACGCCGCCGGCGTCTGCCAACTGGTGCTGACCGGCACCAGCGTCGAGGGCAGCGAGCAGGCGCTGGAACTGTGCCGGCAACTGGATGGAAGCGGCAAACAGCTGTTCGCCACCGCCGGTATTCACCCCCATTCGGCCAGCGACTGGAACGCCGACAGCGCGCGCCGCCTGCGTAGTCTGTTGAACGAATCCAACGTTGTCGCGGTAGGTGAATGCGGTCTGGATTTCAACCGCGATTTCTCCCCACGCCCGCAACAGGAAAAGATCCTCGAAGAACATCTGGCGCTGGCCGTCGAGCTGCAATTGCCGGTGTTCCTGCACGAGCGCGATGCCAGCCAGCGCCTGCTGGAGATCCTCAAGGACTTCCGCGATCAACTGCCGGCCGCAGTGGTGCACTGCTTCACTGGCGAGCAGAAAGCCTTGTTCAGCTACCTCGATCTGGATCTGCACATCGGTATAACCGGGTGGATCTGCGACGAACGCCGGGGCACGCATCTGCATTCGCTGGTGAAAGAGATCAAGCCGGGACGGCTGATGCTGGAAAGCGACGCGCCGTATCTGTTGCCGCGCACGCTGCGGCCGAAGCCGAAAAACGGCCGTAACGAGCCGGCGTACCTGACCGAAGTGCTGCGCGAGGTGGCGTTGCATCGCGGCGAGACCGAGGAAGCGCTGGCCGCGCATACCACCGCGTGTGCCCGGGCGTTTTTTAATCTTCCGATGTTGGTGTAAACCGCAAAAGATCGCAGCCTTCGGCAGCTCCTACAGAATGTACGCCGTGCCAATGCAAGAGCTGCCAAAGGCTGCGATCTGTTGATCTTTGATCTGTTGATCCGCATCAAAAAATGGTTTTCTGAATAGCGGCACAATAATG
The DNA here is from genome assembly GCF_044542195.1 of Pseudomonas sp. NPDC079367. Classification (NCBI taxonomy): domain Bacteria; kingdom Pseudomonadati; phylum Pseudomonadota; class Gammaproteobacteria; order Pseudomonadales; family Pseudomonadaceae; genus Pseudomonas; species Pseudomonas sp. NPDC079367. The sequence continues at coordinate 145,842 of NZ_JBITTW010000005.1, forward strand.
GCACCTTGCCAAAACTGTTTCCGCTATCAGAGAAGACCTCCATGGGTGCCTGGCTTAGCAATATCTCGCTGAAATACAAATTCTGGGCGGTCAACGCGGTCGCCTTTGTCACCACCCTGCTGTTGGTTTTGTACGCCGTACACCTCGAACAACAGGCCCGCAGCCACGCCGCGCAGGCATCCGCCCAGGCGCAGGCGCAGTTGCTCAAGGCCTGGCCGTCCGGGCAACCGTTGCCCAAGTCCGCTCAGGTGCTGACCTTCAAGCCCGGTGAAGCGCCGCGTCTGAACGATCAACCGCTGCTGGAAATCAGCGGCAGCATCGGCTGGAACACCATCAATCCTCTGCCACTGCTCGGCGAAAATCCGTTGATCGGCGCCGAGGTATTCAGCCGTGCCGATGGCGAACAAGTGGCGGTCATTGCCTATGCGCCGAGCCTGAGCCAAGTATTCAGCGAACGCTTCGCCAACTATGCGCTGGCGGTCTTGATTCTGATGCTGGCAATGCTCGGCGCTTCGCAACTGTTGATCCGCTTTCTGCTCAGCCAGCTCAACACCTTGAAAGACGTGATGCTGCACGTTGAAAAAACCGGCGATCTGTCAGCTCGCGTACCACTGGTGGGCAAAGATGAAGTCGGGCAGATGGCCAATGCCTTCAATGCCATGCAGGCCGGTTATCAACGCGTCGTGAACACTGTTGCCAACACCGCGAGGCAACTGGATGTCGGTGCCGCGCGGCTGGCCTCAAGCATGAACGATGTGCGTCACGGCATGCTCGGTCAGCAGAGCGAAACCGATCAGGCTGCCACCGCGATCAACGAAATGACCGCCACCGTTTATCACATCGCTCAACATGCGGGCGCCACGCGCGATCTGTCGAAAACCGCCGACGGCCTCGCCGGCAGTGGTCAGCAGGTGGTGGCGCGGGTGCAGCAATCGATTGCCGGGTTGTCCAGCGGCGTGCAGCAAACGGCGGAAATGATTCAACGCTTGGCCGAGGACAGCCAGAAGATCAGCGGCGTGGTCAGCGTGATTCACAGCATCGCCGAACAGACCAATCTGCTCGCGCTCAATGCGGCGATCGAAGCGGCCCGCGCCGGGGAGATGGGTCGCGGCTTTGCCGTGGTCGCCGATGAGGTGCGCAACCTCGCCAAGCGCGTGCAGGCGTCCACTGACGAGATCACCGGCATGATCGCCGCGTTGCAGGCCGGCACCCGCGATGCGGTGGATTTCATGCAGGAGAGTTCGTACAAGGCCGACGACTGCGTGCAGCAGGCCCAGGAGGCTGGCGCGGCGCTGGCGGAAATCACCGGGGCGGTGGCGCAGATGCGCGAAAGCAACACACAGATTGCCGTGGCGGCGGAACAGCAGAGTCAGGTTGCCGAGGAGATGAACCGGGCGGTGGTGAGTATTCGTGACGTGACCGAGAACACCGTTCAGCAGACAGTGGATTCGGCGAAGACCAGCAATGAGCTGGCGACGATGGCCGGGGAATTGAACAAGGCGATAGGCCAGTTGAAGCTTTAAGATCAAAAATCAAGATCAAAAGATCGCAGCCTTCGGCAGCGCCTACAGGGAGAACGCATTTCAAAATGTAGGAGCTGCCGAAGGCTGCGATCTTTTTTGTCCATCATGGCTATGATGCCAATAGCCAACCTTGATTCGCCGCCCTCCGCGCCCGGGCCTATTCTTCAACCATGCAGTTCAACATGGATCGAGGAGTAGTAAACATGGGCAAACGTCACCCCAACCTTCCCGCGTGGCAATGGCGCGCCTACCCGGGCAATCATCAGCACCCGACCAATCTGGTCCTGCACCTGATTGCCGTGCCGCTGTTCATCGTGGCGTTTCTGCTGATCGTGTCGGGGGTGTTCAGCCTGAGTCTGGCCAGCGTCGCCATCGGTGTGATCGGGATTGTCGCGGCGCTGGGGCTGCAGCGCCACGGCCATAGCCTGGAGGCGCAAGCCTCCGAGCCGTTCAGTGATCGCCAGGATGCAGTTTCACGTTTGCTGGTCGAACAATTCCTGACCTTTCCGCGGTTCTTTCTCAGCGGCGGCTGGTGGCGCGCCTGGCGTGAGCGCCATCGCCGGCATTGATTCAGGCAAAGATGGTCACAGTCTGGCGACTCATCGCAATCAACTCTCCCTTCGCGCTCCACAGTTTGGCGGCGACATGACCGTAACCGTCGGCCGCGTATTCGATATCCGCCAGATATTGGCACCAGTCCAGCGTGCTCAAGTCGTGTAACGGCTGCACGAATTCAATGGTCCAGGTCAGCGTGCTACCCGGTGCAGGCTTTTTCAGATACGGCAACAGCGCCGGCGGCCAGGCATCCACCAGCGCCAGCAGATGCGCCTCGTTGACCGGCTCCTCTTTGACATCCCCACGCAACCGCACCCAACCGCCCATCAAGCGCGATGCCGTGCCGGAGAATGGAATGCCGCCGACGCTCCAGCGCATGGCCAGATGGCGCATGAATTCCGGGGTCACGCCTTTGATGTACGGCAGCTCCTGGCACTCGTCCCAGTGTTTCATGGTGGGCGCTGGATAGGCCTGGACGGCGACTTCCGAGGGCCGCGAGGCACCGAAGCTGCCCTGAATGATCGTCACCACTTGGCCATTTTGCATGGCACGGCCCAACACCTGGCTGACCGCTTTGCCTTCGCGCAACACGTCGACTTCGAAACTCACCGGCACTCCCGGCTCGACCGGGCCGACAAACGTGATCGCCAGCGAACGCACCGGGCGCTCGGTCGGCACTCTGGCACGCATGGCTTCAAATTGCAGCGCGGCCACCAGCCCGCCAAAACTGGCCCGCCCCTGACCCCATTCGGCGGGGATGGTCACTTCAGGTTGTTGGCGGACAGCATCGAGCAAATCGCAAAGGCGCATGGCAACCTCGGAAAGCGAGAAAGGGATGCGCGGATCTTACCCAGCCCGCAGCCGCGGCGCAGCGTCTATTCCGGTCAAATGGGCTGACAGATAGGCCTTGGCACTTTTCAGATGGATCTGGGGAATCCCTGTAGGGGATGCGCAAGCTTCAGGATTTGAAACACGTAGCGCTGAGTTTTTCCAGCACTTGATCGGCCTTCAGCTCTGCCTTGATCAGCCCGGCCTGCCAGGTTGCCACACACGGTTGCAGGTCGGCCTCCTGCTCGGCGCGCGCCAGCCATTGCCAGCAATCGTGCCAGTCGCCCAATGCGCCTTGCGCCGATTTCAGGCGTTTGTATGCCGGTTTCGGCAGGCGATCCAGCTCGGGATAAGCTTCGATGCCATAGCGTACGCGCTTGATCAACAAACGCAGACGATGGCGGTCATGGGCGGGATCGTGCAGCGCCGCATCGAGTTTCTGCCATTGTTTGCCCAGACGTTTTTCGATGCGTTTATCCAGATTCTTGAGCAGCCCCTGACGCTCGGACGCGCGCAGAAACCGTGGAAAGGCGTCGAGAATCATCAGCAACGACGCCACTTGCGCACTCGCCGCCAGTGCCGGATACGCCTCGGCCATTTGCGCCAGACGCCGCTGCGCAGCCTCGGGTTGACCATGCTCGAGCAGATACGCCGCCAGCACTTCGCGATCACGCCACGGCGTGGTCAGCTCGCCCACTGCCGAAGCCGCCGCCTCCAATTGCTCGACACCCGGCAAGCCGCGCAACGGCCGCAACAGACTGCGCAAGCGTCGCACCGTGGTGCGCAAATCATGCAACGCCTCGGGATCGGTACGTGCAGTCAAACGCGCCTGACACGCCAGCAGCCGCACATCCAGGCTCAACACATGAGCCACCAAGCGATCGATCATGGGGATCTACTCCGTAGACAGCTGCAAGTTGCAAGCTACAAGCTTCAAGTTGAATGCGTTTGCTTCAAAGCTTGCCGCCTGCCGCTTGAAACTTGCAGCTGCTTTTTATCTTCCTGCGCGGGATTCGCGAATGTAGAAGCGAGCTTTCTCGGCTTTCTTGCTGCAGCCTTCGAAGCCTTCAAATTGCTGCTGGGTCTTGGCGGCGGTCAGCAACGACAGTGCTTTGGAATAGCTGACGGTGCCGGCGAAGCCTTCAGCCTTGGCCAGGTCCAGTTCGTGCCAGGCCGCGTCGAGTTGGCTGCCGCAGCTGTCGCGGTAGGCGGTTTTGCCGGCGCAACCGGCCAGAACCAACGCCATCAACGGTACACAGATCCAGGCTTTCATCACTCACACCTCAAGGTAGGTCAACAGTCGTGCAGGTAAGACGGTCAAGCGGCGAAAAAGTGCCTCGCACGCCAACGAAACCAGCGTGGCGCAGAGCATAGCGCGCAAGCTTGAAGCGCGAGTGAAAAACGACGTCACAGCTTCGCGCAACGACCTTGGCGATTGAGCCGCCTGGCCGATGCGTGCATTGTGCAGGCTTGTCCGGAGGAAGTTTGATGAAAAAGCGTGTCGCACTGGTGCTGGGCTCCGGTGGCGCCCGGGGTTATGCCCATATCGGCGTCATTGAAGAAATTGAGAAACGCGGTTATGAAATCGCCTGCATCGCCGGCTGTTCGATGGGTGCAGTGGTCGGCGGGATCTATGCCGCCGGCAAACTGGATGACTACCGGCGCTGGATCGAAAGCCTTGATTACCTCGACGTGCTGCGCCTGGTCGATGTGAGCTTCCGTCTCGGTGCGATCCGCGGTGAAAAAGTCTTCGGACAGATCCGCAAGATCGTTGGCGAAATCAACATCGAAGACTTGCGCATTCCCTACACCGCCGTCGCCGCCGACCTGACCAATCAGCAAGAGATCTGGTTTCAGGAAGGGTGCCTGCATCAGGCCATGCGCGCCTCGGCGGCGATTCCCAGCCTCTTTACCCCGGTGATGCAGGGCAACCGCATGCTGGTCGACGGCGGCATTCTCAATCCGCTGCCGATCGTTCCGGTGGTGTCCAGCCATTGCGACCTGATCATCGCGGTCAACCTTAATGCGACCAACCAGCGTCAGTACAAATTGCCGGTCATCGAACGTCCGCCGGCGTTCCGCTCGCGTTTTGACAGCCTGATCAATTCGCTGGGTTCGAAGTTGCCATTCCGGCGCAAACAGGCCGAGCAGTTGTTGAAACTGGAGCAGGAAGCGCTGCGCGCCGAAGCGGCAGAGATCAATCCGTGGCTCGAAGGCGTCGAACCGGAAAGCCAGCAACCGGCGGCCGCGCCCGAGCGCGAAGGCGCGCCGAAATCCGCCACCGGGTCGTTCATCATCGATAACGTCGGGCCGGCGTCGCTGCTGGATCTGATCAACCAGAGTTTCGAGGTGATGCAGACCTCATTGGCGCAGTACAAGATCGCCGGGTATCCGCCGGATATCCTGATCAACGTGCCGAAGCGGGTGTGCCGTTTTTTCGAGTTCTACAAGGCGCCGGAACTGATCGCGCTGGGGCGGGAGATTGCCAGTGATACGCTGGATCGGTATGAGCAGGAGCAGGGTTGAGCTGATCCGGATTTTTCAGAGTGATTGCTGACCTCTTCGCGAGCAAGCCCGCTCCCACGGGGTATGGGTGTGAATGGGATCTGTGCCATACACAGTTCACTGTGCTGGCCCCCACAGATCTTCAGGGTTGAAGGATATCTGTGTCATACACAGTTCACTGTGCTGGCCCCCACAGATCTTCAGGGTTGAAGGATATCTGTGTCATACACAGTTCACTGTGCTGGCCCCCACAGATCTTCAGGGTTGAAGGATATCTGTGTCATACACAGTTCAC
>NZ_JBITTW010000005.1:151645-188355 GCF_044542195.1 Pseudomonas sp. NPDC079367
ACTGTGGGAGCGGGCTTGCTCGCGAAGGGGCCAGCCCCGACAACACAATACTTACAGACCACCCTCCCCCAACAACCGATACCCAACCCCCGCCTCCGTCACGATAAACCGTGGCTGGGTCGGGTCATCCGCCAGTTTCTGGCGCAGATGCCCGACCACGATCCGCAGGTAATGACTGTCCTCGGTGTGCGTCGGCCCCCAGATATCCTTGAGCAATTGCTGCTGGGTGATCACCCGCCCCGGATGCCGCGCCAGTTGCGCCAGCACCGCGTATTCCTTGCGGGTCAGGGCGACTTCGGCGCCGTCGAGCAGTACTCGCCGATAGGCCAGATCCACAGTCAACGGGCCGAAATTCAGCGCCGCCGGTTGCGCCTGCCCCGCCGGGGCCTGGCGCAGCAACGCGCGAACACGGGCGAGAAATTCCTGGATGCCGAACGGTTTGGTCACATAGTCATTCGCGCCGCCATCCAGCGCTTCGACCTTCTGTCCTTCACTGGCGCGCACCGACAGCACCAGCACTGGCGTGCTCGCCCACTCGCGCAACTCGCGCAGCACTTGCTGACCGTCCATGTCCGGCAGGCCGAGGTCGAGCACCACCAGGTCCGGTTTGCTCAGCGCGGCTTGCGCCAGGCCTTCGGCACCGGTGCCCGCTTCGAGCACTTTATAGCCCTGTGAAGCGAGGCTGATGCGCAGGAATTTGCGAATCTGCGGTTCGTCGTCGATGACCAAAATGGTCGCGGTCTGGCTCATGGATTCACATCAACACAAAAGAGTGGCAAGAGAGTAGCGCAGTCGACTTCAAGCTTCACTGTCCATCCCCGGTTGCGCCTGCAACGGCAGATGCAAGGTGATGCAGGTGCCACGCCCGTCGATGCCGTCAGCCACGGAGATACGCCCGCCGTGCGCGCCGACCATGCCCTGACAGATCGCCAGGCCCAACCCGGTGCCCTGCCCGCCGCGATCACCGCGCGCGGCGGTGTAGAACATGTCGAAAATCTTCGCTCGGTCCTCTTCGGGAATCCCCGGGCCTTCATCGCTGACCGAAAAGAAAATCTCCTGCTGATCGGCGCCGGCGCGCAGTTGCAGGCGACCGTGGCTGGGCGAAAATCGCGCGGCGTTCTCCAGCACATTGACCAGCGCCTGCTCGATCAACGCCGCGTGCACATAGAGCAACGGCAACTCGGCTGGCACCTCGGTGCTGACCTGCAGCGGCGCCAGCACGGCGCGCAGGCGATTCAGCGAACTGCCGACGATATCGGCCGGCGATACCCAGTCCCGCGCCAGCTTCAGGGCGCCGTGGCCGAGGCGGGTCATGTCGAGCAGGTTCTGGATGTAACGGTCGAGGCGTTCGGCCTCATCGCGGGTGCCTTCAAGCAACTCGCGGCGGTCCTCCAGCGGGATCGCTTCGCCGAGGGCCAACAGGCTGTCGATGCTGCCGCGCATAGCGGTCAGCGGCGTGCGCAAATCGTGCGACACCGAGGCCAGCAAGGCGCTGCGCAATTGCTCGGTTTCGCCATGCAGGCGCGCCGCCTCCAGATCATCGGCCAACTGCGCGCGGGCCAGGGCTTGCGCCAGCGGCTGGCTCAGCGCAGTGAGCAAGCGACGGCGTTGACCGCTCAAGCTCTGGCCTTCCCGGGCGCACACACCGAGCAGCGCCAGCGGCCCGTCCTCGACCGATAACGGCCACCACCACCAACGCCCGAGCGGCAACGTGCCGGTGCCCTTGCCCGCCGGTTGATCGTGTTGCCAGGCCCAATCGGCAGCGGCGCGTTCGGCCTCGGTGAATTGCAGCGGCCCACCGGTTTCGACTTTCCAGCCGCCCTGCCCGTCGCGGTTGAGCAGGCACAATTGCAGGTCGCTCCAGCCTTCGAGGTGCTGCGCGGCGGCGCTGACCACGGCTTGGCGGTCGGTCGCAGCGGTGAGTTTGCGCGACAGGTCGAGCAGCTCGCTGGTCTCTTCCTGGGTATCGCGCAAGGCCTGCAATTGTCGGCGCTGTCGCGCTGCAAGGTTGCCAGTGAGCGCCGCCATCAACAGGAAGAACAACAGCGTCAGCACGTCTTCTTCGCGCTGGATGCTGAAAGAGAAATTCGGCGGGATGAACAGAAAATCGTAGGTCAGAAACGACAGCGCCGCACAGGCCAGCGCCGGGCCCAGGCTGCTGCGCACCGCTACCAGCAACACCGCCGCGAGAAACACCAGCGAGATGTTCGGCAGCGGCAACACGCTCGACACCGCCCAGGCCAAGGCACTGGCCAACAACGTGGCGACCAGCGCCAGCGCGTAGTCGAACCACACCAGCGTGGCTGGATTACGCGGGCGCGGTTGGTGCTGTTCGTGGTCACTGTCGAGGACGTTGATTTCCAGACCGTGCGCCTGCCGCAGCAGGCGCGCCGCCAGGCCCCCGCCGAACAATCGCCGGCGCAAGCGCGGCCGCGACTGGCCGACCAAGAGCAGACTGGCGCGGCGCTCGGCGGCGTGTTGAATCAGGGTTTTCGCCACTTCGCCGGCGCGCAACAGCACCACTTCACCACCGAGGCGTTCGGCCAGTTGCTGCGCGCTTTGCAGGCGCAACCGCGATTGCTCGTCACGGGCGCTGCCGTTGTCGACATGCACCAGACTCCACGGCAGATGCCGGCGCTGGGCGACGCGGCTGGCGTGTCGCACCAGACGCTCGGCCTGCGCATCGCCATCGACGCCGACCAGCAAACGCCCGCGCACCGCCGGCGCGGCCTGCCCCAACTGACGATAGCCTTGGGCAAGATCGTTATCGATTTGCGCGGCGGCAGTCTGCATCGCCAGTTCGCGCAGCGCGGTGAGGTTGGTCTGGGTAAAAAATGCATCGATAGCGGCGCGCGCCTGCTCGGGCACGTAGACCTTGCCTTCGCGCAGACGCTCGAGCAATTCCCGGGGCGGCAGGTCGATCAGCAGCAGCTCGAAGGCTTCCTGCAGGACCCAGTCCGGCAAGGTTTCGCGCACTTGTACGCCGGTGATGCCGCGCACTTGGTCGTTAAGGCTTTCCAGGTGCTGGACGTTGACCGTGGTGAACACGTCAATGCCGGCGGCGAGCAGTTCCTGAATGTCTTGCCAGCGCTTGGCGTGACGACTGCCGGGGGCGTTGCTATGGGCCAGTTCATCGACCAGTACCAGTTTCGGTCTGGCGGCAAGAATGCCGTCGAGGTCCATTTCCTCAAGCAGCACGCCACGGTATTCGCTGCGCACCAGCGGTTGCTGCGGCAGGCCGCCGAGCAACGCTTCGGTTTCGGCGCGGCCGTGGGTTTCAACCACGCCAGCGAGGACTTTCACGCCTTGGCGCAGTTGCGTGTGCGCGGCCTGGAGCATGGCGTAGGTCTTGCCGACACCGGGGGCGGCGCCGAGGAAAACCTTGAGCCGGCCACGGCCATCGCGGGGCAGGTCTGCTAACAGTGCGTCGGCGCGGCCGGAGTCGCTCATGCTTAGTGTTCTCTCTTCAGAATGATCGTTCCCACGCTCTGCGTGGGAATGCAGCCCGGGACGCTCTGCGTCCCATAAAAGCAGACGCAGAGCGTCTATTGATGCATTCCCACGCAGAGCGTGGGAACGATCGGTATCAACTGAATTACAGGCTTTGCAGTGCCAGATTCAGCTCCAGCACATTGACTACCGGCGGCCCTACCAGCGGTTGTTCGATGTGCTTATCGAGCAATTGCTGCAAGGTCGACACCGGCAGATGGCGCGCCGCCGCGACACGCGCCAGTTGATAGGCAATTGCCGCTGGTGGCAAGTGCGGATCGAGGCCGCTGGCGGAGGTGGTCAGCAGTGCCAGCGGCACCGGGCCTTGCCCGGAGACTTGGAGTTTGTGAGCGTCTTCAATCACTCGGGTAGCGAGGGCTGGATTGCTCGGCGCGAGGTTGCTGGCGCCACTGGCCACCGTGGCAAAAGCCCCGGCGGACGGGCGTGGGTGAAACCAGTTGTCGCCGCTGAAATCCTGAGCGATCAGCGACGAGCCACGGACTTTGCCGTCGGCATCGCGGATCAGGCTGCCGTTGGCCTGAGCCGGAAAAGCGACCTGGGCGATGCCGGTGACTACCAATGGATAGGCGACGCCGGTAATCAGGGTCATCAGCGCCAACAGGGTCAGGGCCGGGCGTAGGGTTGTGGACATTGCAGAATCCTCGATTCAGAAATCAGTACTTGAGTCAGTTAAACCGTGGCGCATTCTTCGCGAGCAGGCTCGCTCCCACAGGGAAATTCAGTTTCAGGCGGGAGCGAGCCTGCTCGCGAAAGCATCACACCAGATGCAACGCCGTCAGCAGCATGTCGATCGCCTTGATCCCCACGAACGGCACAACAATCCCGCCCACGCCATAGATCAGCAGATTGCGCCGCAGTAACGCCGCCGCACTCGCCGCCTGCACCCGTACGCCGCGCAGCGCCAATGGAATCAGCACAACGATGATCAGCGCGTTGAACACGATCGCCGAGAGAATCGCGCTCTGCGGACTGCTCAAGTGCATGATGTTCAGCACACCCAGCTGCGGATAAATCGAAGCAAACAGTGCCGGCAGAATCGCGAAGTATTTGGCGATGTCGTTGGCGATCGAAAAGGTCGTCAGCGCGCCGCGTGTCACCAGCAATTCCTTGCCGATCTGCACCACGTCGAGCAGCTTGGTCGGGTCGCTGTCGAGATCGACCATGTTCGCCGCCTCGCGCGCCGCTTGCGTGCCATCGTTCATGGCCATGCCGACGTCGGCCTGGGCCAGCGCCGGGGCGTCGTTGGCGCCGTCGCCGCACATGGCGACCAGGCGGCCGTCGTTCTGCTCGTGACGGATGCGCGCGAGTTTTTTCTCCGGCGTGGCTTCAGCGAGCACGTCATCGACACCCGCTTCAGCGGCGATGGCTGCGGCGGTCAGGGGGTTGTCGCCGGTGACCATCACCGTGCGAATCCCCAACTTGCGCAGCTCGGCGAAGCGTTCACGGATCCCGGGTTTTACCACGTCCTTGAGATGGATCGCGCCAAGCAATTTGCCGTCAGCGCAAACCAGCAATGGCGTGCCGCCGCTCTGCGCAATCTTGTCGATTTCCCGCGCCAGCGCCGGGGCCAGATCGCTACGTTGCTGACCGAGAAATGCCAGCAGCGAATCCACCGCGCCTTTGCGATACACACGGCCCTGATAATCAACACCGGACAAGCGGGTTTCGGCACTGAACGGCACGGCAGTCAGGGTTTCCGGGGCCGGCTCCGGTTGTGGATGCAGGCCACGGAGGAACTCGACGATCGATTTGCCTTCAGCGGTTTCGTCGGCCAGCGAAGCGAACAGCGCGCCTTCGGCCAGCTCACGGCCGGTCACACCCGGCGCGGCATACACCGCGCTGCAACGACGGTTGCCGAAGGTGATGGTGCCGGTCTTGTCGAGCAACAGCACGTGCACATCCCCCGCTGCTTCCACCGCACGGCCGGACTTGGCGATCACGTTCAGGCGTACCAGCCGATCCATCCCGGCAATACCGATGGCCGACAGCAGGCCGCCGATGGTGGTCGGGATCAGCGTGACCAATAACGCCACGAGGAACACCAGCGGCAGGCTGCCATTGGCAAAGTGCGCGAACGGTTGCAGGGTGACGACCACCAGCAGAAAGATCAGGGTCAGGCCGATCAGGAGGATGTCCAGCGCCACTTCGTTCGGGGTCTTCTGGCGTTTGGCGCCTTCGACCAGGGCGATCATGCGATCGAGGGTCGACTCACCGGGGTTGGCGGTGATCTTCACCAGCAGCCAGTCGGACACCAGCCGCGTGTTGCCGGTGACAGCGGAACGGTCGCCGCCGGACTCGCGGATCACCGGTGCCGACTCGCCAGTGATCGCCGCTTCGTTGACCGCCGCGATGCCTTCGATGACTTCGCCGTCACCGGGGATCATTTCCCCGGCCTCGACGCGCACCACATCGCCCTTGCGCAGATTGGCGGCCGGGACAATCTTGAAACTCGCATCCGGCTGGCGGCAGCGTGCGCTGAGGCCTTCGCTGCCAGCCTTGAGGCTGTCGGCGCGAGCCTTGCCGCGACCTTCGGCCAAGGCCTCGGCAAAGTTGGCGAACAGCACGGTGAACCACAGCCACAGAGCGATCTGTGCGGCGACGAAGGTCGGCACGTCAGCGTCCGGAATGAAGCACAGCACGGTGGTGAAAATCGCCGTGAGTTCGACCACCAGCATCACGGGCGAACGCGCCAGTTGCCGTGGGTCGAGCTTGACGAAGGCTTGCACCAGCGCCGGACGCCACAGGGCGGAGATCGCGGTTTTCGCTTGTTCCGGCGCTTTGGCAGCCACAGGTTTTATTGCGGGCATATTCATCGTCAGCTCCTTAGAAGCCCAGGCTCAGATGTTCAGCAATCGGGCCCAGCGCCAGCGTCGGCAGAAAGGTCAGGCCGCCCACCAACAGAATGGTCACGGTCAACAAGGTCACGAACAGCGGGCCGTGAGTCGGAAAGCTGTTCTGGCCGACCGGTGCGCTTTTCTTCATCGCCAGGCTGCCGGCCAGTGCCAGCACCGGCAGGATGTAGCCGAAGCGACCGATCAACATGCCCAGGCCGAGCATCAGGTTGTGGAACGGTGTGTTCGCGCTCAGGCCACCGAACGCCGAACCGTTGTTGGCACTCGCCGAGGTATAGGCGTACAGCAACTGGCTGAAACCGTGCGGGCCGGGGTTGCTGATGGTTGCCGCCGCACTGGGAACCGTGGCGGCAATCGCACCGAGCACCAGCACGCCGACCGGCATCACCAGCAGCGTGACGACCAGCAATTGCACTTCGCGGGCCTGGAGTTTTTTGCCGAGGTATTCCGGCGTACGCCCGATCATCAGGCCGGCAAGGAACACCGCGATCAACACGTTGAGCAGCATGCCGTAGAGCCCGGCGCCGACGCCGCCGAAGATCACTTCACCAACCATCATGTTGACCAGCGCAACCATGCCGCTCAGCGGGTTGAGGCTGTCGTGCATGCCGTTGACCGAACCGTTCGAGGCTGCCGTCGTCGTCACCGACCACAGCACCGTGGCGGTGGTGCCGAAACGCGCTTCCTTGCCTTCCAGCGGCGCAGTCTGCTCGACGGCGGCGTTGTTCAGGGTCGGATTCGGCTGATACTCGGCCCACAACGACGTCGCGCCGCCGATCAGAAACAGCGCCAGCATGCAGGCGATGATTGCGCGGCTCTGACGCAGGTCTTTCACGTAGTGGCCGAAGGTGAACACCAGCGCCACCGGGATCAGAATGATCGAGGCGACTTCGAACAGGTTGCTCCACGCGGTCGGGTTCTCGAACGGATGCGCCGAATTGACGCCGAAGAAACCACCACCGTTGGTGCCCAGCTGCTTGATCGCAATCTGACTGGCGGCCGGGCCGAGCGGAATGACTTGATCAACACCCTGCAGCGTCACGGCATTTACATACTGCGCGAAGGTTTGCGGCACGCCCTGCCAGACCAGATACAGCGCCAGCAGCAGGCACAGCGGCAGCAGGCCATAAAGGGTGGCGCGGGTCATGTCGACCCAGAAGTTGCCGAGGGTCTGCGCCGATTTGCGCCCGATGCCTCGGCACAGCGCGACCAGCACGGCGAGGCCGGTGGCGGCGCTGACGAAGTTCTGCACGGTGAGGCCGGCCATCTGGCTGAGGTAGCTGAGCGTCGCCTCGCCGCTGTAGGACTGCCAGTTGGTGTTGGTCATGAAACTGACCGCGGTGTTGAACGCCTGGGTCCATTCCTGGCCTGGCAGGTTTTGCGGATTCAGCGGCAAATGATCCTGGAACAGCAGAATCGCAAACAGGAGCAGGAAACCGGCAAGGTTGAAGGCCAGCAATGCCAGCGTGTATTTCTGCCAGCTCTGCTCCGCCTGCGCATCGACCCCGGCAAGACGATAGCAACCGCGCTCGACCGGGCCGAGAATCGGCGTCAGCCAGGTGCGCTGGCCCTCCATCACCTTGTAATAGAAGCGCCCCAGGAACGGCGCCGGCAGCAGGACCAGCGCAAAAAACCCGAGGATCAGCCAATAGTCATAACTGTGCATAGCCGCTCCTAGTTCCGGTCCGCGCGCAACAGCGCAACCAACAGATAGATGAACAGCCCCACTGCCAACAGCAGTGACACCCCGTCCAGAACGCTCATGGAAAATCTCCGTGTTACGGCGTATTGCCGTGTGTGCAGCGATTGTCGGGAAGGAGGCTGTAAAGGAACGAGAGCGAGGCGCGGCGTGGGGCATAAAGAAAGCGTAAATAGTGGGTTTATGCAGCTTTTACGGCTGATTTATGCGGTGTTTTGACTGGCCCCTTCGCGGGCAAGCCCGGCTCCCACTTTGAAATGCGCTGTCCTGTGGGAGCGGGCTTGCTCGCGAAGGCGCCGGTGCAGTCAACATCGCACCCGCCCGAGCTGATTTTTGTGCTGTCCAAACAGGCCCCTTCGCGTGCAAGCCCGGCTCCCACTTTGAAATGCGTTCCCCTGTGGGAGCGGGCTTGCTCGCGAAGGCGCCGGTGCAGTCAACATCGCACCCGGCCGAGCTATTTTTGTGCTGTTCGCACAGGCCCCTTCGCGAGCAAGCCCGGCCCCCACTTTGAAATGCGCTGTCCTGTGGGAGCGGGCTTGCTCGCGAAAGCGGCATCGCAGTCAACATCGCACCCGGCCGAGCCGATTTTTGTGCTGTTCGCACGGGCCGCTTCGCGAGCAAGCCCGGCTCCCACTTTGGAATGCGTTCTTCTGTGGGAGCGGGCTTGCTCGCGAAAGCGCCGGCGCAGTCAACATCGCACCCGCCCGATCTGATTTTTGTGCTGTCCAAACAGGCCCCTTCGCGGGCAAGCCCGGCTCCCACTTTGAATGCGTTCCCCTGTGGGAGCGGGCTTGCTCGCGAAGGCGGCAGAATCGGCGACATCGCACCCAACTGGCGCACTTTTCCTGCACATTCAGCGTGAATCATCCCCTGCGCGACACCTTTCAACTTATTACGACTTGTTTCACGGTAATGGCACGCCCACTGCACACGGCCTTCCCGAGCTTTCCAACCATTGCGGGAGCAAGCGCATGAACACACAACTCAAACCCACGCTGGGCACTCTGCACTTGTGGGGCATTGCCGTAGGGCTGGTTATTTCCGGGGAATACTTCGGCTGGAGTTACGGCTGGGGCGTCGCCGGCACGCTTGGTTTTCTGGTGACTTCATTCATGGTCGCGACCATGTACACCTGCTTCATCTTCAGTTTCACCGAACTGACCACCGCGATTCCCCACGCCGGCGGGCCATTCGCCTACAGCCGCCGCGCGTTTGGCGAAAAAGGCGGATTGATCGCCGGACTGGCTACTCTGATCGAATTCGTCTTCGCCCCGCCAGCGATTGCCTTGGCGATCGGCGCCTACCTGAATGTGCAATTTCCGGCACTCGACCCGAAACACGCGGCGGTTGGCGCCTACATCGTGTTCATGGGCCTGAATATCCTCGGGGTGAAACTGGCCGCGACGTTCGAATTGATCGTCTGCGTGCTGGCGGTGGCTGAGTTGCTGGTGTTCATGGGCGTGGTCGCGCCGGCGTTCAGCTTCAGCAACTTTGCGCTTAATGGCTGGGCCGGTTCTGACGTCTTCGGCGCGCCGGCAATTGCCGGGATGTTCGCGGCGATCCCCTTCGCCATCTGGTTCTTCCTCGCCATCGAAGGCGCCGCCATGGCCGCCGAAGAAGCCAAGGACCCGAAACGCACGATCCCGAAAGCCTATATCAGCGGCATTCTGACCCTGGTGCTGCTGGCGATGGGCGTGATGTTCTTCGCTGGCGGCGTCGGCGACTGGCGCACTTTGTCCAACATCAACGACCCATTGCCGCAAGCGATGAAAACCGTGGTCGGCGACAACTCCGGCTGGCTGCACATGCTGGTCTGGATCGGCCTGTTCGGCCTGGTCGCCAGTTTTCATGGCATCATCCTCGGCTACTCGCGACAGTTCTTCGCCCTGGCCCGCGCCGGTTACTTGCCAGCCTCACTGGCGAAACTGTCGCGCTTCCAGACTCCGCACCGCGCAATCATCGCCGGCGGCCTCATCGGCATCGCCGCAATCTACAGCGACGGCCTGATCAACCTCGGCGGCATGACGCTGACAGCGGCGATGATCACCATGGCAGTGTTCGGCGCCATCGTGATGTACATCATGAGCATGCTCAGCCTGTTCAAACTGCGTAAATCGGAACCGAATCTGGAACGCACTTTCCGCGCGCCGTGCTATCCGCTGGTGCCAATGATTGCGCTGGTGCTGGCGGTGGTGTGCCTGGTGGCGATGGCATGGTTCAACACGTTGATCGGGCTTATTTTCCTCGGCTTCATGGCGGTGGGGTTCTGCTACTTCATGCTCACCGGGCAACTGCGCGCCGATGCGCCAGCGGATGCGATGTTGACTGGTCTGTAACACGGTTCGGGTGTGCCGGGCATAAGCGGCCTAGAATGGAACCACTGCGAAGTCGTTTCGCTCAAAGGTGGTATGCAGCATCGCACGGCGAAGTCCTCGCCCGTCGAGCTGCCATTTAAGGAGAGCCGTTATGCCTTGGTATGCCTGGTTGATTCTGGTCGTTGCGATCGGCTCGATTGTCGGCGGATTGATGATGTTGCGCGACACCGCCAACAAGGTCGAACTGACCGATGAAGAACGCAAGCGCGTCGCACAGCGCAATGCCGAAGCGGACGCCAAGGACGCACAGGACCGCTGACATGAACCCCGCCGCCATGGCGGGGTTTGTTTTTTGCGATCAACCTTCCCAGCGCTTGAACAGCACGCTCGCATTGACCCCGCCAAAACCGAAACCATTGGACAAGGCATATTCGATCGCCATCGCGCGCGCCTCGCCATGGACGATGTCTACCCCTTCGCTGGCTGGATCCGGTTTTTCAAAGTTGAGTGTCGGCGGCACCACCTGATCACGGATTGCCAGCAACGTGAAAATCGCCTCCAGTCCACCCGCCGCGCCGAGCAAATGCCCTGTTGCAGACTTGGTCGACGTTACAGCGATTTTGTTCTGCGAACCGAACACAGCCTTGATTGCCGCCAACTCGCCCAGATCGCCGACCGGTGTTGAAGTGGCATGAGCGTTGAGGTGCTGCACCTGCTCCGGCATCACGCCACCCTGAGCCAATGCGAGCTGCATTGCCCGACGCGCGCCACTGCCGTCTTCGGGCCCGGCGGTCAGGTGGTAGGCATCGGCCGTGGTGCCGTAGCCTACCAACTCGGCCAACGGCTTCGCACCGCGTGCAAGCGCATGCTCCAGTGACTCGATCACCAGCAGACCGGCGCCCTCGCCCATCACAAAACCATCGCGCCCGCTGTCGAACGGACGTGAGGCACGTTCAGGGGTGTCGTTGTAGCCGCTGGACAACGCCCGCGCTGCCGCGAAACCGGCGAGACTGACGCGGTCGATCGACGCCTCCGCACCGCCGCATACCGCGATGTCTGCCTCACCTGCGCGAATCAAACGCGCCGCATCACCGATCGCCTGAACCCCGGCGGCACAAGCAGTAACTGGTGCGCCTAATGGTCCCTTGAGGCCATGCTGTATCGACACATGACCAGCCGCGAGATTGACCAGAAACGATGGAATGGTGAACGGCGACAAACGCCGAGGGCCGCGGCTGTCGGTGGTACGCACCGCATCGGCAATGGCACCAAAACCGCCGACACCTGAGCCGATGATTGTCGCGGTACGCTCTTGGCTTCCAGTATCCGCTGGATGCCAACCGGCCTGCTCCAGCGCCTGCCGCGCCGCTTCCATGGCAAACATGATGAAGCGATCCATCTTTTTCTGTTCTTTGGGCGGCGTCGCACGATCCGGATCAAATCCGGCCTCGGCATCCTCCTCCACCGTCGGCACACTGCCGCCAACCCGTGTCGGCAGATCAGCTACCACAGCGTCGGGCAGATTGCGCAACCCGGAACGACCGGCGAGCAAACGCTGCCAGACAACTTCAAGATCACTGCCCAAAGGTGAAACCAGGCCCATGCCCGTGACGACGACTCGACGTTGGTTCATACCGTGGTTCCCCTTATCCAATTCAAATACAAGCGTGTAGCGGAGTGCCGCGATTCGGATGCTAAACCAGACCCGAACGGAATTTATTATAGGCATAATCGCAGCGCAATATGATACCCATAATTTCTTGTCTTCAGGACTTCACCCAATCGCGCCCAATAAAAAGGCCGGTCAATGACCGGCCTCTCGGCGTTGAACTGTCAGCTTAGTTCACATCCAGCTTTTCACGGTTGCGATCCAGAATCGCCTTGCCAATCCCCTTCACTTCCAGCAACTCATCCACCGACGCGAACGGCCCATTTGTATCCCGATACGCAACAATTGCCTGCGCCTTAGCCTCCCCTACACCCGCCAACTCCTTCTGCAACGTTGCCGCATCCGCGCCGTTGAGATCGACTTTGGCACTCTGCGAAGGAACTGCCGCAGCATCCATCATCAAAGGCGCCTTCGTTGTCTCCGAAGTTGCTACAGGCGCAGCGATCGCAGCAATCGAGGCGCTGGTGAGGAAAGCAAAGATCAGCGAGTAGAAATAACCGGTACGCATAAGTGACGCTCCATCATCGTTTTAGAAAGCAGCTTTTCCCAAGCTGCTCTCCAAACGTAGGTCATGACGGAGGGAAGTCAAAAATGCGAGCGTTACAGAATGTGAAACAATCAGGGCTCGAGACGGCGCTGCTGGTAAATCCAGTCGACGATCTCGCCATCGGGGGTGTAGCCGGAGACGGTTTCGCGCAGGAGCTGGCGGACGCGGGTGTAGTCGTCGGCTTCGACGGCTTTCAGCAGTTCATCCAAGCGGGTTTTCAGAACGTCCCAAGGAAGGTGATCCTCATTGGCGCTCATGATCATCGGATGCGATGTGGCTGCGACGTTGTCGCCGATGAGCAATTCCTCATAGAGTTTTTCGCCCGGGCGCAAACCGGTGAACTCGATGGAGATGTCGCCTTGCGGGTTTCGCTCGGAACGGATGCTTAAGCCGGACAGATGGATCATTTTTTCCGCCAGCTCGACGATCCGCACCGGCTCGCCCATATCCAGCACGAACACATCCCCGCCCTGCCCCATTGAGCCAGCCTGGATCACCAACTGCGCGGCTTCGGGGATGGTCATGAAGTAGCGGGTGATTTTTGGATGGGTGACGGTCAACGGCCCGCCGGCTTTGATCTGGCTATGGAACAGCGGGATGACAGAACCGGAAGAGCCGAGCACGTTGCCGAAGCGGACCATGGTGAAACGGGTTTTGTTGACTCTTGAAACGTTGGCTTTGTCGCCGAACAAAACAGGGGCGATTTCACGGCTCAGGGCCTGAAGAGTCAATTCCGCCAGACGCTTGGTGCTTCCCATGACATTGGTCGGCCGAACCGCTTTGTCAGTGGAGATCAGCACAAAGTTAGCCACGCCACACTTCAGTGCGGCCTGAGCGGTATTGAGCGTACCGATCACATTGTTCAGCACACCTTCGGCAATGTTGTGTTCGACCATGGGCACATGTTTGTAGGCAGCCGCGTGGTACACGGTATCCACATCCCAAGTTTTCATGACATCCAACAGCTTGTGTTGATGCCGGATGGAACCAAGGATGGGTAACAGTCTGATCGATAAAGACTCGCGAACGGCTCTCTGCTCAAGTTCCGACAAGATGCTGTAGAGGTTGAATTCACTATGTTCAAACAGCAGCAGAGTCTTGGGTTCAAGAGAAAATATTTGCCGACAAAGCTCTGACCCGATGGATCCGCCTGCGCCGGTCACCATTACCGTCTTTCCCTTGATGCAGCGCTCCAGTAGATCAGACTGGGCGGGAACTGCATCACGTCCCAGCAAATCGGCAATGTCAACCTCCTGAATATCCTCAACCTTTACTCTGCCACTTGCGAGGTCGGTGAAATTGGGAACACTTCGTATATGAAGCGGATAACGTTCAAGAAAGTTCAAAATCTCTCTGCGCCGGGCGCGTGTCGAAGAAGGCAGGGCCAGAAGAATCTCCTGCGCTCCCGTAACGTCGATCATCTGTTGAATATGTTTAGGTTTGTATACTTGAAGTCCAGAAATTGAGCGATCAGCAATACTGGCATCGTCGTCGATAAAAGCAACTGGCCGCATCACGCGCCCCATTCTCAGGGCTGCAACCAATTGGTTACCCGCGACACCTGCACCATAAATGGCAACCTTGATCAATCCGTCGTCTCGATTGGTAAAAGGTACATGTTGAGCGGCATTGAACCAGTCGCCCATGAAGTACTGGCGCATAAATAGTCGCAAGCCGCCAATAATGACGAGGCTAAGCCACCAGTAGTTGAATATTATAGAACGCGGAACGACTGCTTCGTGGTTGCTGTACAAGTAAACAACCAACGCCAGAATAAGCGAGGAGAGGCTCACCGCCTTAATGATTGCAATGAGCGCATCATTGCCAAAATAACGCATTACGGCACGGTACATACCGAATCGAATGAAAAGCGGAATAGCAATGACTGGTGCGCATGCGAAGAGCCAGAAATGCACGCGCAAGGGGTTGTACATATCGTCCAGGCCAAGACGGACGATAAAAGCTAACCAGAGCGATGTCCAGACCAGCAGAGAGTCAGTGGTTATCTGAATCAGCCGCTTCTGGCGGCGAGGCAGATTCAAAAGAAAATCGCGTATTTTATCCATAAGTCTCTACCGACGAGGCTTGGCCGCGTTCATAGGTTGCTTCGTGTAGAAAGCGGCTGAATCGTTCCACGAAGCGTAGCTTAACACTCAACAGATTGCTTCGGTGCCTGATTTCGTGGGCTCCAGCAACCCGGCTCGGTGCCCGCGCAATGTCAGCCTCCTGAGCAGCTCGCGTTAGGCCATTGTAGTCATATCAATGCCATGGCATCCTTTGCTGCTGGCAAAAGGATGAAAAAATGCGCGCAAGACAAATTGATTCACTGACATCATTGCGGTTCTTCGCTGCCGCACTCGTCGTAATATTCCATTCAAAGCATAGCTTCGGCGGCTTCACGTTCGTCGATGATTTTTCGCTTACTCAAGCTGTATCGATGTTCTATGTGCTCTCGGGCTTTATTCTGGCCCATACTCACAAGACCATCACGTCGGGGCGTGAACTGGGAATGTTTTACGCCAGTCGTTTCGCGAGAATCTGGCCGTTGCACTTGATCACTGCCGTTGCCGTGATTTTGATAATGAAACACTACAACTACAACATACCGCTTCAAGATAGCTTCCTTAACTTTACCCTGCTACAGTCTTGGATCCCTAACCAAGATACCTATTTCTCACTGAACGGCGTTTCATGGAGTCATTTCCAATGAGATATTTTTCTATGCGATTTTTCCGCTTCTAATATTAAACATTAAAATTGACTAGGTTGAGCGAATTTATGCTTGGCATCGCCGCCTACCAGATCTATTTGAAAATATTTAAAGCGACCGACACTCCAAGTGCTGGCTATAGCGGAGTCGAATTAATCGCGATAGTTATTGCAGCCTTTGCCATGTGGTCGCCAAATCTACACTTATTCTCTAACCTACCCGCAAAGCTCAATACCCCAGTGACCATTTGGTTTATCAACTGCGGCGGAGCCTTGGCATTCGCATTTCTAATCGTAATATTGGCGCAGCAACGCGGACTCATCTCCAAGGCGCTACAGGCCCGACCTCTGGTTTACCTGGGAGAAATCAGCTTTGCTCTGTACATGGTTCATCAGGTCGTGATCCGACTGTTTGATATGTATCCCTTCCTGACGGCCGGCTTGAGTTCCGCTAGTGCTTTTGCCGCTTACTACGCAGCTTCCCTACTGGCCGCTGCCATTGCCCACGGACTGATCGAAAAACCAGCACAGAAAGTGGTTCTTCGAGCGCTTGGAAAGTTTAGAAGCATGCCAGCCAATACAAAAAAACTGCAAGCACAGCAAAGGGACATATAGGTCACGAGCCCAAGACATTAAAGTCAAAGCACATTAGTAACCTTTGTAAACCTTATTTGGTGATACTACTGTACATTGTCCTCAAGAATAGCCGGCACAGCGGTGTATTCTTGAGGCGATGTTATTTTACGGGGAATCAGAAAATGCCCTGACCGAACCATCTACAGCGGAATGCCCGCGCTATCAAACCTCGCCGACCACGTATTCTCGGCAATAAAATCGAGACGACTATCGCTAGCATCCTGAAAATCCGTAGCAACAACAAGCAAGCGATCTATATCCATCACCGACCGACTAATGTAAGTCCCAGTAGCGCCCTCGCGAAATCCCATCTCTCCAAAATCAGTCGATACTACTGGCAACCCTAACGCTCGATATTCGTAGTATTTGATAGGATCAACAGAAACTGTCAGCTCACTTCGTTTGAACGGAATGAGGCCTACGTCAAACTTACACATTGCTAGCAACGCTTCGGCATGAGAACAAGGAGGCAAC
Organism: Pseudomonas sp. NPDC079367; assembly: GCF_044542195.1. Classification (NCBI taxonomy): domain Bacteria; kingdom Pseudomonadati; phylum Pseudomonadota; class Gammaproteobacteria; order Pseudomonadales; family Pseudomonadaceae; genus Pseudomonas; species Pseudomonas sp. NPDC079367. The sequence goes on from NZ_JBITTW010000005.1 coordinate 168,057, forward strand.
AACTCGACATTTGAAGGCAATTCAAAGGGTGCAGGAGAAAATATCGGCCCGATCAAGCGCACAACATCGCCGGAACGTAGTTTTGCAAGCGCTAGAATCCAATCCCAGTCGAACCACGCGCCGATAGTCCCTACGTAGCCCAAAACCTTGCGTCTGTGTTCGGTTTTAACTTGACGTGCTACAGGCAATAGAGCCTCGTCAAGAGCATTGGGAACAAAGCAGATACGCGCTTTTTGCCGCTCCCAACGAATCTTCAGAGCCGTGCTTGAAACCCATACGCTCTCGACGGCTTGTACTATACGGACTTCTCGCCGAGACATCGCCTGGCGGGACAAACCGGAATAAAACGCGGGGAAATCATCCATCGCATCGTAGATTGAGTGTTCCGGACTGAAAAAATCTAACAGCTTCAATGCTAAAACGGAGGGCTTCCCGACAACAATCAGTGGCTCTTCATTGCCGAGTTGAGATTTCAGATCACTGATCAAGGTCGACCAGAAACGACCATTCAGCCATCCTGAACCGGGTAAAGGCTCAATGGGGAGGGCACGGGGAGTTAACAGTCGCAGCCATTGAGGTGTCGATTGATTCGCGCCTTGTCCCGCCCCTTTGCCTCTTCTCAGATCACTCAATTTTGGAAAACGCGTGGGATACGGCTCTATCCAGATTACTTGTCGCCCGGTGCGCCGGTGAAACCACTCAACAAACTTGTGAGGCCGCTGAGAAAAACTTGCCCAAGGAACAGGCGACAAATAAATCAAACACATCAGCTGAAGTACTCTCGCAACGAATTGACGATGCGCTCTGCACCGTGCCCATCTCCATAAGGAGAAACACCACGGGCCATCTCGCGATAGGCAGCTTCGTCGTCCAACAAGCGTTGAGCTTCATTGACAATTGCGTCGTAGTTGGAACCGACCAGTTTTACAACCCCGTGCTCCACAGCCTCTGGACGTTCAGTTTCTTCGCGCAAGACGAGAACCGGCTTGCCCAAGGCAGGCGCTTCCTCCTGAACACCGCCCGAGTCAGTAAGAATCAGATAGGCACGCTTCATAGCTGCTACGAACGGCGCATAATCCAAGGGGTCGCACAGCACGAAATTAGCTACCGGGCCAAGCAACTCGTGGGCAACGTCCTTTACGTTAGGGTTTGGATGCACCGGGTAAAGGAACTGCACATCCGGGTTATTCTCAGCCAAGGTGCGCAATGCGCGGCAGATGTTGAGAAACGGTTCACCGAAGTTTTCACGGCGGTGCGAGGTCACGAGCACCAGTCGCTTGCCCGGATCAAGTTCGATGCCCAGATCCAAGTCCTTTGCAGCTGTCATCAATAGTGCATCGATCACAGTGTTGCCAGTGACGATGATATCAGCGTCGGGAACACCTTCACGCAGCAGGTTCTGGCGCGAGCCTTCAGTAGGCGCAAAGTGCCAGCGAGCCAGCTTGCCGGCGATGACGCGGTTGGCTTCTTCCGGGAACGGGTTCTGCATATCCCAGGTGCGGAGCCCGGCCTCTACGTGACCAATAGGGATTCTGTGGTAGAAACAGGCCAGAGCAACGGTCATTACAGTCGTTGTATCGCCTTGAACCAGCACGATTTCCGGCTTCTCTGCGCTCAGCACGTCGTCCATTTCCAGCAGGAGACGAGCAGTCAACGTGGTCAGGGCCTGGTTTGGACGCATGATGTTCAGGTCGATATCTTGCTCTATACCGAAAAAGCTCATGACCTGATCAAGCATATGGCGATGCTGGGCGGTAGCGAGAACCCGCACATCGGCCCAAGGCTCGTTTTTCAACGCCAGAATGACCGGGGCCATTTTGATCGCTTCCGGACGGGTCCCAACAACGCAAAGTATTTTTCGTTTCACAAGAGTATTCCCACAAATCAGTTATTAGCTTTCGAGACTTTGGAGCTTGTCTGCATAGACAGCCGCTCTGACGTCCCAACTGTTCTGATCAGCCAAGGTACGTAGCCGCTCACGATATGCCTGATCGTTGCAGACGTTAAGGGCTTGGCGGATCGCCACGGTGAGCCCGGCGGCGTCGCCACCGGAGAAAACCTCTGGATAAACCGTGCACTCGTTCATATCGGCAGTCACGACAACCGGCTTCTCAAGCGCAAAGTACTCATAAAGCTTCAGAGGAGATGTAGAGCGCGCGACATCGCCAGGCTTGAACGGAATGAAGCAGGCGTCAAACAAGCGGGCAGACGCAGGTAGCTGGGCATAGTTGACCGGGCCAAGATAAAGCACATTCGCGCGCTGCGGTAACAACGGGACGCAACCGCTGTAGTCTGGTCCGATAAACACGAACCCCACATCCGGCATGTCCGCGCACACCTGCTCCACTACTTCATACCAGAGCCAAGGGGCAATGGCACCGAAGTAGCCGACGATGTGCTTGTAACGGCCTCTGAATTGGGTGAGTGCCGGGGGGACAGAGACGTCTTGTCGTGCAGCACGATAATGCGCCACATCTACGCCGTTGGGGACGCACACACAACGTTTGTCCCCGCACTCCGCCAGCGCCTCCTTGTGGAGTGCCGTAGCCGAGGACACGATGACATCGGCCTCCCCTTCAAATGCTGCAGCTTTCAGGTCAAGCAGTCGACGGATAGCGCCCTTGCCACCGGAAATCGAGGCGTCTATATGGTCGATATACTCGTAGACCACCCGGCCCCGAGTACGCGCAGCCGCCATCGCCTCACGCGTGGCCAAAAGCGATGTGCTGTAAAAGCAGCGCACCGCATCGGGAATGGCATTCACGCCCGCATCATTGGCGATCCATACATTCTCGGCCACTTGCCTGAAACCGAGGACGTCATCACCCATGGTCCGAAAAACCACCAGACAGTTGAGACGTCCCAGTGCCATTGCCATGTGATGAGGACGCTGAAACAGCGTTATCCCCCAATCGACATTCGCTTCGAAAATGATGATAAGACGATCACTGGCCGCGCTCAGCACCTGGCTCTGAAACTCGGCGCCCGTCAGATCTCCGGCTCGGATCGACGTGCGAACGCTACGGCTGCGCAGCCAGCGAACAATCGCATGCCGGACACCATGCAGCCGGTTACGCAGGGTAGCCGGCAACAACCAGAAACAACGGCGAGCCAGTGAGTGCACTGAAATTCGGGAACGATTGGCCATTTAACCGAGCTTCACCGCGAGAGATTCAGTCACTTGGAGCGTTTGATCACCGATCAGTCGCTGGACCAGGTTCACATAACTTTGATAGGTGCGCTCTTTGTCGAGTGCGCCAAGCTCTGCTCCCGACAGTTGCGGACGAGCACCATTGTTCAACACGCGCAACATGGCATCGGCCAGACGCTGTTCAAACTGCGCGCTGGAACGCATCTCGGTAACGCTTCCGGTGAATCGCGTCATGTCATAAACAGGATCGACAAGCTCAATACCAGCATGCTTTGCAAAGTGCGACGCACAGCCAACGCTGGACATGGCAACCGGGATATCCGCCTTGATCGCCTCAAGCAAAGTCAGTGGCCCCCCTTCGAAAAAGGTTGCAGAGACAAAAGCATCAGCCATGGCCAAGTACTCAGGAATATTGTCCGTCGTACCGACATATGTCACGCGATTGTGCAAACCATGCGCCTCGATATAAGCGACCATCTCGGCGAGCAACTGTGGTTCGTAAACCGGCCCCAGGATGAGCAGGCGGAGCTTGTCACTCGAATGTGTCGCGATCTCGAAGGCCTTGATCGCACCCAGATGATTTTTCTGGTGGTTGATCGACCCAACGTCGATGAATGCAAATTCATCGTCAGTAATACCATACTGTGCACGCAAGCGAGCACGGGCGGCGTCCCGATTGAGTTCTTCGAATGGCTTGAAGTCAATGCCGTTAGGAATGACCACGCAGCTCTGTGCGGGCACGCCCAGACGCGAAACGCTGTAGTCCTTCACTTGCTGCGATACCGCCACAAAGGCACGGGTCTTCTGCGCTACCGAAGCGAACTCCTGACGCTGCTGATCGTTGAACCACATGTAGATATTGTGGATGACCTGCACAAAACCGATGCCTTTTTCGCGATAGACATCCGTACCGCTAAAAGAGTAATGAGCCAAAACAAGTTTGGGTTGCAGCTGATCGATCAACTCACTGTGGGATTGCGCTGAGTAAGGACAACACACCACCACCTGCCCCATATCACGAGCCCGCTGGACCGCAGCGCCCTGTGTGCCCTGAACGAGCAGTACAACACGCAGTCCGGCCTTGATCATTGTCTCGTTCAAATCAAGTACAACATTTTCCAGTCCGCCAGCCTCAAAGTTATCAACTTGAACCAGGACGTCGCAGGTTGGCAGCGTCTCATGCGCAACGTCGTACGCACGATTAACGTCTACTGTCTGGACCAGCGGTTGGGACTTTCCCAGCATTGGACGCAAAACGCGCCACCCCTTGCGTGCGGCACGCCCCCGAAGGGTGCCTGCTGGCAGCACGCGGCGCGCAATGTCGGCAACGAACTGGCGCACATTCAACGTTCCAATATTCAACTTGCGCGTGTTACTGACCGGTGGAGTGAAATAGCTAAAGATTTCATCAGCACCGGTCTGGCGCACTTCCTTCAATCGATCGTAAACAGATAGGTTGGCTTCTGCCAACGCCACACGCTGTGCTTCATCAGGCAAGTTTCCGGCGAGGAAGTATTCCAGGGTGATGTAGCGCATACCGAGCGCCTTGAAATCGCCGATATCTTCGCAGTCGACGATCGGCACGATACCCATTGCAAGATATTCCACAAGCTTCGTCGGGCAGGCCGCGCGGTTGACGATGATGTCTTCCCGAAGAATAAAACCGTAGTGACATTGCGGATAAAGCGTCATCAGTTCAGCATGGGTTTTGCCCTCCACGATCACAGACCCCAGCAGCTCTGCCGGCAGCATGTCTTTGACGATCTGAGGTTCTGGGCAGTAAAACCGATGATTGCATTGGTCGGCAGTGCGGATGATTGCATCAATCATCTTCGGAACCTGCTGCCACTTGTGCAGGCCACCCGCGTAAACCACAACCGGCTTGCCATCGATGAGCGGACGGGTCGCGTGTGTCGGAGTAAAGCGAGGGAAGATCGGGAAAGAAACCGAACGAGCTTTCAGCGCCCCGCGAAACTTCTGCTGGAGATAGTTCTTCATCGCTTCAGTTACAACGATGACGATACCCGCCTTCTGCACAGCAAGTCGCTCTTCCTTCTCATAAAGAACAGCACTGAAGAAATCGTTGTGCATGCGGAACTCTTCAGGCACAACACCGTGAATATCCACAGCCTTGCGAATGAATGGCAGATGCAGAAGTTGGCCAAAGCGGTTGTCGTACATGCGCAATACGCTGTGGAAATAAATCTTCCGACAACGTAAAACAGCCATCAAGGCCAACATGCGCACCAGCATTCTGCGCTTCTTGGACCCATTGATACGCAGGACCAGCACATTCGGTTCAGGCCGATCAAACCAGATGTTGCGCCCTTTCAGCTCGTCACTTTCGACATAGACGCGCCACCGATCGGTAAACATACGATCGACAATCTGGATACGCTGGAAATAACCGTCGCTTTGACGTTCAGGGTAGAAGTACCCTCCGAAGAAAACGATGCCATCGAATTTCAGTATAAAGTCCAAACTGCGGCGTACGAACCACAGCAATCTGGCCAGCCGTGTTTCCGGGCGCGCAGAAAATGCTGCAGATGTAGCAGGCGGCGGGATGTCGACACCGCTGGTACCGTCCTCGTCAGGGGAAGTGATGAACGTGTGAATAGCGAAGTTGCAATCAACCCGTTCGTAGACACCGCTCGTGATCGTACCCAGGTCCGATTTGAGTGCCACAGCCTCGTCGGCGTCGACGACCCCACCCGTCAATGCACGCTGTATACGTGCGACGACTTTATCCCAGAGCGAGATCAAATCCCCATAGGAACGTGCAGAAGACACGGCCTTCAGGAGCGCCTCGGGCACAACACGCCCCTGAGCGGCCAACGCCTCGGTCAGTTTGCTGAATTCTGACTCAAAGTAGCTGATCTGTTTGCCAAGACTGTCTACATACAGCTCAAGAAAAGGAGCCTGCAGAGAAAGCAGCTCTTGATGCGACAGCGCGAATTCGACGTCCATTGCAAAAGAGACAATCGGTTTCTCCGGTCGGCGGCGCCAGGTTATACCGTGTTTCTGCTCGAGGTATGCCTTGTTGCGCTGTGCTCTCTCGCTGAAATACTCATATTGCAACTGGCCGAAAGATGCCGATCCCCAGTGGTGGATAAACACATCTCGGGCCAAATGAATTTCGTAGCCGGCGTTCCGTGCGCGCAGGCAATAATCGTCATCTTCAAATCCGCCCGGGAAGAACGTATCGTCAAGCAGACCGATTTTTTCAAAGGCGGCCTTGGACACCAGAACGCAAAAGAACGTTACGTCCGTTTCAACCAGATTCCCTTTCCAGGCTGCATTCCAGCGCTCGGCAAAATTGGAAACGCGCTGATATACCTTATCGTGCAGAGTCTCTGTGCGATGATCCAGACACTCAGCAAACTCCAACTGATAGTCGACAGGAACACATTGTTCGCCGTCAGCCTTGTTAGTGACCGCACTGATAAGGTCCGAACCGCTTGCCAGCAGATTGTCCAGCCAGAAATCCGTGACGATGACGTCGCTGTTGAGCAAACAGATATGAGTAATTTCTTCGTCGGCAAGAAACTCGGAAATACCGACGTTGTTCCCGCCGGAAAAGCCCAGATTGGTATCTTGCTCGACATAGCGCCACGAGGGGCCTACTTCAGCAATGTGATGGGTCATCGCTTCGCGAATCTTGTCTCGCTCGCCAGACTCCGAAGCGTTATCGACCAGTAATACTTTGTAGGCAGATTCGTTATAGGCACGTCGCATGCTCGACAACGTGATCCTGACTGCCTCGGAGGCATTGTAGGAAACAATGACAATCCCGGTTTTCGTAACTTTGTTACTCATTTCCCTACTCTCCGAACAGTCCCACGCAGGACTCTCTTCCATAACGACCGCAACGAACCTTGGTTGCTTAGCCTCAGCAAACGATTGATCTCGATATCTCTTTTAGTAATTTCCTGCAGAAGATCCCGCGAGATTGGTCCCTCATCTACATTGGCCTCAGTCAGCAGATGAACTATTTCTGCATCTCTTTTGACAACTTCTTCTGCAAGCATCTGGGCGTGGGCATCTAGCGTTCTCACTTCCTGAGCAAGACTTTGGGCACTGGCATCTTGCTGCATCACTTCCTCAGCAAGGCTCTGGGCATGGGCGTCCTGCTTGATGACCTCCAGAGCTAGACTCTGAGCATGTGCGTCTAGCCTCATCACTTCCTGAGCAAGACTCTGAGCGTGTTTGTCTTGTGCGACAACTTCCCTGGCCAGCTCGTGAGTTCGGCTTTCCAACGTGTTGACCTGCTCAACCAGCACCCTGCACGCGGCATCTTTCTCCTCCAACGCAGCAAGGAGGCTATTAACGGAGTCGCCGACATCGTCCAGCTTCTGATCACGCTCAGCTAGCTGGCGCTCAAAAAAGCCGCTGGATTCCTGGTAAACCATGCCAGGGCGTAGCGCAACACTGTCCAAAACGGACAGCCTGTAAGCCGCTCGCGACGCCTTGTCCAATAATTGAGCCGCTTCAGCCAAACCAAAGGGCAGCGGCGACCGCGGATCACCACTGATATTCAGCCATGTGCCGCTGACTAGACGTTGCACCTCGGCTACCGCGCGAACCAGATAGGCTCGTGCCGCGAGCTCATCGCCGCTTGCGACGGCAAAATCCGACAACCAGTGCAATGCATCGACGATTTTGTTGCCCAGCAATGGGCTGTAAGCGAGTACATCAATGCCGGCACAAGCCGTGAAGCACTCGATCGCATCCTCGAAACGACCGTGGATCCGCGCAAGCTCACCGCCGGCAAATAGCAAGGAGACCTGCCAACGCAATTGGTGTGGCGACGGATTGGCAATCGCAGCGAAGCGTCGAATTTCGGCCAAAAGCGCCTGGTAGCGCTCGATGGGCAGATCAACCGCTTGGGACTGGATATAGACCTTTCCGCACAGCGCTGCACCGTAATCAACCGAATCAGGGGCAGCCGTGGCCAACACCCGATCCTGCATCGACTGCAACAAAGACGCCGAACGCGCGCGCTGACCCTGAGCAACCATTCCCCGTATCAGCCACGGATTCTGGTAGTCGCGGGCAAATGCACTGACCGAGAACTCTGGCGAGTCCGGCAGTTGCCATTGAGTTTCCTCATATGGCACCGACACCCCTTCAAGCGGATCGGCCATACCCAACAGCAGAACCCACTCCGCTTCCTGTTCCGGAGTGCGATCGACGGGCACAGTCTCCCACTTACGCGGTGAGTGGTGGCACTTCATGGCGCCACCCGCCGTTTGCAACATGCCTTGTTCCAGAAGGAAATGCGTACCGCACTCCTCTACCAGCCGATCCCAGGTATAAACATGCAGATGGTGCGGGTTAGGATCTTTACCGGTTTCGTCCGCCCAGTTATTCGGGGCGCAGACCATCACGCGACCACCCGGCTTGAGCACGCGTTTCAACTGGAGCAGATATTCCATTGGCTCAGGAACATGCTCGATGGTTTCGAATGCGGCAATGAAGTCGATGCTATTGTCTGCAATCGAACTGAGCGCCTGAGCGTCACCAACCTCGAACTCGACCTTGCCAGGGCGACCGTAATGGGCATTCGCATAAGCGATACCAAAATCACTCAGATCAACGCCTAATACCGATTGGGCCTGCGAAGCCGCGTACAACATGTAACTGCCGTAACCAAGGCCGCACGCAACGTCCAGCACACGATCGCCCGGGCGCACGAACTCGGCGGCCTTCTGATAGCGAATACAGTGCGCGTCACCGCGTCGCCCAACTTCACGCAGCATGTCCGTATGGAGCAGCCGCTCTTCAACCAGAACCGACAAATCGTAATGGCGCAACGCCTCGGCAGGCACCTTCTCCAGCAATACGAATATCTGCCGTCCGTCTTCGTTCAATGCTTCATAAGGATTGATCTGGTAGTACAACTCATGCTTTCGAAACCCGGCCTCGAAACACTGGGCTTCCCACCAGTCACGCTTGGCCGTCGTCAATGGCGAAGGCTCGCCCGCTTCAGCAGATGTCGTTATCTGCAGAAAAACGTACCGGGCTGATACGCGGTACATCTCGCGCAAGGCTTGCGGCACATCTTCAGGATCAAGATGTTCCAGGCAGTTAGTGGAGACGACGGTGTCAAACTGGCCTTCAGCAAACGGCAACGATACCGCGGAGCCTCGGCTGAACCGACCAGGAAAACGTTTGTTGGCAGCTTCCACGGCAAGGGACGAAACGTCCACCCCTACTGCATTGATACCCAACGACAGGAGTTCTGAAACCAGTCCGCCCAGACCGCAACCGATATCCAGCACCGAGCCGGTGCCGCAGGTTTTGGCGACCCATCTGGATGTCTCGCGAAAATCGCCATTGCTCTCACCCGATGCAATGACGGCTTTCCAGTAATCGTTGTTGAGCAAGCTGTAATCAATCGAATTGATTGGACTCATCATTACCACCTGGCAGCCATATGTAAGTCGGCTATTCCACCGAAAAAGTATTCATCCTGCCGCACCAGTGTCTGGAAAAATGCTGCTTCATCTTTCCAGTGCAAAATTCTTTGGGCGGTATAGTCAGGCTTGCCTTCATGGGAAATGGATGCCTGAATCTCATAGAGATTCGAACCCAGGGAGCAGTCGCATTCCAGCCAGACATGGAACTGCTCTCCGGCCTTGAGCTGGCGCTTCCAGAACAGTTCGCCTTCACGCAGTCCGGCCAGAATCTGCATATCCTGGTTCAAGGTGCCCCAAGAATATATTTTTATCCCTTCACGACTTCGGATGCGCACACCGACGTTGATGCTGTCGGTATCAATGAGTGAAACACAGTTGACCCGGATGCGAATGACGTCGCCCGGATAAAAAACCGCGCATGGTTCGTCATCAACACCAAACGTACCGACGGACAACACTTCAACACCGCCATCACCGAAAGACATCTGATCAGCGCGTCCCGAGACGGCAGGCGCCTGGCTTTGTTCCGAGACTTCGCTCGACTCAGGTACGGTGGTTCCTTCGCTGGAAGCGTCAGAGTCAGCGGACTGAGGAGCCGAAGCCGGAGCGGGAGCCTTGTCTGCAGCAGGCTGCATCAGCTTGGAGAAATAATCCGACTCTTCCTGATGCAGCAGCTTGCGGTAATCGAGCAGGACCTGGGAGGCAGACCCCATCGAAACCTCTCGGCCACCCTTGAGCAGGATCGCCCGATTGGTCAGCGTTCGAACCGACTCCTGATCATGGGAGACAAACAACAGGGTCACGCCATCAGAAAGCAGCTTTTCGATCCGGCCGAAGCAGCGTTTCTGAAACAGCGCATCACCCACAGCCAACGCCTCGTCGACGATCAGAATGTCTGGCTCGATTTGAACCTGTACTGCGAACGCCAAACGTACCAGCATCCCGCTGGAGTAGGTCTTGACCGGCTGATCGAGGTAGTCGCCGATATCGGCAAAGGCAGCAATCTTGTCAAAGCGCTCGTCGACCTCATCATGGGTCATACCGAGCAGCATCGCATTCAGATAGACATTGTCACGGCCGGTGAACTCGGGGTTGAAGCCCGATCCCAGCTCAAGAAGTGCGGCGACTCGGCCACGGGTTTCAACAGTACCTACCGTCGGCGCGATGGTTCCTGTGATCAACTGCAGAAGTGTGCTTTTCCCGCTGCCGTTGCGACCGACAATACCAAAAGCCTCGCCTTTGCGAATATCGAACGAAATGTTCTCCAGAGCCCAGTACTCGCGGCAAAACGATGACGGCTTACATCCTGCCAACCGTTGAATCGGAGGAATAATGAACTGCTTTAAGCGGTCACGCGGCGTCGCATAAATCTCGTAGCATTTACCAAGACCATTTACGCGGATCGAGTACTCATCAGAGGACATCTGCAAACCCCTTTCGTGTCTTCTGGAACCAAACAAAACCAAACCATGCAATTGCGCAGGAGATCAACAGATAAAGCCCCCAAACCCGCCAGTCCATAGACTCTCCCCAATACATGAGGCCTCGTGTTTGCTCGACCGCGACAGTGATGGGGCTGACTTGCACCACTGCCTGGAATCGCTCAGGCAGGCTTTTCAGTGGATAAAAAACCGGCGACAGAAACATCAGGACGGGAACAAGGGTACTGATCACCTGCGCCACATCACGCAGGTATACCCCCAGGGAAGCCACGAACCAAGTGACCCCGAGCGTCAAAAGGGCCAGCGGTAAAAGTATCAGCGGGAAGAACAGCACACCCAGATGAGGCGCACCGTAGAAGATCACATAGAAAACCAGCCAAACCACAAAGTTCACCATCAGGTGAAAAAGTGCAGACCCGAGTGTAACAATGGGCAATATTTCCAATGGAAATATTACTTTTTTTACATAGTTGACATTCGACAGAATTAAACTTGGCGCGCGATTCATACACTCAGAGAACAAGTTAAACACCATCAGACCTGCAAACAAAACAAGTGCAAATTCAGCTTTTGAATCACTTCCACCCACCCAACGAGCCTTGAACACAACACTAAATACAAAAGTGTAAACAGCCAACATAAGCACAGGGTTAAAGAAAGACCACAACAGCCCCAGAACCGAGCCACTGTATCTTCCGGCGATGTCTCTTTTAATCAGGTTGTATATCAAACCGCGATTTTGACGGATAGACCGATACAATGTAAGGGGGGATGTTGAGCGAACAGCGTGCGGGTTCATGCGTAGCCCTTTGTTTTTTCTGTCAATATCATTTTTCTTTCGACCATCGAGGCAGGTTAACAGCAGCAACCGCTACGCAAACACACCGTAATCGGGGGGCTCCTGGAAGCCATTCCCTGCATGGGAACCGGCCCCGGACATAAAATGTGACCGATATTAGCTTCCTTGACCAAAATTCGAACATCCTACAACTTTAACGACAAGACTCATGAGCAACAGGATCAACCTCGCTGAAACGTTTCCACCGCACGCCCTTGCGATGCGAGCAGAAAAGAGAACCCGGGAATATTCGTGCAAAAATGCCAATAAACGGGGCCATCCACAGCAGGAAAATAGTCGTCAATCCTAACAGGTTTGGCCATCTCCGGACAATGGCAGGACGGCAGTGGTCGCCGACTTGGCATAATCATTATTCCGTGACACAGACGAGCCCCGCAGGAATTCATTTCTGTAATTCGGCTTTCCCGGCAGTAAATCGGAAAGCGAGAAAGACCAATGGCAAATAGGCTGCAACCAGACCTGTGAGGCCATCGAGGTAGCCATTCACGACAAGAACCGCCACGGGAAATACCCAGAAAACATTTATACAAGTCACACCCAATGTAACAACCTTATGGCTGGAAAAATGCCGGGCTGCATATTGATAAGCGTGACTACGATGAGCCTGGTAGATCTTCTCTCCTTGCACCAGCCGCCTCAACAAAGTAACAGTTGAGTCCACCGTAAAAACGGCCAATAAGATAAGCCAACTCCATAGCAACGCAGAATTACCCCACGCGGCATAAAGCGAAAAAATTCCCAAGACAACACCCAGGAATCCGCTTCCTGCATCCCCCATGAAGATACGTGCAGGTGGAAAGTTCCACAGCAGGAAACCCGCCACCGCGCTGGACAAGAACAAACTCACCCATAAAACTGATTGATTTCCAGCTATCAGGGAAACAAGACCACCTGCCAGACAGACAAAAATAGCCTGAGCACTTGCGATCCCGTCGATACCATCCATGAAGTTGTATAAGTTCAGCATCCATACGAGATAAATCGCCGCCAGCACACTGCCTGCCCAGCCAAGCTGGAATTCCATGCCAAACATGGAGACAGGCGCTATGCCTCCCATCCAGTACAAAGCCCAGACAGCCGCAACGAAGTGCCCCAACAAACGCCATCTGGCCGCGATATGCCCATGATCATCGGCAAAACCAATAAGCGCCACCAACAGACCAGAGCCAAGCAAAGCGCAAAAGAGATTGAGGTCAAGCAACCCTGAACTGTAAAGCGGGGGAAGAGCCAGAATAAAGGCAACTACAATTGCTACTCCTCCTCCGCGAGGAGTAGGAACCGCGTGAGAACTACGCTCGTTGGGAATATCCATCAAACTCTTGGCCAGCGCATAACGGCGCAAAACGAAGGTCAGCCCCCAAGAGAGAATAAATACTGCCGCCAACAGCCACCACACATTCATTGGGTGTTTGCATCCAGATAATGATTAACAGTTTGGCGCATCGCACGATCTACACTGACCGGGGGCAGCCAACCCAACAACTCACGATTTTTGTCGATATCGACCTGCAATGACCCACACAAGCGCTGAGCAACTGCCTGCATGCCGAACATTGAAGCCGCAAGCCTGAGCAACCATTCAGGGATGGGCATCAGTCGGGTCCTCCCCCCGAACGCCCGGGACAATCGATTCAACAGCTGCGTGGTGGACAGATCTTCCCCATCACTGACGAGAAAAACCTGATTGGCTGCCGCCGGATGATCGATACAAGTGACGATGAGACTGATCAGATTACCTATCGACACCAGACTTCGCCGATTCCGCACAGCCCCCAAGGGCAGCGGAATCCCCCTGCGCAGCCACCCCAACATACTCATGAAGTTGGCCTTTACGCCCGGCCCGTACACCAGCGGTGGACGAATGACGACGATCTCCATACCCGTTTCACGCGCCAGCAGCTTCAACGCCTCCTCGGCTTCGCACTTGGAGATACCGTAGGGATCTATGGGAGAAGGAAGATCATCCGCTCTGAAAACGCCCCCCGGCGGCGTGCTCTCACCATTCACCTTGATTGAGCTGATGAAGATGAAGCGCTTGACCCCCGACTCCGCAGCCTGCCGGGCCAGCTTCAACGTTCCCTGCACATTGACGCGGCGAAACTCAGCCAGCGCATCAGCAACATCCTCACGCATGACGTGCACCCTGGCCGCCGCATGAACCACAACCTGGATATTTTCAAAAGCAGGCAAGACGTTGATACGAGTCAGATCGAAGGGCAACACGCGGCACAGTCCCTGTAAGCGAGTAGCACCACGCGCTGCCGCCACAGGACAAAAGCGCTTGCCTACCAATAAATGCAAAACCAGCGCCTCGCCCACAAATCCGCCGGCCCCAGTCACCAAAACATTCAGGGGCGTCATCTGACCTTCGTTCCTATGAGAGCTGTTGCCCAGCAAATACAGAAGAAAAACACCTTGTCACGCCGCCGTCGGCGGCAACGCCACGCACTAAATGACAGACGCAACATTTGTGTGCGACGCAATCCCAGCCACCCCCGCACAAATGGATCAGCTTCCCGCCCCACGAGCCGAGCTATCAGTTGAACCTGACTGAACCACCATCCGTCATGAATCGTTTTGTAACGAGATATCAGGGAGTTAAGCCCCTTATTGGCACCAACCTGGTTACGCTCGTGCTGGCGATACTCCATGGATGGCTCGGGATCGATAAACCAGCTGAAACCATGACTGCGGGCAAAAGCATAGCAATACCAATCGTGCAGACTGACATTTTGCAGCTGCTGCCAATTGGTACGCATGGACGACTTGAGCGCTTCGATGACTTTTTTGCTCATCACGTAAGTACATCCAGGCCCGGCAGCCTCGAACAGGAAGTCCCATTCGACCTGCGGCTGAGCCTTGTTCAATAGATGAGTGCTGCCATTCGACCAGAATGCCGTGACGTTGCTGGAATAGGCATCAATGTGGCAGTTACGGATGATAGAAGTAGCACGCATCAACTTATCTGGATGCCAGATATCATCTTGATCAGCAAACGCCACGAAGTCGAAGCGCTCCAGCTCGACATCGCGAACCAAGCGAAAAAAGTTGCGAGCAGCCCCCCCAAAAGTGCCCGCTGGCGGTAAAACGATCACAGACGCGTGATCGCTCGCATATTGCTCGCACCAGATTTGCGTACCATCCGCGGAAGTATCCACACTGATAAAAACAGTGAGGTCGACGCCAGTCTGAGCAAGGATGGAAGCCAATTGCTCTTCGATCCAATGCATACCGTTGTAGGCCGCCAGTAAAACCGCAATTTGAGGAAGTTTTACTGACATGCAGTTCCTGCCGCAATTGAGCGCTTCATCTTGAAGGGGTCTCTCTTCCAGTCAGCGAGAAGATGAGTCCAGCAGTTTCTTCAGATATTGCCCATATCCGGTCTTTTTCAACGCATCAGCCTGGGAAGCCAGCTGCGACGCAGTGATCCAGCCAGTGTGGAAGGCGATTTCTTCCAGGCACGCCACCTTCAACCCCTGACGCTGCTCAATGGTATGCACGAAGTGACTCGCCTCCAGAAGCGAGTCATGGGTCCCCGTATCCAGCCAAGCAAAACCACGCCCCAACATTTCGACGCTAAGCATCTTCTTGTCGAGGTAAGCCTGGTTGATGTCGGTGATTTCCAGTTCGCCGCGGGCCGAGGGCTTTATACTCTTGGCAATATCAACTACTTGGTTGTCGTAGAAGTACAGCCCCGTAACGGCGTAGTTGGACTTCGGCTTCAATGGTTTTTCCTCGATGCTCAAGGCTCGCCCTTGCGCATCGAACTCGACAACACCAAAACGCTCCGGATCGGAGACGTGGTAACCAAAAACCGTCGCCCCATCAGCCTGATTGCTTGCTGCTCGCAGGTTGTCCGAGAAGTGCTGACCATAAAAGATGTTGTCGCCCAGAATCAGGCAGCACGGATCATTGCCAATGAACTCTTCACCAATTATAAACGCTTGCGCCAGACCATCAGGACTCGGCTGTTCAGCATACGTCAGTTTTATGCCGTACAGACTGCCGTCGCCCAGTAGCTTCCTAAAACAAGGTAAATCTTCCGGCGTGGAGATGATCAGAATTTCACGCATCCCCGCAAGCATCAACACGGACAAGGGATAGAAGATCATCGGCTTGTCGTAGATCGGCAGCATCTGCTTGGAGACGCCTAACGTCAGCGGATGCAATCGGGTCCCCGAACCACCCGCGAGGATGATGCCTTTACGATTTGTCGTGGTCATTTGTTTAGAACTTCCCTAAGCATTCGGGTTACGCCACTTTGCCAATCCGGCAAGTGTAGAGAGAAATTGTCGCGCAGCTTCTGAGCATTCAAGCGGGAGTTCAGAGGGCGACGTGCAGGTGTCGGATAGGCAGTAGTTTCGATAGGATTAACCGTTGTCACCGCTAACTCCTCGCCTTGGGCTTTTGCGAAGTCAATGACGTGACTGGCATAGCCATGCCAAGACACTTGGCCCGCAGCAGCCAAGTGATAAAGGCCAGCTAACTCCGGTCGCTTGGTAACTTGCTGGATAGCCAACGCCGTTACGTCTGCAATCAGATCAGCCCCGGTCGGCGCTCCGATCTGATCCGCAATCACGCTCAACGTTTCGCGATCTTTGGCCAAGCGCAGCATGGTCTTGGCAAAGTTATTGCCGCGAGCACCATATACCCAGCTGGTGCGGAAGATCAGATGCTTGCAACCCGATGCGATGATTGCCTGTTCGCCGGCGAGCTTGCTGGCGCCATAATGGTTCACCGGCGCAACAGGGTCTGTCTCCTGCCATGGCGTGAAGCCTTGGCCGCTAAAAACATAATCCGTTGAGTAGTGAACCAGCCATGCGCCCAGCGAAGCGGCTTCTTCCGCCATCACGCCACTCGCAACGCCATTTACGCGATCCGCCAACTCGGTTTCCGACTCAGCTTCATCGACCGCAGTGTAGGCGGCAGCATTGACGATAACGTCAGGCCTTACCTGACGAATCGTTGCACGCAAGGATTCAAGATTCGACAGATCACCGCTGAGGCCATCAACAAGGTGACGATCAAGAGCGACCAGTTCGCCAAGCGGAGCCAGGGAGCGTTGCAGCTCCCAGCCCACCTGGCCGTTCTTTCCTAAAAGCAGGATCTTCATGCTTTGCTCGAACGATCTGCATAGTTCTGATCAATCCACTGCTGGTAGCTGCCGCTCTTCACGTGCTCAACCCACTCAGTGTTATTCAGATACCACTCGACAGTCTTCCGAATACCAGTCTCGAAAGTCTCTTCCGGAGTCCAACCCAGCTCACGCTGAATCTTGCTGGCGTCGATTGCATAACGAACATCATGACCAGGGCGATCTTGAACATAGGTAATAAGGCTGGCGTGCGGGCGATGGGCAGAATCAGGACGCAACTCATCGAGCAACGCACACAGGGTATGCACCACTTCGATGTTTTGTTTTTCATTATGACCGCCGATGTTGTAAGTCTCACCGATAACACCTTCGGTCACGACTTTGTACAACGCTCGCGCGTGATCTTCGACATACAGCCAGTCACGAACCTGGTTGCCTTTGCCGTAAACCGGCAGCGGCTTGCCTTCCAGTGCATTGAGGATAATCAGCGGGATCAGCTTCTCAGGGAAGTGGCATGGGCCGTAGTTGTTCGAGCAGTTGGTGACCAGTGTCGGCAGGCCGTAAGTGCGCGCCCAGGCACGAACCAAGTGATCCGAACTTGCCTTGCTCGCCGAATAAGGCGAGCTTGGCTGGTAAGGTGTGGTTTCGGTGAAGAGGTCTTCCGGACCTTCGAGGTCTCCGTAAACTTCGTCAGTCGAGATGTGGTGGAAGCGGAAATTGGCTTTGCGGGTGTCATCCAGAGCAGCCCAGTAATGGCGCGCAGCTTCTAGGAGTGTGTAAGTGCCAATGATGTTGGTCCGGATGAACTCGGACGGGCCGGAGATCGAGCGGTCAACGTGGGATTCTGCGGCCAGGTGCATGATTGCATCCGGTTGGTGTTCACGCAGAACGCGATCGATCTGATCACGATCGCAAATATCGACGCGCTCGAAGGCGTAACGCGAATTCTGGCTGACTTCTGCCAAGGACTCTAGGTTGCCGGCGTAAGTCAACTTATCGACGTTGACGACCGCATCGGCAGTGTTGGAGATGATGTAACGGATGACTGCCGAGCCGATAAAGCCGGCGCCGCCGGTAACTAGAATTTTCACGCGAAACGATACCCTTGAGCTGCGGACAGCGCTGCGATCGAGCGCGGTCTAATCCATGAATGCAGAGGCCACTATCATTTGGCATCCGTCAGAGCAGTCTGAATCGATATGCATTAAGGCACGATCGAACAAGGGACGCATTTTACAGCTTAATGATGCTTTTACTAATGGATAAAGACAGGCTGAGGCGCAATTTCGACAGATGCCGTGCGCCTGTCATTTTCAGATCAGTCGTTTGCGAGTCGCTCTGGTCGCACGCCCCAGAAACCAGCCCAATAGAGGTCCGATCAGCATACCAATCAGCAACGCCAATACGGTAATAACCGACACCGGCAACTGTGGGCCGGAAAAACCCAGAAACAAAAGCGAAACCGATTGCTGGTTTTCAAGCACAAACGCCAGAACAATCAGAACCATCAGCAGAAGAAAAACGCCAAGCAGTATGCGTTTCAGGTTACGCATTCACGCCCCCTTGAATTTGAATAGCGAAGATCAAGCGCCCTCCTCCTCTTCCTCATTCACGCGGTCACGCAATTCCTTGCCCGGCTTGAAATGCGGAACGAATTTACCGTCCAGACTGACAGACTGACCAGTCTTTGGATTGCGGCCGACACGTGGTGCGCGGTAGTGCAGGGAGAAGCTGCCAAATCCACGGATCTCGATACGATCACCGGTGGCGAGGCACTGAGACATTTGTTCAAGCATGGTCTTGATGGCCAGCTCCACATCCTTGGATGAGAGTAGCCCTTGATGGGTGACAATTCGTTCGATCAACTCCGACTTCGTCATATTTTTCCCTTCTTTTTCAAGCAGCTAGATCAGCGCTTGAAAGGTTTTAGCATGCCCGGGAGATTTTGAACAGCCCAGGGATTGACATATCTTTCCTGTCGTCAAAACGCACATTTTCAGGGCACTTCATTGGCGAGTCGGATAGCCGCTGTCCTAACGACACATCACTAACATGGTCCGGGTTACGAAGCCTGCGGGATTGAAGCCGAACGGATAGTCGTCTTCATCTTTCGCATCATCCGACCGAGTGATGACCTTGTAGCCCTTGCCTTTGCACTCCTTCGCTGCACGCTTCTGGCACTTTTCCCAGCCGGAGCCCAGCCCGGAACAGTCGACCTCGATACCACTGACGCCGCGCACCGCATGGGTTTTCGCACTGGTGGTGCACCCTGCGAGCGCCAAGACCACTGCAACAACAAGTAACTTGTTCATCCACTTCCTTATGCCAGGCAAGCCTGGCGACTAATGCTCAAGACCAAGCTTAGTCGCGAATAGGCGATTGATCAGATTAAAGAAACAGACCCGCAAGCGAAGCCATTGGTTTCATGCACGAACGTACAAGAGGCAAATCGCAGGCACAAAAAAGGGCGACCGAAGTCGCCCTTTTTAATGATCAAGCAGAACTCAGTTCTGTTTGGCCATTGCTTGACGCAGCAGTGCCGCCATAGTGGTGTCAGCTGCTTCGCCTTCCGGAGCTGCTTTCAGGCTCTGGATGGCCTCTTTCTCTTCAGCATCGTCTTTCGACTTGATCGAGAGCTGGATTACGCGGCTCTTGCGATCAACGCTGATGATCTTGGCTTCAACTTCCTGGCCTTCTTTCAGAACGTTGCGCGCGTCTTCAACGCGGTCACGGCTGATTTCGGAGGCTTTCAGGGTAGCTTCGATGTCGTCGGCCAGAACGATGATGGCGCCTTTGGCGTCAACTTCTTTCACGGTACCGGTCACGATAGCGCCCTTGTCGTTAACCGAGACGTACTCGGAGAACGGATCGCTTTCCAGTTGCTTGATGCCCAGGGAGATGCGCTCGCGCTCTGGGTCAACCGACAGGATGACGGTGTCCAGCTCGTCGCCCTTCTTGAAGCGACGTACGGCTTCTTCGCCCACTTCGTTCCAGGAGATGTCGGACAGGTGAACCAGACCGTCGATGCCGCCGTCCAGACCAATGAAGATACCGAAATCGGTGATCGACTTGATGGTGCCGGAGATCTTGTCGCCCTTGTTGAACTGGCCAGAGAAGTCGTCCCATGGGTTCGACTTGCTCTGCTTGATGCCCAGGGAGATACGACGACGCTCTTCGTCGATGTCCAGAACCATGACTTCCACTTCGTCGCCGACTTGTACGACTTTCGAAGGGTGGATGTTCTTGTTGGTCCAGTCCATTTCCGTATCGTGTTCCAGACCTTCAACGACTTCTTCCAGCTCAGCGAAGCAGCCGTAGTCGGTCAGGTTGGTT
>NZ_JBITTW010000006.1:0-156578 GCF_044542195.1 Pseudomonas sp. NPDC079367
CAAGCAAGGCGGGGAAGCCGAGGTGTTCTACATCTCCGGTGGTTTCCTCGAGGTTCAGCCGAACATGGTCAAGGTACTTGCCGATACCGTGCAACGTGCTGCTGACCTGGATGAAGCTCAGGCGCAGG
Source organism: Pseudomonas sp. NPDC079367 (assembly GCF_044542195.1). NCBI lineage: Bacteria > Pseudomonadati > Pseudomonadota > Gammaproteobacteria > Pseudomonadales > Pseudomonadaceae > Pseudomonas > Pseudomonas sp. NPDC079367. Next base: position 129 of record NZ_JBITTW010000006.1, read on the forward strand.
CCGCTCTCAAGGCTGCCGAGAATGCCCTGAACGAAAAAGGCGCGGACTTCGATTACGGCGCCGCTGCCACTCGTCTGGCCGAGGCAGCAGCTCAGCTGCGCACCGTCCAGCAGATCCGCAAGAAGTTTGGCGGTTAATCCGTCAGCCGCTTGTTGTGCGATTGATAAAAAAGGGTAGCCTCGGCTACCCTTTTTTCTTTTCCGAATTCAAACCCCGGTCGCAGTCGCTGACCACCCAGGATTGGTAGCCAGTCATGTCTCTTGAAATCGTTATCCTCGCGGCCGGTCAAGGCACTCGTATGCGCTCGGCGCTGCCCAAGGTGCTGCACCCGATTGCCGGCAACTCCATGCTCGGCCATGTTATCCACAGCGCTCGGCAACTGGATCCACAGCGCATTCACGTCGTGATCGGTCACGGGGCCGATGTGGTGCGTGAGCGCCTGGCGGCTGACGACCTGAATTTCGTGCTGCAGGACAAGCAGCTCGGCACGGGTCATGCCACCGCTCAGGCCGTGCCGTTCATCAATGCGGACACCGTGCTGATCCTTTACGGTGACGTGCCATTGATTGAAGTCGAAACGCTGCAACGTCTGCTCAAGCATGTCGTGGCCGGACAAATGGGCTTGCTCACCGTGCAACTGGATGACCCGACCGGTTACGGCCGCATTGTGCGCGATGCGGACGGCAAGGTTGCGGCGATCGTCGAACACAAGGACGCCAGCGAAGCGCAACGTGCGATCACCGAAGGCAACACCGGCATCCTCGCCGTGCCGGCCAATCGTCTGGCGGACTGGATGAGTCGCCTGTCGAACAACAACGCGCAGGGCGAGTACTACCTCACCGACGTGATCGAGATGGCTGTCAGCGACGGCTTGGTGGTGGCCACCGAACAACCCCACGACCCGATGGAAGTGCAGGGCGCCAATGATCGCAAGCAGCTTTCTGAACTGGAGCGTCATTATCAGCTGCGCGCCGGCCGTCGCCTGATGGCCCAAGGGGTGACCCTGCGTGACCCGGCGCGTTTCGATGTGCGTGGTGAAGTCAGCGTAGGCCGCGATGTGCTGATCGACATCAACGTGATTCTCGAAGGCAAGGTGGTCATCGAAGACGACGTTGAGATCGGCCCGAACTGTGTAATCAAGGACAGCACCCTGCGCAAAGGCGTGGTGATCAAGGCCAACAGCCATATCGAAGGCGCCATTCTGGGCGAGGGCAGCGACGCTGGCCCTTTCGCGCGTTTGCGCCCGGGCACGGTACTCGAGGCTCGCGCCCATGTGGGTAACTTCGTTGAGCTGAAAAACGCGCACATGGGCGAGGGTGCCAAGGCTGGCCACCTGACCTACCTGGGCGATGCCGAAATCGGCGCACGCACCAACATCGGTGCCGGCACCATCACCTGCAACTACGATGGCGCCAACAAGTGGAAAACCGTGTTAGGTGCTGACGTATTCATCGGCTCGAACAACTCGCTGGTGGCGCCTGTGGATATCTCCCACGGTGCGACTACCGCAGCCGGCTCGACCATCACGCAGAATGTGGATAACGCCCAGTTGGCGGTTGGACGAGCACGTCAGAAGAACATCGACGGCTGGAAGCGGCCGGAAAAAATCAAAAAGTCCTGATTTATCCACAGCCTCACTTTAGCCACGCCAATTCAGTGTGGAAGCGGGCTTCGCGAAGGCGTCATGTCAGTCAACACCAAGTTGAATGATCCACCGCTTTCGCGAGCAGGCTCGCTCCCACCTAATTTCAAGCATTCTGAATTTTTCTCCTTGCGACTTGACGGCAACCTTTCGATAGAGTTTCATTGCTTGCGTTATCTTTCGAATCGAAACTTAGGCCGCCATGTCCAAGCGCAATACTCCTCAGCGTCGCCATAACATCCTCGCCTTGCTCAACGAGCAGGGCGAAGTCAGTGTGGATGAGCTGGCCAAGCGTTTCGAAACTTCCGAAGTTACGATTCGCAAGGATCTCGCGGCGCTGGAAACCCATGGTCTGTTGCTACGTCGCTATGGCGGGGCGATCACCATGCCGCAAGAGCTGGTCGCGGAAACCGCGCAGAGTATTTCCAAGTACAAACAGGCGATTGCCCGTGCGGCGGTCAAACGCATCCGCGAACACGCACGCATCATCATCGACAGTGGCAGCACCACCGCGGCGATGATTCCCGAACTGGGCCAGCAACCTGGCCTGGTGGTGATGACCAATTCCCTGCATGTCGCCAATGCCCTGAGCGAACTCGAACACGAGCCGGTGCTATTGATGACCGGCGGTACCTGGGATCCGCATTCGGAATCCTTTCAGGGCCAGGTCGCCGAGCAGGTACTGCGCTCCTACGACTTCGATCAACTGTTCATCGGCGCCGACGGCATCGATCTGGTGCGCGGCACCACCACTTTCAATGAACTGCTCGGCCTCAGCCGAGTGATGGCCGACGTCGCGCGCGAAGTCATTGTGATGGTCGAGGCCGACAAGATCGGCCGCAAGATTCCCAACCTGGAGCTGCCCTGGAGCAGCGTCCATACCCTCATTACCGATGATCGCCTGCCGCAAGAGGCACGCGATCAGCTTCAGGCCCGCGGGATCACGTTGATCTGTGCGGCTGTCAGTCAGGAGAAATAACCATGTGTGGCATTGTCGGCGCTGTAGCTGAACGTAACATCACCGCCATCCTTCTCGAAGGCCTGAAGCGCCTCGAATACCGCGGCTATGACAGCGCCGGCGTGGCGATTTATACCAACGATGAAACCCTGGAACGCATGCGCCGTCCGGGCAAGGTCAGCGAACTGGAAACCGCGTTGGCCGAGCAGCCGCTGGCCGGCCGTCTTGGTATTGCCCACACCCGTTGGGCCACCCATGGCGCGCCGTGCGAACGCAACGCTCACCCGCATTTTTCCGGTGACATCGCGGTGGTGCACAACGGCATCATCGAGAACCACGAACCCCTGCGCGAACAACTCAAAGCGCTGGGCTACGCGTTCAGCTCCGACACCGATACCGAAGTGATCGCGCACTTGCTGACCCACAAGCTCAAAGAACAACCGGACCTGACCGCCGCGCTCAAAGCGACCGTCAAGGAACTGCACGGCGCCTACGGTCTGGCGGTGATCAATGCCCGGCAACCTGATCGTCTGGTTGCCGCGCGCAGTGGCAGCCCACTGGTGATCGGCCTGGGTCTGGGCGAGAACTTCCTCGCTTCCGACCAACTCGCTCTGCGTCAGGTCACTGACCGTTTCATGTACCTGGAAGAAGGCGATATCGCTGAAATCCGTCGCGACAGCGTGCAGATCTGGGACGTGAACGGCACCGCCGTCGAGCGCCAGACCGTGCAGTACACCGACGGCGCCGAAGCCGCTGACAAGGGCGAGTTCCGCCACTACATGCTCAAGGAAATTCACGAGCAACCGACCGTGGTCCAGCGCACCCTCGAAGGTCGCCTGAGCAGCAATCAGGTGCTGGTGCAGGCCTTTGGTCCCCAGGCCGCCGAGCTGTTCGCCAAAGTACGCAATGTGCAGATCGTCGCCTGCGGCACCAGCTATCACGCCGGCATGGTCGCGCGTTACTGGCTCGAAGAATTGGCCGGTATCCCGTGCCAGGTCGAAGTCGCCAGCGAATTCCGTTATCGCAAGGTGGTCGTGCAGCCGGATACGTTGTTCGTGACCATTTCACAGTCCGGCGAAACCGCTGACACCCTGGCCGCATTGCGCAACGCCAAGGAGCTGGGCTTCCTCGCCAGCCTGGCCATTTGCAACGTCGGCATCAGCTCGCTGGTGCGCGAATCCGATCTGACCCTGCTGACCCAGGCCGGCCGCGAAATCGGTGTGGCTTCGACCAAAGCGTTCACCACGCAACTGGTCGGCCTGTTGCTGCTGACTCTGTCGCTGGGGCAAGTACGTGGCACGTTAGCCAACGGTGTTGAAGCCACGCTGGTTGAAGAGTTGCGTCGCCTGCCGACTCGGTTGGGCGAAGCGCTGGCAATGGACAGCACCGTGGAGAAAATCGCCGAGCTGTTCGCCGAGAAAAACCACACGCTGTTCCTCGGCCGAGGCGCGCAATTCCCGGTAGCGATGGAAGGCGCCTTGAAGCTCAAGGAAATTTCTTACATCCACGCCGAAGCCTATCCGGCTGGCGAGCTCAAACACGGCCCGCTGGCGCTTGTGGATAACGACATGCCGGTGGTCACGGTCGCGCCGAACAACGAACTGCTGGAAAAGCTCAAGTCCAACCTGCAGGAAGTCCGCGCCCGTGGCGGCGAGCTGATCGTGTTCGCAGACGAGAAGGCTGCCATGACTAACGGCGAAGGCACTCACGTGGTGCAGATGCCGCACATTCACGACATCCTCTCGCCGATCCTTTATACGATCCCCCTGCAACTGCTGTCGTACTACGTCGCCGTGCTCAAGGGCACTGATGTCGACCAGCCTCGAAATCTGGCGAAATCCGTCACGGTGGAATAAGTTATCCACCGTAGATTGACGCTGGGTCAGGCATCCGGTTTTCATCACGAACAAGCATTGGGACATCGCGCAGTTGGTTTTTAACAATAAAGATTGACACAAAACAATAAAGTTTGACACTGGCGAACATAGATTGACACAAGGCTCAAACCCCCGTATCTACGGGGGTTTTCCTTTCCAGGCTTTCCCTTTGGTCTGGAATCATCGCTTCAACTTTCAGCGGGTGTAGTCTAGAAAACGTTTTGTATACGGCCGCTTTGCCGGTCGTGTCCTTCTACGACTTTTTCTCGGCGCGAGGTGAAGCGGTCCGCATCGACTGAGGAGGCGTGGGTTGCGAGGTCGTAAGTTTGCATCACAGCAGGACATTGAACGGCACATTGCAAATGGATTTGGCGAAGGCGCCGGGGCAAGCTACGTGCCTTGGCTGCGGGTACAAGATGTCCCGTCGATAGGTCGTTCGCACAAGATTCAAGGCGTGAAGATCGAGAGGATTCATCACCTCCTGTCAGATCTCGAGCGTTCGTACTTCCTTGTGTGTGAATTTTCTGAAGACGTCGTGGATATACGGGAGCAATACCCTTTACTACCCACAGAGCGTGCGCAAGCGATAGCGTCGGCGATCGATGTACGCTATCCAAGATACCCTAGAACAACACTGCCTTATGTGATGACAACAGACTTCCTGTTAACTGTTAAGGACCCGAGCGGAAACTTCAAATCGGTAGCTAGGACGGTGAAGTATCGTTCCGATTTAATTGGCAATGGAAGTAAAAGAACGCTTGAAAAACTTGAAATTGAAAAGCGTTTTTGGGAAAGCCAAGGTGTTGATTGGAAAATCGTAACAGACGAGTTTTTTACACGAGATTTGATTAAAAATCTTGGACTAATCAGGAGGTACTCGAAGCTCTCTCGTGATTTAATGAAAGCGCCGTTGCATTCGAGTTTTATCGAGTGCCTTGTAAACAGCCGGGAATATTCGTGGACCTTGGCCACCTGTCTAAGAAAAATAGCATCACTTCTGTCCATTTCCTATATAGACGCTCAAGCAATTTTCTTTCATCTGGTTTGGAACAAGATACTGAAAATCGATTTGGTTAACACTCCTCTCCACCTTACTGGTCTAGTTCCTGGCTTCGAAGTTTCACCGGGCCCTGTCCAAGTATCGTTGAAGGAGAAATTATCATGACTGTTCTCGTTAATGACGTTTTCGAGCCTGTAACCGATCTGTCGGTCATTGCTACGATAGCCAGGCTCCTTTACCAGGATGAAACGCATGACTTAGCAGTTTTGATGGATCTAGCTGACCCACCCCGGCAGCCGTACGCGGTTGGTCTGGATGAGCTGCGTCGCTCGATAGCGTCTGGTCACACCAAACCAGCAGCCATCACCACGCCCGAGTTTATGCTTGTGCTTGAGGAACAGTTGGATGAGAGAGCCAAGCAAGGCCGGGACGAAAAGTGGGCCGTCATCGCCCCTCTATTAGATCCTGAATACCCGGGACAAATATTTGTACGAGGTGAGTTAGGCCGGCTTGTTAGCAGACGGGCGTCAGAGCTCGGAATCCAGCGGAAAACGATCTATCGGCTTCTTTACCGATATTGGTTTTATGGTCAAGTTCGCAACTCATTGCTTAATAATTATACGGCGGTAGGTGTTGCCGATAGAAAATATGATCCGAGCAGGCCACCAGGGCGAAAGCCTAAATTTCAAGGCGTTCTTACTTCGCCTTCCAAGATGCTCAGTGCAGTTGATAAACGATGCATCCGTGTTGGATATGCTCTTTATGTAAGAGATAAGAAATCATCTATTTCGAGCGCATATGACGAAATGTTGAGACGATTCTACTCTGTTCGAGACATCTCTAAAAACAGTGAAGAAGAGCTTCGTTTGTTGCCTGGTTCAGAACTCCCCAGCTTGAGGCAGTTCCAATATTGGGGACAGATTTTTTTCGACGAGATTGAAACCGAGCGTGGCCGTAAAGGGTTGAGGAGGTGGTTAAAGGATTGCCGTCCGCTTTCAGGTACCGTTCGAGATTGGCTGCGTGGACCCTGTCATCAGTTCGAAATCGACGCAACGATTGCCGATATTTATTTGGTCAACAGCTACTCTAGACGGATGCTCATTGGTCGGCCCGTTGTTTATATCGTAGTGGATAGTTTCTCCGGAATAATTGCTGGTCTCTATGTAGGATTGGAGGGCCCTAGTTGGAATGGGGCGAGACAAGCGCTGTTCAACGCGTTTACCTCCAAAGTCGAGTTCTGCGCTCAGAACGGCGTTGACATCAATGCAGATGATTGGAATTGTCACCACCTGCCCCACCAGATTTACGCCGACCGGGGAGAGATGCTGTCACTCGCAGCAGAGGGGTTATCCTCAGGGTTGGGAATTGAGATGGGCACTGCCCCACCTTATCGGCCTGATTGGAAGCCTATGGTAGAAAGTCGGTTTGGCATTTTGAATGATTTGACGGGTATCAGGTGGCTACCTGGCGGGGTAGCTGCGCGGGACAAAGAGCGCGGCGAGCGAGATTACCGGCTCGATGCCACGCTGAACCTCAAAGAGTTCACCCAAATCCTCATCAATTGCGTGCTCCACTATAACCGTCACCATCGACAGCCTGACCGACTGACTCAAGCGATGATGAATGACGGCGTAGAACCTACGCCTAACGGTATATGGAATTGGGCCTGCGACAACGACCTGATCGAATCCAACAAACGTCCCGACGAGCTGGTTTATCTCCACCTTTTACCGCGTGAGCGCGCGACCGTTCAAAAGGGCGGAGTGATGTTTCGCGGCATGCACTACGTGTGTGATATGGCCATAGAGAAAGATTGGTTTGCCAAGGCTCGCAAAGGGGGCGTTTGGTCAATAGAGTGTTGGTTCGATCCGAACTCTGCGGCACACATTTGGATTCAAGGAGAGGCCAAGCAGTTTATCCGTTGTGATCTTCGACGATCGGATGCCGGTTACGCGAATTATCGCTCGGACGAGATTTTTGATCTGCTCGAAGCCTATCGCCAAAAACCGCCTACTCGCCGTCGAGCTGAGCTGGAAAGCCGTGTGCAGCTTAGCGATCAGGTCCACCAGATCATCAGTCACGCGCTCGCAGAACGAAAACAGGAACCTGCTCCGCCTACTAAGGCAGAGGCCACTGGAAACATCCGCGAGAACCGCGCAGAAGAACGTCTCCGCGAGCGTGAAAATGCGGTTGTTCCTGAAGGCGTCAGGGTGGAGCCAGCTTCACTTCAATCTGAAACGACACAGAAAGCGCATGATTCATATGCCGGTGAGCGCACCGCTCAGGTTATCGATTTGCTCAAAAGAATTCGGCCAGGACAGGCAAAATGAAAGGTGCACAGACGTTTGCCAATTACGTCAGACAGGACATTAGTGAGTATGCGGGTAACCCGCTTATCGAAGCTTTGCCTCCGATATTGTCGGAGGCGGCGGCTGTTGAACTGATTTCGAACTTTCCTCAGCCGGTGGATCCGAAAGAGCTGACGCTCGAAGGAGCCACTCGAATTCACTGTATCGACAGGCTGAGAACCGTCGTACAGCCGTTCTTGCTACATCTGGAACTGGAGGCCCTGTTCTCACTGCTCATCCGTCGAGGGTATGTCGGGCGTAACCCGATGTCGCCCGCTACCGTCCGGCATTTGCATTCTTTATCGGGAGCTCAGCGTTACCACGATGCGTTCAAGTCCACTGCAGAAACGTTTACGGTCGTCGGCCTGAGCGGCATTGGCAAGTCAACGGCACTCCACGCCATCTTGAGCCTTTATCCACAGACAATCCGTCATGAGCGCTATGAGGGAAAGCAGTTTGTTCATACCCAAATCACATGGCTGAAGCTTGACTGCCCTCGGGATGGATCGCTGGCTGGATTTTGCCAGCAGTTTTTTTATGCGGTTGGAGACGCTCTAGGAGACAAGGACTACCACAAGCGCTACCGGCATCGAAACATCAATGATGCGCTGCAACAGATGGAGCAGGTGGCCAGCACGTTTTTCATCGGCGCCTTGTTGATCGACGAGCTGCAAAACCTCCACCTGGCGAAAACCGGTGGTAAGGAGAGCATGCTGAATTTTTTCCTGCACTTGGTAAACAACATCGGTATCCCGGTGGTTTTCAGTGGCACGAACTCGACGATTAGCCTGTTCTCAGAAGCCATGCGGACTGCCCGCCGAGTTTGTGGTGCTGGTACGCTCGAATTCAAACGATTCGAAAAGGATGATGAGGAGTGGCGGTTGTTGGTCGAAAATCTCTGGAGCTATCAGTGGTGCAAACAGACGGCTGAGCTGACCGACGAGATTTTTGACACGCTGTATGAGCACACTCAAGGCGTCACGGATTTCCTGGTCAAGCTGCTGGTATTGAGTCAGCGTTATGCGGTCCAGAGTGGCTCGGAGTGTTTGACTGCCGAGATCCTGGTGAAGGTAAGCAACTCAAAAATGCAGATTCTAAAGCCAGCCCTTTCAGCTCTGCGTAGCCGTGATCCGAAGCGGATGCGACAGTTTGACGATTTGCTGCCGATTGAGGATCAGCTGAGCGAAATGATGGTTTTCGATGGATTGGCACGAGAGGATCGCCTCACCTTGCTTCGAAGCGTTGTATCCCGTGAGAAGCCGGTAGACCCATCTCCGACCATTTTTGCGAAAGATCACCCATCGCCGATTGCTACTGCTGTGGAAAACTCAGAGGCTAAAGCGCTTAGCGAACATGACGCTCCCCTCGACGCTCTGCGCGCTGCGGGCTGGCTCAACGAGGACCTGTTTGAGTTCTCACCGATGTATCACAAAGCGTGAGTCGGAGGGGGGGTGAAGTGCAACTTAAACTCCATTTCTTCCCCGCCGCGTTTCCCGACGAGACGCTGCACAGCGTGATTTCTCGTTATGCCCGTCTTTGCGGTGTTCGTAATTGCCAAGCAGCATTTGCCGGACTGAAATCGGCGGCAGCTTTTTCGCAAAATGTGGCATTCCCGAGTCATTTAGGGGATTTTGTCGATGCGCTACCCAGCGGTACTGAGCTATCGGTAGCCGAGGTCCTCATGCGCCACACATTATTACCCTACTATGCGCCGTTTTTGAGGATGAGCCAGGTCGAACACGCTCGGACGCTGATGACCGCTGATGGGAAAGGCTTGATGTTGAAGCTGGGCGTCAACGCGAGCCGTATTGGATTCGCCTCCCGAGTGCGGTTATGCCCAGAATGTATCGCACAAGATCAGGCTCAACGGGGAGTCGCTTACTGGCACAGGGTCCACATGCTTCCAGGCGTGCTGGTATGTCCGCATCACGGTACGTCACTCAGGATCCTTGATCCTCGCTGGTCCAGCCGCAGCTCTCGACAACTCAATCTGCCCAATGATGAGAATGTGCAAGCACACACAGTACTTCTCGACACCCCGTTGCGGTGCATGCCACCGCTTCACGAAATAGCGTTGCGCTCACTTCAGGTCCTCGAGTCTGACGTCACTGCTTTGTCGGCGGAGGCGGTGCGCTTCACGCTTTTACACAGGGCAACGCAGCTCAACCTTGCTTCTGATAACCATCGCTTGCACCTGCACATGCTGGCGCAGCACATGGCCGATTTTTTTGCTGCACTCCCGCGAGAATGGGAGTTTTCTATACTCGGAGATGTTCGTGCAGGTACACCCGCCTCATGGGTCACGAAGCTGCTTCGTACGCCTATAACCTCTCACCATCCGCTCAAATACATTTTATTGGCCGGTGCTCTGGGCGTTGAAATGGTGAGCTTGCTTCATGGTCAATGCCCAGTGAAAGAGGCGGTGGCATGTGATCCGAAAGCTCACATTCGGCTTCACGCGCGCCTTTCTCCGGTGATGCCTGGTGAAGGCCTGGACTGTTCGTCAGCCGCTGTGTGGCAACATGCTCTTGAAGGAGCTGATGCCAAAAAGATCGCTGCCGTTCTAGGCGTTTCATCAGCGTATGTCTATCGTCACATCAGAAATGTACCCGGCGGGCAAGATGCTTGGAGGGAGGCACGATTTCACACTGAGCTATGCGCAAGACGCGCGGCTTTCGAGGCTGATTATCGATTTTACAAAGCACATGCATGCAGGGGGTATGCGTGGCTGTATCGCCACGATAAGCAGTGGCTTTCGGAGTCAACTGCAAACCCAAGCCCCCATCGTACGCCTCGTCTAAATAGCACCGAAATGTTCGCTGCCCTCGATGCGAGACTGGCCGGCGAAGTCCGTCAGTGTGCCGACGCGCTTTATGCTCTTGCGGGTAAGCCTGTCCGCATTTCGCGTACCAGGATAGGTCGGGAGCTTCATGTTCTTTCTCGCTTCGAAAAGCAGCTTTGCAAGCTTCCTCTGTGTGCAGCAATGCTCGAAAAAGTATGTGAACCAATCGAAGGCTTTCACGATAGGCGTCTGCGATGGGCTAGACGCCAATTGCTCTCAGAGGGCAAGGCTGTATCACGTTCTTCGCTCTACAGGGTCGCGAGCATTCGACCCATGCTGTAATCCAGCTGGGCATTCCCCCTCCATCTAAAAAGTTCTAAATCAATTCACCATAAACCCATTATTTTTCTGTTAATGAAAAAATTCCCCTCCAGAATAGGTCCGGCATACGCTGGATCATCACGATCAGCATGTAAACGTACTAACCCGCGATCAACGGAAATAGTTTTGCAACCGGCATGGGCTGACCTACGCGGGTTTATCGATACGTGTTTTGTATTCGAGGAATACGGGCGCGGCAGGATTTAGATGAATTCACTACGATTCAAAGTTGAGCGGCTTGTCATTTCAAATCCAGACCGGATGCAGAATTTTAGGGGTTGCATATATACTGCCCCCGGATGCACATTCTCTTCGAGCCCTACCTTTAATCGGTAAATGATGTCTGATCTATTATTTTTCCCCGTTTCGATGCCGGATGAAATGCTTTACTCTCGTGTCACCCGATATCACTATCTGTCAGGTAACAGAACCGCGACGGAAACCTATCGCGATTTGTTCGCATCGAAACCCTTTTGCATCGGTGGCATCGTACCCAAGCAGATCGAGAGGCTCGCGCACAGGCTGCCGGGGCAATCGGAGAGCAATCTCGCAGAGTTGATCAGTAGCAATACTACTTTTCCTGCTTACCGGCCGTTTCTTGGCGTTAAGCAGGGGCCGGAGAACGACGTAGGGCCACTGGGTTATGACGGGGTGGTACGGGTGCCCCGCAGAGAAGAGTCCACCCATGGCAAGGCTAAGCTTTGTCCTACCTGCGTTCAGGAAGATCTGATTGAGCGGGGTTCTGCCTACTGGCATCGATCTCACCAGATACCCGGTGTTGCCGTCTGTTGGCGTCATGGCGACGCATTGATCCATGCCTGCCCCGAGTGCTCTCGCCCGTTCTACCGTAAATTGAAGCTGCTTCCCAATCTGACTGAGCCATGTGCATGCGGCTGGAGCCCGTTAAACAGCGCAGCAATACACAAGGGGTCAAAGATGGAACAGAAAGTCGCTCTGTTCGCACACGATATCCTGCAACGCAATATCCCTCCGATAGGCAGTACGGTATTGAGTTCGTGCTACGTCCGCCAATGCAAGAAGCGCGGATTCATTTTCGGAAAAAATGCGGGTATTGCAAAACTGTTCGACAGCATCCAAAGCGCTTACGGCGACGAGCTTTTGGCGCAAATTGATCCGGCCTATAACACCGGGAAGCATGAGCAATGGATCCGGCTCAAATCAGACAAAGGTCAGCTAAATATGCCGCTCGCGCGGCATTTGATCATTGCTCTTCACTTGTTTTCCAGTGCAGATGGCTTTGAAGAGGCTCTGAAAAATGAGTCTATCCTGCTGAGTGCCGCTGTTTCTCCGCGAGCGCCCAAAGTCGAAGAATCGCGTCTAAGCCAAAAAACTAGATATCGCCAAAAAATCGAGTTGCTTTTAGCGCTACGTACCGATGCCGATATCGAGTACCTCTGGAAGAAGGCGTACAAACCTACGCAATGGATTCTAGAAAATGATAACGCATGGTTAATGGCAAAACTCCATGCACCTAAAAAAGCTACAGTTAAGGTCGAAAAGTCCATCGACTCAAGAGACGACGCCTATGCAGCCCTTATCGAAGCGGGCGTAGATGAGCTGTATAAAGTTACGAAAGATCCGAAGAGAGTGAACATTCGGAATTTACAATCGCTGCTCCCAGGTTCGTTACCTCATGAGCTGGATCTACGCAAGCAGAGGTTCCCTCTTACTTATCAACAGATCAAGATTCATCAGGAGTCAGTATGGCATTTCCGTCTAAGAACTTTAGTGTGGACTGTCTCTGAACTCATCAGGATGAAGCTCCCCGTGAATTACTCGACGGTAAGATTGACCTCAGCGGTATCAAGCAAGGTTTTCCTGGCTTTTTGCAGTTTCTTCGAGTGGGATCTGGAAAGCCTGGCAAGAACCGGGGTCGACGCGGAGGTCCTGCTCAGGTCTACCGGCGTATCGAGGAATTGGGAGGGACCACCGGTTCAAATAAGCTTTTGAGGGCATCTTTGTTCCGTCACCGTCTGCCAACCTTGGGTGTTAACAAAAATCCTATCTGGCTTGAAAGCGTAAATGCGGGGTAGCGTCCACCTTTCACATTAGTAACCTTCGCGGCAGCTTTCTGAAAGCTTTCACTTGTTACTCTTTAACTCAGTAAATTGAGCTTTAGGAGAAAATCATGAAAGCAATGACAGCAGTGAAAGCGTTTTGCGCCGCTTCGATTTTGACCTTATCTTCATTAGCCATGGCTGAAGGAGGCGGTGACCGCGTGTATGGTCGAATGATGCAAGAGAACCAACAAGCAATGGAGCAATATGCCTCAAGGAACGGCAAGACTCCTCCTGAAGTTGTTCATTATGAATATGGTATGAACCTCGATATCCAGAAGGTCGTCAGTGTCACGCAAGCCAATAAAACCTGTGGGGTTGCTCCTTCACGCATGACCTATGAAGACTCTACGGGCAAGCTTAACACCGTGGAATATAAGGTCATGGCCGACAACTGCCCCCATGGAAGCTAGACAATGAAAATTATTTAAGAACTGCATAATTTTCCTTTGTCCGAAACTAGCTTACTGCTCGCTGACGTAGAAGTAATTTTCAGGAAAGCCTGAAGTTATCCACTTTATGAAATCATGTCCGTCAGTCGAGGGGTTTCTAACGTGCAGTAAACAATTGCTCGACCACCTGATACATCCCGCCTCCTTGTTTTTCCTTTGGTTTGGGAGGTGGCTTAGGCGCCCTAGTGGCGCCTTTTTTACGTTCGAAATGAGCTATGTCCTCTGCACGGCCATGACCTTCACCATGCAGGAGCGAGATTAGAAGATCAGTTTTCGGGGTATTCAGCGACGACGTGGTCTGTGCCTGCCTTTGACAAGCCGATTACCTTATACGCGTCATGTTTCCCGTCCACTTCCATTCCTGGGGAGCCGGCCGGCATGCCTGGAACGGCAATCCCGAGCAGGTCATCACGTTTGCTCATCGCAATGATTTGCTCGGCGGGCACGTGACCTTCAACAAACTTTCCGTTGATGGTTGCTGTGTGACAGGACGAGAGCTCAGGAGAAATTCCGAAACCGCGCTTGATCGCGCTCATGTTGGTTTCCACGTGATCAACGACGGTAAAGCCGCTGGCTTCAAGGTGCTGGACCCATTTCTTGCAGCACCCGCAATTAGCGTCGCGATGTACATCGATCGTCAATGGCTCTGCTGCGTGACTGGCTGAACTGATGAACAGAGCCACGAAAGCAGCGAGACGAAGTGCCCGTCTGCGACGAAGAGAATTATTTCGCATGGGTATGTTCCTTCCCATCAGTATGTGTATGTGATTTGGGCTGTACGGTTGGAGTCGGGGCCGCGTCATCTGAAGCTTCCCTACCCTTATGATCGGCGTGGTCAGCAGGCTCCTTTGCAGATGGCGCTGCGGAGGGGCCATGGGCATGTGCCGTGTTTTTCTCGTCATCATGAGCGCGGACTTCCGCCCTTTGGTCGGAAGCACCTGCGCCACTTTGCCCCTGGATCGTTCCATGCTGACCCTCATGGTTGTGCATCACGCTTTCGCCACCACCGTGTTGATGGCCACTGCTACTCGTGATCAGAGCTTTGTATTGCTCTGCATCCAGTGACGGAAGCTGCTGGAGAAATGCAACCATCCCCCATACGTAGGGATCGGCCATGCTTTTGCCCCACGCGGGCATGCCGGTGGATTTGATTCCGTGTTTGATGATCCAAAAAGCTGCAGCTGGGTGCCCGTCGACGCCCAGTTTCGAAAGATTCGGAGGTGCAGGGTAAAGGCTGTTACTCAGTTCGGTGCCTGCAAGCCCCGGAGCCAAATGGCAACCGACACACATCGAGTTGTAGTTGCCAGCACCTTCACGGATGAGAGCTTCTTGGCTCAGGTCGGGGACCTGAATGTCGCGCGAGCGCACGTGTATCGAGCGATCCCGAGCAATAGAAAGTAGCGCGTAGACGGGGGCAGAGTGGGGATCATCCGCCCCGACATTGATCACGCCGAAATACACCACGCCGGCAGCCGCTGCTACGGTGGCCAGACCAGCAGCTATTAGTGCCTTCAGTGTAATCTTCATGCCCGGTTCTCAGAACCACATCCGTATACCGGCGACAAAGCGTGCCTCGCTGGCATCTTCACCTTCCTCACGTGCAAAGTCTGCCGTATTGCCATAGGAACGGCTCCAACTCACCCCGATATAAGGGGCAAATTGGCGGACAATCTCATAACGCAATCGGAGCCCCACTTCGGTGTTGGCTAATCCGGACCCGATGCCGCGCTGAGGGTCATTCTTCCCATAAAAATTGACCTCGGCCGTCGGCTGCAAGATCAATCGATTCGTCAGCAGAATGTCGTAATCGCCTTCCAGTCGAGCAGCCGATTGACCGTTCTCACCGATGTAGGCAGTTGCTTCGGCCTCGAAGTTGTAGAGGGCCATGCCCTGAATGCCGAGTGCGGCCCAGGTTTGAGGGGACCCTGGTTTGAAATCCTGTCGTACACCGGTGACGACGTCCCACCACGGTCCGATGGAGTGCCCCCAGAGCGCGGATAATTCAGCGCTTTCCGTCACGCCATTGGTACGTTCGCCTTCCGAGCGCAACCACAGTCGATCAATGTCACCGCCGATCCATCCTTTCGCATCCCAGGCCAACGCACTACCGTTGTCAGCATCCTGGTATTCAAACTTATCCAGCAGCATGAAAGAGTTGATTGTTTTGTCGTGGACACCATGACCAGCGACATCTGGGAAGGCGGCTGCACGGTCAGCATCGGTAAGAACGGGGATAGGGGTTCGACTGGTTGTCGTCGTCCCTTCATCCATACTTTCCATGCCGGTCATTTGACCGTCGTCCATTTTCATCTTGCTGTGCTCCATAGCCCCCATGTTGCTATGGTCCATCGCTCCCATGGAGCCATGGTTCATCTTGGAGTGATCCATCTCTTCAGCGGCGTGAGCCACGGCAAAGAAGACAGGACTCGTAGAAACTGCCAATACCATCAACGTTGGGCGTAAAAAATTCCTGGTCATGATCTCAATCCGCCTTCTTGTTTTCTTGGTCATGATCCATCGACTCATGGCGCATCTTGGTATGAGGCATCGTCGCGTGATTCGGCGTTGCCTCGTTTGACGTGGTCGCAGTCTTGTTCGGCGCATCCGCAGAAGTAGCAGGTGAAGGATCACCACGTTCTTCGACTGCCAATGCTACGCAGGAGAATCCACCCATCAGGCCAAAGGCAAAGAGGCAACCGACCAGCGATTTACGATTTAGGTGTGTGCTCACAGATCGTCTCCTTTACTCATCAACCCGTACTTCACGGAACATGCCCATTTCCATATGGAAAAGCAGGTGGCAGTGATAGGCCCAGCGACCTAAAGCATCGGCGGTGACTCGATAGCTGCGCTTGGTACCCGGTGGCATGTCGATTGTGTGCTTACGTACCATGAACTTGCCGTTTTCATCTTCAAGGTCGCTCCACATTCCATGAAGGTGGATGGGGTGCGTCATCATGGTGTCGTTTACCAAGGTGATGCGAAGACGCTCCCCGTACTTGAGGCGAAGGGGCTCAGCATCAGAAAATTTGATGCCGTTGAAGGACCAGGAAAACTTTTCCATGTGACCGGTCAGATGCAGCTCAATGGTGCGATTGGGCTCTCGGCCATCAGGGTCCTGGAAAGTGCTCTTCAGATCTGAGTAAGTGAGCACGCGTCGACCGTTGTTCCGCAAACCGATACCTGGATCGTTCAGTTTTGGCGTTGGGTTCATGGCCTGCATGTCAACCAACGGGTTGTTGGTTTCGGAAGCTGGGTGAGATTGCATCTCGCCTCCCATGCCCCCCATGCCTCCCATCTGGCTGTGATCCATGCCGGCCATGTTGGGCATGTCACCTTTGTCCATCCCCGCCATCTTGCTGTGGTCCATGCCGGCCATGTTGGACATGTCACCTTTGTCCATACCTGCCATCTTGCTATGGTCCATGCCGGCCATATTAGTCATGTCACCACTGTCCATGCCGGTCATCCCGGTCATGCCACCTTCGTCCATTCCCTGCATCTTGCTGTGATCCATGCCAGCCATACCTGACATGTCACCCGGTTTCATATCGCCGCCGCCCATGCCAGCCATGCTGCCATGGTCCATGCCAGCCATACCGCCCATGCCCATGTCATCCATGGTCAACAGCGGACGCGGATCGATCGCCGGTACCGGTGCTTTCAGTCCTTCACGAACTGCCAAGGTCCCCCGCGCATAGCCGGTTCTATCCATGGACTGGGCGAAGATTGTGTAAGCCTCCTCGGTGGCAGGCTCAACAATCACATCATAGGTTTCCGCCACGGCGATGCGGAATTCATCGACACTGACTGGTTGGACATATTGGCCGTCGGCCGCCACCACGGTCATTTTCAAACCAGGAATGCGAACATCGAAATAGCTCATCGCTGAGCCATTGATAAAGCGCAGGCGCAGCTTCTCGCCAGGCTTAAAAATACCGGTCCAGTTGCCGTTCGGCGCTTGGCCATTCATGAGGTAGGTGTAGGTATCCCCGCTGACGTCTGCCAGATCAGTGGGGTTCATTTTCATTTCGGCCCACATTTTCCGGTCGGCGACGGCAGCAGACCAACCTTGCTTGCTGACGTCGTCGATGAAGTCGCCCACGGTACGTTTGTGGTGGTTGTAGTAGTCCGATTGTTTCTTGAGTTTGGCCATGACGCGACCAGGATCCTCATCGGTCCAGTCAGTCAGCATCACCACATAGTCGCGATTGTATTGAAACGGCTCAGGCTCTTTCGAATCGATGACTATTGGCCCGTAAACACCTGCCTGCTCTTGCAACCCAGAATGGCTGTGGTACCAGTACGTGCCGTTTTGATGCACCTTGAACTTGTATTCGTACATGCCGTCGGGCGCGATGCCGTGGAAGCTCAAACCCGGTACGCCATCCATGTTGGCAGGCAAAATAATGCCGTGCCAGTGGATGGAGGTGTCTTGATCCAGACGGTTCTTCACGCGCAGAGTGACCGTCTCCCCTTCGCGCCAACGCAGCAAAGGCCCCGGCAACGAGCCATTGATGGTCATGGCTGTGCGCGGCGAGCCAGTGATGTTTACCGGCGTTTCACCAATAAACAGATCAAATTCGTTGCCGGTGAGGACGCTCGGCAGGCCTGGACTGGTCACTGCCCATACAGGAGTGCGCCACAGACCAAGGCCGCCAAGGATGCCGCCGGCGGCCAGGCCTTTAACGAATGTCCGTCTAGAGGTTTTGGAATGCATGCCGTTTATTTCCAATCAGTCAAAAGGGAGCCGTTCAAATCAACCCGTGAGTTGGCAAGATGAGCTTCGCTTACCGAAAAAAAGACGAATTTTTCATTGCAGGCGAGCTTAGAAATTGCCACATCTAAACCACCTTCGTGATTACATTTCTGTCAGCTTGGCCGCGTGCCTAATCGTTCAGCAGTTTTTATGATCCATCGCTTTGGCTTTGCTTTCAGCGACAGGCGGTTGAGCGCTCTGCGTTTGAGCTACCTGGTACGATTCCATCGAATTCGTCCTGGCCACTTCCATACGTGCGAAAGTCCGGTCACCACCGCCTTCAGCCATGGCCAGAGTGGAAACAGTCAGCGCTGCGACGACGAACAAGGTTTTGATGGTGTTCATATGGGCTACCTCAGATGTGTGAAAATATCCCCTCTGAATCACATCATGGATTGGACTCTTTGGGGGTGAGCAATAGACTCAGTTGGACTATAAGAGACACCCCCTGTCAGGAAGCTTAGGCCAATATTACAGTTGTGTCAGTTTGGGATATTTTTCTTGAAGTACACGCTATTTAATACGTATGGTCTCCATCTTTTCGCATTGCGCGACTTTTATTGAATATAAGATTGAAGTGTAATCATTGCTTTGGGTTCCATTAATTCTCACGGAGGCGATGTTCTAGGTCTCTCCATTAAAATTAATAGGAGACTTGAATGCGCTGCTGCAACAGCTGAATGTTCAATGATCACAGAAGATAGTAATGCCACCGAGGGTGATTAATTGTGAGTATTAATTTTGAGAAAGCATTAGGCTCCGCAGAAAGAGCGTTAGTTTATCGTGGCCAAAGAGCTGAGATCTTGAGTAACAATATCGCGAACGCTGACACTCCGAACTTCAAAGCCCAGGACTTGGATTTTTCTACTGTGCTCGCCAGCCAAACCAAAGAACCTGCTACCACTGCGTTTTCTTTGAAAACAACAAACGCAAAGCATTTTCTTAAGAAAGAATCGGCGGTGGCTATATACGGGCGCGACTTGCTTTACAGCACGCCGGCTCAGCCTGCCTTGGACCAAAATACTGTCGATCAGCAGGTCGAGGTCGCCAAATACACAGAAAACGCAATACGTTTCAACGCGGCTTTTACTCGGTTGAATGGAGCATTCAAGGGTTTGCTCAAAGCTCTGCGCGGTGACTAGCAGCGCAGGCGCATGCGAGCCCATTTTGACCGACACAGCAGCTTAAGTACTCCTAGATTCAGAGGTATTCTCCTCCAGACGGCGCTCTACTTAGGAGCAGGAATCTCCGTTCAATGGCTGATCTTGGAAGGAAAGCCAACCGCCTCCACAGCTTTACGAAGCTGTTCCGCGTTTTCGCTACTTTCAACACTCACCTTACCGGTTGATCGATCGACTGAGACCGTAGCGTTGCCGTCCAGTGCCTGGATCGCTCTGGTGATTTTGCCGACGCAGCTGCCGCAACCAATGCCTGATACATCTAAGACGACCATGTTAATTATCCTCGTGCTGAGCGGTGTCTTTTCCCCGCAGCTAAAGCATCGACGTTGACACCGTGGCAAGGTCAACAATTATCTAATCAAGGCCGTGAGCGCAGATTTCGAGAAGTTTTACGGGACTTGACCACTCGGCTGCTAATTAGCTCGCTACCATTTGAACGGTTTCCAGGAGTGCGCCCTATTGTTCTCGTCGGTAAAGGTCGGCTAACGGCAACATTGCGGCTCTCTCGCTTGATCCAACGATTTTGTATGCCTCTCGTTTCGTCAACGGCTTTGATCTGTCCTCCCGCGAACCTTGCATAGGTATAGGGGGGAGGCCTATCATGCGACCCTATATAGGTAGGGGGGGTATAGCGTGGGTCATATCGCATCACACAAAGACGATCTTCTTAAACGTGTAAAACGTATTGCCGGGCAAATTCAAGCTGTTGAACGAGCATTGGAATCGGACTTCGACTGCGCCAAGACACTACATCTTGTTGCGGCCACTCGGGGTGCCATCAACGGGCTGATGGAGGAGATCATCGAGGATCACGCACGAGCACATGTCGCGAACCCCGCGCTCAGCGAAGAAGAGCGTAACAAGGGCGTCGAAGAGCTTCTTGAAGCTATCCGCCGGTACTCCAAGTGAATGCATCCAGGTAAACACGTATGAGCAGGACCGACATCGATTACACACACGACCACGTGTTTCTAGGCTCAGCGCACGATGAGAATGCCAAGCGTACGCTTTGGGTTGTAGCACTCACGGTGGTAATGATGATCGGGGAGATCACCGCCGGCTATATCACGGGTTCGATGGCGTTACTGGCCGATGGCTTCCACATGGCAACCCATGCCGGCGCATTGGGCATCGCGGCGGCCGCTTACGGATACGCAAAACGCCACGCTACCAGCCAGCGCTACAGTTTCGGTACAGGAAAGGTTGGAGACTTGGGCGGGTTCGCCTCGGCGCTGATTCTTGGCATGATTTCGTTGGGCATTGGCGTTGAATCGTTCATGCGTTTGTTGCAGCCAACACCGGTTCAGTTTGGCACCGCGACCCTCATCGCCGTTGTCGGTTTGCTCGTCAACATTGTCAGTGCCCTGCTGCTGGGTCATGGGCATGGGCATGGACATGGACATGGGCACGACCACGATCACCCTCATGCCCACAACGGAAACGACAACAACTTGAGGTCCGCCTATGTCCACGTCGTTGCAGACGCGCTGACGTCGATTCTGGCCATCGCTGCCTTGCTTGCCGGTCGATATCTGGGTTGGGTGTGGCTCGACCCGGTCATGGGTATCGTCGGCGCTATCGTTATCGCGCGTTGGGCCTGGACCTTGATGGGGGTAACTGCGGGCGTGTTGCTCGATCAGACCGACGCGCACGTTGCCGAGGAAATCCGCGAACTCGTTGAGAAACCTGGTGGCGCTACCATTACAGACTTGCACGTTTGGAGGGTGGGACCTCAAGCGTGCGCGGCGATCGTCAGCGTTCTAGGTGAAGCCACTGTGAACGCCGAGAGCATTCGTGAGCGTCTCAAAACAGTTCACGAAGTCAGCCACCTGACCGTCGAGTTCCGGCAGACATGACTCAGCGCCTGTCCAGCACAACCTCTATAGGACACACCGATGCCGCCCGGTAAACGTGAACTGGCTCGGATCGAGCGCCAGTTGATCGTCACGCTCACCGACGCGTGCGAAACAGCAAAGGACGAGATAAAGGGGTTTATTTGGCTCACTCACACCGCTGACCTAAGTGCGTTGGCTGAAACCCTGAAGGTCATCTGGGTGTTCGAAACCCTGGCTGACAGGAAGCGGGCCGAGATTGACGCGAAGGCCCGCATCTTTGAGTTGACGGCGATCGCCTTGAAAGAGGCCAATCTTGACCTGCCTGTTTCAGACCGCAATGTCCGCTTTGACTCGGAGCAAGAGTGCCAACGCACGCACATAGGCGACTGGAAACGTCGCGTGGCTCAACTACATAAAGCTAAGGGGGACTGACCATGGCAAAAGAAATCGAGAATCCTTGTATCTCGGTTTGCCAACTCAGTGGTGATCTGTGTGTGAGCTGCGGGCGGAATAAGGAAGACATCAGAAAGTGGAAGCGCATGAAGCGGCCCGAAAAAATGGCCGCTGTGCAAAGGGCGAATGCGCGCTTAAAGGGATTGAAGAAAGCACATGGATCGCCATTCCCCCCGAGTTAAAACCGCTGCAATTTTGAAGGTCAGTCAACTCGGGTATTCCTCAGCCTCAATGCATTGAAAACTACCGACGCGGAACTGACGCTCATGGCTATGGCAGCGATCATTGGCGACAGGAGGTGCCCCGTCAATGGATAGAGCAAACCAGCGGCAAGAGGTATACCCATTGAGTTGTAGAGAAAAGCAAAGCCCAAATTCTGGCGCATGTTTTTAACTGTGGCGACCGAAAGAGCTCGTGCTCGTAAGATCCCCATCAGGTCACCTTTGACCAGCGTGAGTTGCGCGCTATTCATCGCCACGTCAGTCCCCGTTCCCATGGCTATCCCCACATCTGCTCGCGCCAGGGCCGGAGCATCGTTGATACCGTCACCTGCCATGGCCACTTTTCGCCCGTGTTGCTGTAGGTCTGCCACCAGACGTTCCTTGTCTTGGGGTTTGACTTCACCGTGGACCTCTTCAATCCCCATCTCCCTGGCGACAGCCCGAGCGGTAGTAAGCCCGTCCCCAGTAGCCATGATGATTTTCACGTTGTGAGCCTTAAGCTTGGTGACGGCCTCTTTTGAGGTTGGCTTGATCGGATCTGATACGGCCAACAAACCTGCCAATGCGCCGTCGACGGCGAGGTAGATAATACTGATGCCGTCAAGTCGCAACACCTCAGCGCGCTCTTGTAGGGAGTTGGTGCTCACGCCTGCGGCTTCCATCAACGCTGTGTTCCCCAGCTGGAGCTTCTTGCCATCGACAACGCCACTGACGCCGATACCCGAATCCGACTCAAAGGATTCGGGCTTGGTGAGCTTTATGTTCTCGGCTCGGGCGTGATCGACGATCGCATGTGCTAAAGGATGCTCGCTGCCCTGATCAAGGCTGGCAGCCAGGTGAAGGACGTCGTCGGGATTGAAGGTGGGAGTGGCCTCCACGCTGTGAAACACGGGCCGTCCCTCTGTCAGGGTGCCTGTCTTGTCGACAATCAGCGTGTCGATTCTGCAAAGGCTTTCAATTGCACTGGCATCTCTGAACAAAACACCCATGCTGGCTGCTTTACCTGTCGACACCATGATCGACATAGGCGTAGCAAGTCCCAACGCACAGGGACAAGCGATGATCAGCACGGCGACAGCGTTGATTAGACCAAACACCCAACTGGGCTCAGGGCCGAAAAGCCCCCAACCGATAAATGTCATTATCGCAATCGCGATAACACCCATCACGAAGTAGCCGGCAATCGAGTCGGCCATTCGTTGCATCGGCGCCTTGGAACGCTGAGCTCTCGCGACCATCTGTACGATCTGGGACAGCATGGTTTCGGCACCGACCTTCTGGGCCTCCATCACCAGGCTCCCATGCGTATTCAGCGTGGCGCCGATCAGGCTATCTCCAGCTTTCTTCATTACCGGGACTGGCTCGCCAGTGAGCATCGACTCATCCACCGCACTTTCACCCTCAAGTACCGAACCATCAACTGGCACCTTTTCACCCGGTCTGACCCGTAAGTGGTCTCCCAGGTGCACATGTGTGAGAGGAATGTCTTCCTCCTGGCCATCGGCATTGATCCGGCGTGCAGTTTTGGGCGAAAGGCCGAGAAGAGACTTAATGGCGGCGGAAGTTTGTGATCGGGCTTTGAGCTCAAGGATCTGGCCAAGCAACGTGAGCGAGATGATGACCGCTGCCGCTTCGAAGTAAACGCCGATACGTCCATCTTGCATGAAATTGGAGGGAAAACTTTGGGGGAAGAGCGTTGCTATGACGCTGTACAGATAAGCTGCGGCGGTGCCCAACCCAATCAGAGTCCACATGTTGGGACTGCGATTTTTAACCGAGGCCAGTCCCCTTACAAAAAAAGGCCATCCTGCCCATAAGGTCACGGGTGTCGCCAGAGCGAACTCGATCCAGTTTTGAGCCGAACCATGAAGAAGTTGTAACGAGTGACCCGCCATCGCGAGCACGGTTACGACCACGGTTAAGGGCAGCGACCACCAGAAGCGGCGATTGAAATCCCGGAGTTCAGGATTTTCTTCTTCATCAAGCGCCGGCATGACAGGCTCTAGTGCCATGCCACATTTAGGACAGTTACCGGGGCCGGTCTGCCGTATTTCAGGATGCATCGGGCACGTAAATTCAGTGCCCGTTTGTACCGCAGACTCCGGCGTTGTGCTGCCTGACTCGTTGCGCACCACGTGGCCACTGTAGCGCTCAGGGTCCGCTCGAAACTTCTCCTGACATTTCAGGCTACAGAACCGATACGTCTGTCCTTGGTAAGTCTCAGCAAATTTACTCGACGAAGTGACTGCCATTCCACACACCGGGTCATGTAGATCAGCATCATCCCGGGAAGCAGCATGGGTGTGATTATGGTCGTGATGGCCAGAGGTGGTAGGCATGTCTATTCCCCTTGTAAGGTGCTACTAGAAATGAGCATATTCAGTACAACGCTGATTTGCGGCTCCACAGTGGTGCGGTGATGTTTCCGCACGGACCCCGGCTGAGAAGCGTTGCTATGTTACTTGCGACTTAGCGTAGCCAACTCTTGCGTCGGGCCGGCAGAAACAGCCGACTCCGGTTTATTTCAGATCAAATTCGCCGACCATTCCCGATTGGTAATGCCCCGGCACGTTGCAGGCAAACTGAAGCCCTGCACTGTCGTTGAAGGTCCAGATCAGCTCTTGGGTTGAGCCAGGCTCAATCAGGACACTGTTAGGGTCGTCATGCTCCATTGCGACCATCTTCATTCCGCCCATGCCGTGGCTCATGCCGCTCATCTTCCCGGTACCGGTAGGGCTTAATGTTCCGTTCTTGAACATGCTTGCCATTTCTTTCTGGTGTGCTGCATGAGCAGCGGCTTTGCCGATGTTGAACTCATGCAGCAGCGAACCCTCGTTGCGAAGGACAAAGCGGATTGTTTCACCAGGTTTTACGTCGATGCTTTTAGGCTTGAAAAAAATGTCGCCCATCTCGACCTCTACAGTGCGGGTAACGTCAGAGGCCACACCAGGCTGGCCTATGTCGTCTTGTCCATGCCCAGCATTAGCCATAGCCGTAGCAGCGAAAAAAAGGGTCATTGCTGCGATGAACGGGGTAGCGAGCGTAGTTTTCATGGTGACCTCAGGAATACGTGGGAACATTGGCTATGCTAATGATGCTCAGCTGCCAGCTAACTGACTTGGGCATTACTTCTTTGTCAGTTTTCTAAATAGATACGGCGTCCAATTGACGCCGCAACAAGATGCTGACAAGTACTTATCCTGGGGGCGTTTATTGATGGTTTTCTGAAAGCATCAATTTGTGCTCGCGCTGCATCTGGCGCAAAACGTCGTCAACAATTTTGTCGTGCTTCTCCATCCAGGCTAGATGCTGTTGGGGTGACATTGAGGCATCTGGGTGATCGTTGTGGAGCTGGCTCATGATGTCGCCAAGCATCTTCATGTGTTCTGCCATGTGGACGTGACGCTCTCCTTCAGGGGCTTGTTCAGCTTTCATCAACGTGGCCTCGGCCTTGTCGCGCAAACCTTCCATACGCTCAATCACACGATCTCCGCCGCTTTCAGCCCACACAGAAGCCGAGACCAGTATCGAGCTTACAAAAAACAGCATTTTCAGGTGGTTCATCGGGGTAGCTCCTCATGAGGGAATCCGACTTCCATACGATTCATCGCTCAGAGGTCGGTCGAGCACCAATGAAGTGCTCATGTCTGAACCCTAGCCAGCACTCGCTGACATCTACCTGAAGCCAAGATTACTTTTCTGTCAGTTGCTGGTTGGCTGCCAGTTTTCGTTGCAGACTCCGCTTAACCTTTATCTGAGAACGACCTCATGAGACTTCTTGTCGCTGAAGACGAACCAAAAATAGGTATCTATTTGCAGCAAGGGCTCAACGAGGCCGGGTTCAATGTCGACCGTTTCACGAATGGAAAAGAGGCGCTTCAGCACGCTTTGAGCGAAGCCTATGATCTGCTGATTCTCGACGTCATGATGCCGGGTTTGGATGGCTGGGAAGTCCTGCAGAAGGTGCGCGCTTCCGGGAAAGACGTCCCGGTGCTTTTTCTCACCGCCAGAGACCGCGTTGAAGACCGAGTGAAGGGACTTGAACTCGGTGCGGATGACTATCTGATCAAACCCTTCGCGTTTTCTGAATTGCTTGCTCGAGTCAGAACGCTGCTGCGTCGCGGTAGCAGCGCACCTTCGCAAACCTTTATGAAACTGGCTGACCTTGAAGTGGACCTGCTCAAGCGTCGAGCCATCCGAGGAGGCAAACGCATAGACCTTACGGCCAAAGAGTTCGCGTTGCTTGAGCTTCTGCTGCGTCGTCGAGGGGAGGTGCTGCCAAAGTCTCTTATCGCCTCCCAGGTTTGGGATATGAACTTCGACAGCGATACCAACGTTATCGAGGTTGCAGTGAGACGGCTCAGGGCCAAGATAGACGACGATTTTGAGGTCAAGTTGATTCATACCTCAAGGGGAATGGGTTACATGCTCGATGCACCAGATTCGGAGTCGTGATGAACCGGATGTCCCTGACGACTCGTATGAGTCTGATGTTTATGCTCGCGGTAACGGCCGTGCTCACGGTCGCCGGAGTCAGTTTCAATAACCTCAGCCGGCATCATTTCAAGATGCTGGATCAGCAGGCATTGTACGAAAAACTCCACTCGACCCAGCGGATCTTGTCCGGGCTGAGCAACATCGATCAATTCAGCGAGGCTAAACCGGAGTTAGAAGCGCTGCTGGGCGCACACCGTGATTTGACTGCGCTTATCATCGATGGCGACGGCAAGGTGCTGTTTGCGGATCCCGGCCCGGTCGACGTTCCGAAGGCGTTTCGAACAACCACAAACACAACCGTCTGGGAATGGCGGGAGCAAGAGCAGATGTTCCGTGGTGTGACTGCGCAATCCGTAGTGACGGGACAAGAAAGGCCATTAACTGTCATGTTGATTTTTGACGTTACGCAGCATATGTCCTTTTTCGAGACGCTCGAACGATGGTTTTGGATAGGGTTGGTGATCAGCGCATTGGTCAGTGCTGCACTCGGCTGGATGGTAGCTAGCAGTGGCATGCGGCCTATCCGCCAGGTCACATGGGTTGCTGCCTCCATGTCAGCAAAATCACTCAAGGAGCGTATTCCCCTGGCACCCGTTCCGAAAGAGCTTCAACAGATGGTGTTGTCGTTCAACGCCATGTTATCCAGGCTCGACGATGCATTTGTCCGGTTATCCAACTTTTCGGCAGACATTGCCCACGAACTACGGACCCCCGTGAGCAACTTGATGACCCACACTGAAGTGGTGCTTTCGAGAAAAAGAAACATCGAGGACTACGAAGACAATTTGTACTCCAATCTTGATGACTTGAAGCGCATGAGCCGGATGATTGATGACATGCTTTTTCTGGCGAAATCTGACAATGGTCTAATTACGCACGAGAGCAAGCCAATAGACCTGGTGGCTGTCGTGGAAAAATTGCTTGAGTACTACCGCCTGTTGGCTGATGAACGAGGGATCGAGCTCAAGGTTTCAGGACGGGGGAGCGTGCGAGGTGATGTTCTTATGCTCCACCGAGCGATTTCCAATCTGCTCTCAAATGCGCTGCGCTACACCTATGAAGGGACGTCAATCAGTGTCGATATTCAGCACAAGGATGCGTCGGTAACGGTTGTCGTGGAAAACTATGGTGAGCCCATTGCCCCCGAACACCTTGAAAAGCTGTTTGATCGTTTTTATCGCGTGGACCCAGCGCGGCGAGAAGGAAGTCCGAGCAACGCAGGGCTAGGTCTGTCAATTACCCGATCAATTGTCGAAGCGCACAATGGCAAGATCTGGTGTACGTCAGGCGACGGGAAAACGGCTTTTCATCTTGAGTTTCCGGCCGTCGATTCCACGGTTAGCTGAGCGACAAAACATTGGGACCAACGACGTCTTGGCGTTCTGCGTTTGCTACGCCTCTGCGGATTTTTCAAAGTGATTGAGCTCCCCTGTCCTGCGGTACGCCGTGTCTTTTCCAGGTCTTGCTACGCTCAACGATTAGATGCCAAACATCGGATCAAGCTGACTGAAATGTAATCGAACAGTTTGTGATCGTGTGGCATCGTGTTCTCGCACTGTGACGTTAGGGCTAGCGAGTTTCTCCTGTTCAACCTGGCGAAGAGGACGGGGGCTCCAAGTTAATCAACAGTGGTTTTTAAAGAAATTAAAAACTAGTTCCTCCCAAAAAACCTCGAATCAACAGCGCTTGCTGTGAGGAGTCTTGCATGTCATTCCTTAAAACTACGTCCGTGGCTGTTGCAATCACTGCTGGTTTGCTTCTGAGTGCAGTGGCCCAGGCACATCCAAAACTACTTTCTTCCACTCCGGCAGAAGGCTCGGATGCGGCGGCTCCGTCGAAAATCGAACTGCATTTTTCTGAGAATCTCACCACTCAGTTCTCCGGTGCAAAGCTGATCATGACCGACATGCCAGGCATGCCTAACTCACCCATGGGTGTAAAGGCCGCCGTCGCTGCTGGTGGTGATCCGAAAACCATGGTGATTACGCCGGCTGCACCGCTGACCACCGGCACCTACAAAGTTGAATGGCGTGCAGTGTCTTCGGACACCCACCCGATCACCGGCAACTTTTCATTCAAAGTGAAATAATCCATGAGCGACTCATTAAATATCGTGGTTCGCTTTGCTCTCTATTTTGACCTGATGTTGTTATTTGGACTGGCCATATTTGGCTTGTACAGCCTCAGGGGAAAGGAAAGGGTATCGGGCACGGTCTTGAACTTTGAGTCGCTTCTCTACGGTACTTCTGTTGCAGGTGTAGTTCTGTCCCTTGCTGCGATGTTGTTGCTTGCAAAAGCAATGAGCGGTGTATCGGAGCTTATGGAGCTACATCACCACATTTTTGAAATGGTCATCATGGGCACCGACGTTGGGCTGACCTGGATGGTTCGGATAGCCGCCTTGGTGGGGGCAATTCTGGGCGTCGCGTTGAATAAACGATATCCGACACCCAGCCTCTGGATCGTCACCGTCTGTGGAGCAATCGCGTTGGCCACGCTAGCCTGGACGGGGCATGGTGCCATGGACGAAGGCAGCCGCCGCTACTGGCATTTTCTCAGCGACATTTTCCATTTATTAGCGGCAGGTGGCTGGTTGGGTGCTCTAGCGGCCTTCGCTCTACTGCTACGGTTGAAATCGCTGAAGGGTGAGGAGGAAGCACGTATTCTTGCCCGCGTGCTGACTGGCTTTGAGTCGGCCGGCGGTGTGATTGTTGCGATCATAAGCGTTACGGGAGTAGTAAATTACCTTTTCATCGTCGGTCCCAACCTTGATGAGGTCATGCTCAGTACCTATGGCCAGTTGCTGTTTTTGAAGATCCTGCTCTTTGCCGGGATGATCGTTTTAGCGACGCTGAACCGCTTTCACTTAAGCCCGCTATTGGAGCGCTCGGTTCGCAATGGTCAATACTCTGTAGCGGTCAATGCCTTGCGCCGCAGCATGAAATTCGAATTCCTGATGGCAATCCTCATCATCTGTCTTGTCGCATGGTTAGGCACGCTAAGTCCTGAAATGGAAATGAGCGCGCAATAGAGGTTTCTGGCAGCTAACCCAGAAGCCTGGAGCGTGATTGTTAGCACCATTTCTACTGGCTACACTTCAGCCCATGACACGCTGTCTACGGCTTTGCCTGATTTTCCTGATTAGCCTGGCGCTTCCCCTCAGCGGGATGGCGGGTGTTCAAGCGCCGGAGAGCCATGTCCAATGAAACCCTTGGATGGCGGATGACAACATGGGCCAACGCTGCCGCCGTGACATGAAGTCCCCCGAACTCGGTGAACCCCGTAAGCCGAGCAAGGGTGCAAAACAGGCGGTAAGCTGCACATTTCAAAGCGGCAATGAATTTACCCTGTCGCACGGTTAAGCACTTTGCGTCAGAAATTTAATAAGCACGGAGGTGTCGGTGGTTCAATAATGATAACTGAGCACGGTTAACTTAGAGCTATTACCATCGATTTTCCCACATGTCGCCGCATGCGGTTTTAATGGGATGGCAAATTTGCGAACCACAGGACAATCCTAAGGCACGCATCCTGAAATAAACCAAGATAGCGGACTTTATTGCACAATGACGATTCTCACCTCGTACAATCTCTACGCACATGGAGTCTTTTGCCGCGTTAACTACGATTCGACAATGATTCAATGATGCGACATTGCTCTATAACACCACCGTGGCAGCAAACACTCAGTCGTGTCAGTTCGGCTTCTAAACCTCGTAAGTCCTGAATACGGATTCGAACTTGTTGGAGTTGCCCTTGCACTTTCGCATCCACAGCGGCGCAGGAAGCGTCGCGTCGGTCAGCCAGGCCGAGTAGATCGCGAATGTCATCGACGCTGAACCCAAGCGCGCGGCTGCGACGGATAAACAGCAGCCGGTTGCGCTCTTCATCTGTGTAAAAGCGATAACCCGACGGTGATCTTCCAGCAGAAGGCAGCAGCCCTGACTGCTCGTAATAGCGGATGGTTACGGCTTTGGTATCGGTCAGCTTCGCCAAGGCACCGATCGTGTACGTGGGCGCATTCATTTCTCTTGACCCTATAGTTGCTGGAATCCTCATTCTACTCGCGTCAGGCAACAAGCAAATCCTTGCTCACCGTTCTACCGATCGCCAGGCCTCTGATCGATGAAAACCCTCCCCGCCGATCTCTTCAACTCGAGTTTGGACGCTTTGCTCTGCACATGGCTGCTTACCTTCGTAGCAGAGCTTCTGTGCTGCTCGTCGGCCGCCGCATAGGGCAAGTGCCCTGTGTGCTTTGCTGTGAGGACGGGATGCCGCCTGATATTAGCGTCACGAAATAGGACGCCGTTGATGCCAACACCGTAGGCGCGAGGGGAAGCAGCATTTCCTATCTACTACCGGCCACTTACTCACTGTGATCACGTTGAACATGAATGGTCGCTGGTGGATGCCTTAAGGCATCGAAGAATCTCTTGACCTTATAGTGGCTATAAGGTGTTCACTCTCGCCATGAAAAGCGGAGAGCGTTCTCATGAAAAACTGTTGCGGTGACGAGCAAGCACCAAAAAAGCCAGCGGGCGTGGACGTTTTTGACCCTGTCGCATCCGGGAGCTGCTGTGCGACTTCCGCAACATCGGGTGAAGACGAAACCGATCGAGATCGAACTACCAGTTGCTGTTCTTCTAAGACCTCGGACGTGAATCCTGCGCTTTCAACAACCAAAAGTGCGGATGGCTGCTCTGCTGGAGGCAACGGCGGAAAGACAAGCTGCTCCACTTCATCTCCGACATCTTCTCAATATCCACCTACCGAACCGAACGAGCCCACCACCTCGGTTGTTACCGATGCATGTTGCTCTGCATCTGGAACGGATGGCCCAAGCGCGTGCGCATCCAAAGTGTCATCAGCCGTTGTCAACGACACGGCTCGCTTGAGTCGTTTCCGGATTGGGCAAATGTGCTGTCCTACCGAGCAGGCGATGATTGAGGGCAAGCTTGCAAAGATGCCTGGAATTCAGAAATTGGAATTCAACATGATGAACCGTACTCTAGGTGTCTGGCACGAATTGCCACATACCCTGGGAATCGAAGCGGCCGTGTCATCGCTTGGTATGCAGGCGGAACCGTTGAATGGCGCGGTCGACGTACCAGGCGCGGATAAGCAGCAAAGCCAGTTTGAAGCTGAATCACTGCGCAAAAGCACCTGGTGGCCGTTAGCGCTGTCTGGTATTGCTGCGGTAGGCGCGGAAATTTTGCATTTCACCCAGGCAGCCCCCGAATGGGTGATTGCTGCTGTAGCTTTAATCTCGGTAGCACTCTGCGGGCCCGCGACTTACAAGAAAGGTTGGATCTCTCTCAAAAATTTCAATCTCAACATAAACGCGTTGATGAGCATTGCGGTGACGGGAGCGGTCCTGATTGGGCAGTGGCCAGAAGCGGCGATGGTCATGTTTTTATTTACTGTTGCCGAATTGGTTGAGGCCAAGTCGTTGGATCGTGCACGCAATGCGATCAAAGGACTGATGGACTTGACCCCAAATCATGCAACGGTGCGCCAGGCAGACGGCAGTTGGCTGGACGTAGATGTCAAAACCGTCCAGATCAGCTCCTTGGTTCGAGTTCGCCCCGGCGAGCGCATTGGTCTGGATGGCAACGTGATCTCCGGCAACTCTACCGTAAACCAAGCCCCTATCACCGGGGAAAGCTTGCCCATCGAGAAAGCTGTCGGTGACCCTGTTTATGCCGGCTCGATCAATGAGTCCGGTTCCTTCGAGTACCGCGTGACGGCTGAGGCCAGCAATACGACACTGGCCCGGATTATTCATGCTGTGGAGGAAGCCCAAGGTTCACGCGCCCCGATCCAGCGGGTCGTCGATAAGTTCGCCAAGGTTTATACGCCATCGGTGTTTTTCTTCGCCCTTGCCGTTGCGATATTCCCGCCCCTGTTTATGGCCGGATTATGGGCTGACTGGATTTATCGGGCGCTGGTGCTTCTGGTAGTCGCTTGCCCTTGCGCACTGGTGATTTCGACCCCGGTGACCATTGTAAGCGGCCTCGCGGCAGCGGCGCGAAAAGGCATTTTAATCAAGGGCGGGGCGTACCTGGAAAGCGGTCGCAAGATCACCCATCTGGCCTTGGATAAAACTGGGACCATTACCCATGGCAAGCCCGTACAGACCGATTTCCTGCCTCTAGCTGATGGATTATCTAGAGATTATCGCATTGCCGCCGCGAGCCTTGCCCAACGTTCGGATCATCCGGTTTCGCGGGCTATTGCCAAACAAACGGCCCAGCAATCGCTGCGGTTGCTGGAAGTGGATAACTTCGAAGCGCTGCTGGGCCGAGGGGTCCGCGGCGAGATCGAGGGTAAGCGCTACCAGTTGGGTAACCATCGTTTGTTGGAGGAGTTGGGGTTCTGCTCACCTAATACCGAAGCCGCCCTGGGCCACCTTGAGCGGCAAGGGAAAACTGTAGTCATTCTGTCCGATGACAAACGGGCGCTGGCGTTGTTTGCAGTCGCCGATACGGTAAAAGCCACCAGCCGAGCCGCAATCGAGGAGCTTCACGCGTTAGGTGTGAAGACTGTGATGTTGACAGGGGACAACCCACATACCGCGCTGGCAATTGCCGCGCAGGTAAACATTGACGAGGCCAAGGGCAATCTCCTACCGATCGATAAGCTCAAAGCCATCGAAGCCTTGATCGACCATAAAGGCACCGTCGGCATGGTCGGTGACGGAATAAACGATGCCCCTGCGCTTGCTCGGGCTGATGTGGGCTTCGCGATGGGGGCAGCTGGCACCGATACGGCGATCGAGACTGCTGACGTAGCAATCATGGATGATGATTTGCGCAAGATTCCTGCCTTCATTCGTCTCTCCCGCCAGACCGGAGCAGTACTTACGCAAAACATTGCGCTCGCGCTGGGCGTTAAAGCCATCTTCCTAGCCGTTACGCTCACTGGTCACGCTACGATGTGGATGGCGGTATTCGCGGATATGGGGGTAAGCCTGTTGGTAGTACTGAATGGCCTGCGCTTGCTGCGCAAATGATACGGACACGATGCCTGCTTTGCTGTTCCAAGACCTGGATCCCAGTGGGTGATACCGCACGAGCAAGAGTCAGTGCTTTTCAAAAAATACCAGTTTCAGATGTACTGGAACGGTTACTACGGAATAGCCAATGAACGGTTTCCCAATGACAGCTCGTGTACAGCCGCCTACTTTGTGGTGGGGAATTGCAGCGGTCCTGGCGTTGATCGATCAAAGTCTAAAGCTTGGCGTCGAGCACCTTTATGAGCTGGGCTCATCGGTCGCCGTAGGCTCATTTTTCAACATAGTGCATGCACGCAATACCGGCGCCGCGTTCAGCTTCTTGGCTGACGCTGGAGGCTGGCAGCGTTACCTTTTCGTTGTTGTTGCGCTAGCCGTAGCATTGACGCTCGTCGCGATCCTTCAACGGGAACGTCACTGGAGCGAAGCCTTGGGCTATTGTCTCGTTTTGGGTGGGGCTGTTGGCAATCTTATCGACCGTTCTTTGCGAGGCTTTGTCGTGGACTATCTGGATTTTCACTATCAAGGCTGGCACTGGCCCGCGTTTAATCTCGCAGATATATGTATTGTCAGCGGCGCATCGTTTTTATTGGTCATAAGCGTGATTAGCCCCGCGTCGCCAAGCAAACGTTGACGATGGAGCGCCACCTTCCAGTACGTGTCCTAAGGTGGTCTGGTCGCGCATGGCTAACGCCTGGGTTAGCGGTTTTTGCTGGGCATGCTGGTCATCAAGATTGGCATCAGCATCAGGCTCACCAAATAGCTATAGGTATCGACGTGCCTGTAACAGTGGAATGCCTGCCGCGTCAGCACACCGAGTTTGCAGTGTTTATTCCAGCCGGTGTTCGGCATCGAATCAGCGGAGCCCTCATCGTTTCAATCTACTTGGACGTCTTGGCAGAAGAGGGCCAGGTTTTGCCGAAGACCATGACGCCGATTCCGATCAATATCGCCCCGGCTGACGCCGCACTAATTGCTGACTCCTTGAAGGCAGGCGCGGGAGACACTCGGTCCGCAGTGCGAAAAGCCCTACAGATAACCGATGCACCTCCAGTCGCCGATCCTCGCCTGGCAATAGTCAGCACGGCCATTTACCAGGGCATGGTACGACGTGAAGAGTTGGCAGCACTGGTACACCTGTCCCCAACTCGATTCTCGCATTGGTTCGTGGAACAAACCGGTTTGCCGCTGCGTAGCTATGCTAAATGGCTACGACTGACCCAAGCTGTTCGACATCTGGCATCCGGAGAACCTATAACCACCGCTGCGCACGCGTCAGGCTTCTCCGACTCAGCCCACTTTTCCAGAACCTTTCGCTCGCTGTTGGGTATAGATCCCTCATCGGCGCTCGCCGAAGTGAGCTTGCATTAAGCGACTAGGTTAGAGGCTTGCGGCCTTAGCTACAGGCCGCTCGCCGATTGGAATAGTTAAGCTTTTAGAGCCAGGATTCGACGTGCGCCGTTCAAAACGATCAGGCCAACGACCGTACCAATCACCAAGTCTGGGTACGGAGACCCTGTCCAAGCGACCAATGCTCCTGCAGCGATTACGCCAACGTTCGCAATCACATCGTTGGCTGAGAAAATCCAACTCGCTTTCATGTGTGCTCCTCCTTCGCGGTGGCTGTAGATCAGCCACAGGCAAGTGACGTTTGCCACCAGCGCGACGGCGCCTATCCCCATCATCAGCATCGATTCAGGTTCACTGCCATAGAGAAAGCGTCGAGCAACTTCCAAAAGCACACCCAAAGCTAGAATGATCTGAAACATACCTGCCAGGTGTGCTGCACGTACTTGCATTCCCGCGCTGCGGCCGACCGCAAAGAGGGCCAGCCCGTAAACGGCCGCATCAGCAAACATGTCCAGCGAGTCGGCAATCAGCCCCGTCGATTGGGCAATCAGGCCAGCACTCATTTCGGCGAGAAACATTGCACCATTGATGCCGAGCAATATTTTTAATGTGCTGGCTTCCTTTGAAGCGTTTTGCTCTTCATTGGCACTGTTGGCTGATACGGACTCTGGGCTGATGGGCTGCGTATCTAATAGCCTTGCCCCCAAGCCAAGTGACTCCAACTTGGTAGCGATCTGCTCTACGGCCCCTTCGTGAAAAACACTCACCTGTCTACCGGATAGGTCAAAAGAAAGTGAAGCTATTTCCTGCAAGCCATTCAGCGCGAGTCTGATCATCCGTTCTTCGGAAGGACAGTCCATTTTTGGTACTGAAAATTTGCTGATCCATGTCCCTTCATTTAATGGCTTAGCTGCTGCTTCTGGGCCTGCTGAAGCCGGGCCACAGCCACAGGATTTGTCACACGAACTCATGGGGCCGCTCCTCTAAATACACTTGATCCTGTCGATTACAAACCTTCTAGCCGCTATAAGGTCAAGCGAGGATATTCATCATTCGATTGTAGCTCTTTCGTTCAATCCAAACGCCAGCCTGTGACTTATCGTCTTCGCTTCCTAAAAGGAGGTGAGCGATGATCATTATTTTCCGATACGTCATACGTTGGATGAGCTATCCGCTCATATTTGGTGGCACCGCTGCGTTCATGGTTTGGGCGCTTTACACCGGGATTCCGCCATGGCCCACAACACTCCTGATCGCTATTGTGAGCTTGTTCACGATCGCCGCGCTGGAGCAATTCCAACCCTTTCGTCAATCCTGGCTCGAAGATCATCAAGACACCTCGACCGATTTATTGCATATGCTGGTCAACCTTTCTGTCATTCAGTTCACTGCTGAAGTCCTCGCCAAGCTTGGCGATGCGGTGCCGGCATCAGTTCGCCTTTTTCCCAGCGAGAGTCCCCTCTGGTTACAGCTGGTTCTGGTCGCAACCGTCCTCGATTTAAGCCTGTATGTCATGCATCGCATCAGCCATCGGGTGCATTGGCTGTGGCGTATGCACATGATTCATCACAGCGCTGATCGCCTTTATTGGATGAATGGGGAGCGCAGACATCCGCTGCATGCGGCGCTAATGGCCGGACCGGGGCTGGTGGTTCTGCTCGCCTCAGGTGCGCCGTCGGCCGTTATCGCGACTTGGTTCAGCATCTTGACCGTTCATTTAGCCTTCCAGCATTCGAACCTGGACTACTCGTTGGGCTGGTTACGCAACGTGATTGGAGTCGCCGAGACACATCGCTGGCACCATAAGCGAGAGTTCGAAGATGCCCAGGTCAACTTCGGAGAGTTTTTACTTATTTGGGATCACCTATTTGGAACCTTCTATGACGCAGCAAACAAGCTCGGTGATGCGCAGGTAGGGCTAAAAGAGCGAGACTTTCCAACAGGCTATCGTGCGCAGCTAATCGCGCCGTTTAGGCGCAAGCCTCAGAACCATATGATCTGAAGTTGCGTACCACGAAACGCCTATTCGCGCATTTACTGCCATGTGTTGTAGGGTCGTGTAGTGACGAACGTCGTAGGGTATGAGGAAGGTATGTATCGAAATTAGGGAGTTTATGTCTTTCGCATAAATTCCCTAATTTCAATACATACGCTGTGCTCAGCACCCCATTCCCAGCACTTGCCCAAAACGAATGCGGCCATCACTTCGTTTCGCTGAGTCACAAAGTGTCCGGTTCGAAGCCGATCCAGCGCCCATCACCCTCGAATCGCTCTTGAAATCAAAGCAAATGGCCTTAAGATGATCTTATCTTGCCATCATCGTTTTTAATCATGGATGTTTCTCGGGGGTAGGTCGGAATGGCAGAACAAGAAGATGCTAAGCCCGCAAGCGGGCGCTTCAACACAAATGAAGAGACGAAGCGGATCGTATGGACACAGACCGCTGGTCATTGTGAACTGTGCGGTACGGATCTGACGTTCGACTATCGTGCTGGCAAGCCAATGAGATGGGGCGAAGTGGCGCATATTCTGCCCGCCAGTCCCAAAGGCCCTCGGGGACGCGCGGATCATGATGCTGAGGCGCACACTAACGATACCGCTAATCTGATGCTCCTGTGCCCAGGTTGTCATGACAAAATTGATCGTGATGCAGACGGGTATCCTGAAAATGATTTGAGTGGTTTACACCAAGCGTACCTGGAACGCATCCGACTCGCCGCAACGACCCCCGATGGTGGTAGAGCCATTCCTCTCATCGTCCTGAGTCAGCATTTCCAGACGATCAACGACATTCCCGTTCGCGATCTGTTGACTGCGATGTCGGCTGAAGGACTAACGGCCTTCGATCAAGGCATTAAAATCACTTTCCCTGCACCCGGACCGCGAGGTAGGGACGCGACCTATTGGCAGAACATCAAAGACAGTGTCCAGTATGAGTTGGAGCAGCAACTCAAGCGTCGCGGCGGCACCTACGGCGATGCGCCTGCACTAGCTGTAGTGGGCTTGGCCGATATCCCGGCATTGATGATGTTGGGCCAGGGTATCGGCGACCGTTCCAAACGCTTGATCTTCTCCTTCCACCGCGAGCATCGGTTGCGCTGGCCCGATCAGTCCGCTGAGCCGCCCGCTTTTTTGTTTACACCTCCCTCCGACGGCGACGGGCCACTGGCGCTTGTGCTCTCCATTTCTGCGCAAGTCCCGGTTCGCGACGTGACCGACGCTCTGCCCGGTGCACGTATTGCAGAGCTGTCGATCCCAGAACCAAGCTATGCGATGGTACAGAACCGTCGGGTGATTCATGCCTTTCGTGACGCACTTCAAATACGGCTGAGCCAGCTTGAAGCTCTGACTCCTGAACCTATCCACGTCTTCGCCGCTATTCCTGCGGCATTGGCCATCGAGTTTGGTGCGTTGCTCACAACGCAGCATCAACATACGTACCTGATCTTTGATCGGGACAAAGAAAACCAAGATCGGTTTACGCAAACACTGCAATTGGGCTCGATGGCCCAGGAGGCTAGGTAAATGCTGTTGAGCAACGAACAGACCAAGCGCAGCAGTTGGGAATATTTTCTGCTTCGCGCCGCGCGGGAAATCTCGCTGTCGGAAGCGCAGTACCAGAAAATCAATGACCGCTACTCCCAACTGGAAAAAATCCTCTCGGCCTCCGACAACCCGCTCCTCGCTGAGGCCCATATCTTCGTTCAAGGCTCGATGCGGCTGAAAACGACCATCAAGCCAATCCCCGGTGCGCCTGCGGATCTGGACACCATTGATGCGGACGCGATTATCTGGCTCCCTCACGCTCAAGGCGCTAGTGCGAAGGAAGTTCTAGAAGCGATTGAGCAGCGTTTTAGGGAAGGCTCCCGCGTTCAGGAAGAAGTTAAGCAATTACGTCGTGGCATCCGGATTGTTTATGCCGACGAGAATCCAGGCTTCCACATCGATGTCACCCCCGCACGTG
This sequence comes from Pseudomonas sp. NPDC079367, assembly GCF_044542195.1. Classification (NCBI taxonomy): domain Bacteria; kingdom Pseudomonadati; phylum Pseudomonadota; class Gammaproteobacteria; order Pseudomonadales; family Pseudomonadaceae; genus Pseudomonas; species Pseudomonas sp. NPDC079367. The sequence goes on from NZ_JBITTW010000006.1 coordinate 38,919, forward strand.
CGATCAACGGAAATGGCGAAGCCAACGGCGAGGGTAAACTGGAGGTTCCGGATCGGGTCACAGGGTGGAAAGCAAGCAGCCCTATCCCGTACTCGAATTGGTTACAGGTTGCCTCTGCCCAGGAAATTTCTCTGGAAAGCTTGGTAGTTGCCAAAAGCCAGCGGATGCTCGATGCCGCGACACAAGATCCTTTGCCGCATTATCAGGATTACATCGATCAAGATCCCCTGCGTGCGACCATAAAGCTGCTCAAGCGGCATCGCGATGAATGGGCCATCAACACAAGGAGCGCTGATACTCGCCCCATATCCGCTGTCATAACCACTTTGGCCACTCACGCATACCTGGATGTCGTGAAGGAATCACAGTCGAAGCCTTTGGCTCCGCTCGATGCAATTTTGGAAATCGTTCGTAGAATGCCGCAGCACATCGCGCATAGAGGTAACGATTGCTTTGTCTGCAACCCTGCCGATAACGGCGAAAACTTTGCAGAAAAGTGGAATCGACCAGGCGAGGGGCAAGGCTATCGACAAGCATTTGCCAAGTGGCATGCGGACGCCAGTGCATCCGTATCATTGGGTTTGGAAAGTTTTGAATCCAATGATTCCTTTGCAGAAGCAGTGAAAAAGAATTTCGGTATTGCACCGGCATTCATTTCGGCAGTGAACAATGAGATCCCTGCGAATTGGACCATGCCCGGCCGACCGGATGGCACTACTCGAAACTCTGCTTCGATGGGTTCGCTCTTCGGAGGAGCCAGCGGTGGCGGAACCTCTCAGTCGAGCGTAAAGCCAGTTGGACGCCTTGGCTGATCCTATTACGACGCCATTGCAGCGCGGAATCGCCGCACTGCGAAATACCCTAGGTCAGGATGCTGCCGATGCATTGCTCCAGCCCGCACCCATGCGGGCTGACGAAGCGGCGTCCTTTCACTTTCCCTTGCCCATCGATTACACGGGCCAGGAGCGGCGACTGCGTATTGGTTTTCCCTCCAACTTCCCCCGTGGGCTTTTGCGACTGAACGTCGAACCCTCTCCGTGGCTGGTCTGGCCGCATGCCACCAAGTCGGGGCTTTGCCTTCATGGCTTTCAGGAACGCCCCATTATGGGCTCCCCGGAGGTCGTTGTAGAGGACAGCCTTAATCGCCTAGCCCAGATCGTTTCGTTGTCCAAGATGGGATCAAGCCAGGCAACGCGCGATATCGAATTTCAGAATGAGATCACTACCTACTGGTCTTTCCAGCACGGTCAGTCATTCCAGAACCTCTTACTTTTGGATCGACCCCAGGCCGCCTCGCAATTGTTTGCGCTCAGCGATCCGCGCCGGGCTGTGCCATCCGGACAGGAAACGGTTTGGCTAGCATCGAACGTAGCTGCACTCAAAGGGCATTACCGACGGGTTGTCGGGCGCTCCGCTGTCATTCGCGCGGCCGAAACTCCCGGTTTTTACGTCAAGCTTCAGACCTATCCGGATATCCGCACCCCGGATCCAGAAGATCTAATGCTGTGGCTAACACCACATCTTCAACCAGACGATGCCGAGCAATTGCTGGCATGGTTTGAGCAGCATGGAACGTTGGCAAGTCGATGGATTGTTCTAGAGCTTCCAGGGGGGACGGATTCTCCAACTTATTGCCTCAATGTACGCTCGCTTGGCGTACAGCAGGAGCGGGGGGCAAAGTTTGGCTTGCGTACAGCGCGCCGCAGGCCAGCGATCGCAAATGCACATCCTCCGGCGCTCGTCCGAGCAACTGCCCTGGACGTGCTTGATCGAGCGTCCATTCTGTCCCGCGATAAAAGCGGCAATGCACAGCGCCTTGAAAATGCTCGGGTAGTTTGCGTTGGTGTTGGCTCGCTAGGCAGTGCGGTGGCAATACAGTTGGCACGATCCGGTGTTGGCCACCTTACCCTCATCGATCCTGACACCTTGGTGTCAGCCAATCTGGGAAGGCATGTTCTGGGAGCGGATAGCCTAGGGAGATTGAAAGCGTCAGCGTTGAGGGACAAGATTCTGTTAGATCTCCCGACGACAGAATGCACCGCTTATTCGACATTCGCCGAAGTGGTGATGAGCAGCAAACCAGAAGTGTTCGATAATGCAGATCTGGTGGTGATCACGACAGCAGACTGGCAGTCGGAGGTCACTGTATGGCGAGCCAAATCCAGCGGCGTTCCTTGGGGGGTCTTACAAGCCTGGAGCGAACCGTACACCCAGGTAGGCCATGCGCTATTCGCACCAGCCGGCACCTTTGATGGCCGTCATCTATTCACGGACGTCGGCGATTTCTTGCATAAATTTACAGAGTGGCCGGGAGGGGGTGTGGTTCCATTGCCCGCTTGTGGGGAGAGCTTTATCCCAGGCGGCTCGCTGGGGATGACCAATATCGCCTCTATGGTTTCGCACACGGCCTTACGCGCATTGACCGGCAACATTGCCACTGCATCTTGGGTCAGCAGTATCTACAGGCCTGAAGATGTGCCGAGCCTGGGAGGCCAATACCATGGGCCCGAACTGCCAGAGGGGGCGCAGCAAATTTTACTCGAGCGCGGATGGCCGGAAGATAAGGACGAAACGGTATGACGGATATTGCGTGGCGCTGGCGATGGCCGGAAGTTAATTCCGAGCTATTGGTGTCCCAAGCTGTCGCGGACATCTTGAATAGTCATCGGCAGGGCCTTTTTGGCGTGGAGCGAGGGGGACAGTTATTCGTCAATCCGGTTGATCCCAAAGGGTTGCTGCTGGCCTCGGCCACGTTGCCTCATCGCGCTGATCGGTCAGGCTGGTCTTGGCTAGAATTGGATGCGGAGCGATGCCGTCTGGAGATCCAGGCTGCCAACGAACAAGGGTTACGTCTAGTGGGCTATTGGCATACGCATCCCCAATCCATTCCAGTGATATCTCCGGCAGACATCGGAAGTTTTTCCAAATTTGCTGCACGTTACACGCAGGATCTGCCGCACCCCATAGCCGTTATTGTCGGCAAGTCCGAAAAACCAGAAGGTATCAAGGCTTGGTCATTCAGGGACGGCAGATACATTGAGGCAACCTGGGTCGGATGAGCTTCAAGTCCGTGCGGTGGAAGGCGGATCAGCGGTTACCTTTACCCGCTAACATTAGGGCGAAGAGCTCCGCCTGAAAGCGGGCATCATCCAATGCGTTATGGTTGGGTTCGCTGATTGGCTTCAGCGCAGCGGTCATTTTGGATGATTTTGTTTCCTGCCAATTGCAACCTACAGCGCCCATAAAGTAGGCCTTCATGTCGATAGCTGTGAAACCAAAGGGGTTGGTTTCCAAATATTTGTGGAAGTAGTAATTGACGAATGACCAGTCAAACGGTGCGTTTAGCCCTACGAAAATGACCTTCTGCCCCGTTTGGCAGGACGATTTCAGCCATTCACTAAGTGTCAGCATCGCCTCTCGCGGAGCGAGGCCCTCGTGCTCCAGCTTTTCCAGACTCAGCCCCGATACTGCCAGTGCTTCTGGATCGTGTTTTGGGCTATCAGGTCGCAGTTCAAGATAGATGGACGTTGCAGGTTGGTTTACAAGGCAAGCTCCAATGGAAAGCAGACTGTATTCGCCTGGTATAGGCCCAGACGTCTCGACGTCGACGGAAACGTATAGCTCATCAGCGTTCATGTCATATCCTTTTCGTGTAATTGCCTGATCACGCTACCAGCGTATTGCGCGTTCCTTTGGTCAGCTCTGCGCCCGAGCATAATGATGTGTGTCATTCTCTGATGGCTTTGATGAGGGCCAGGCGATCATGAGTGAAACTGAGCGGTGGGTAGCCAAATGCCAGAATACTGAGGACGGTACTGGCGACATCATCATTGAGCTGCCTCCAGAGTTGCTTGACCAAATGGGGTTAGGTATTGGGGACGATCTGGAGCTAACGGTAGCGAATGGCACAATAATGCTAACGCCCATGCACAACTTAACATCGGTGCTGCCCATGTTTGCTGGCATCCTGCGACAGGATGTCTATCATGCTTACCGCATGCGTCTGGAGGCCCTTCTTGATATCTCTGTCAATGCTTCGTGTCTGGACATTCACCACATGATAGTAGCTGGTTTCCCGGCCTGTCTGGTCCATGTGCTGTGTGATAGTGGGACCCTTAGCAATGAAGAACGCGACAGAATCGTTCAACCAAAAGCGCTCAAAACAAGGTTGGCAGCCAATCAGCTCTTGACGCTGCATGAGAGCGATCGCCTGTTCCGGTTTGCACACATCAGCGCCTTGGCCGAGGTGATCTTCGGTGACAAAGGCAAGGCCAAACAATGGCTTTCCAAGCCCAAAGCCCGTTTTTTGGGTGAAAGCCCATCAGCGATGGTCACTACAACCATTGGCACACATCTAGTCGAAGAAATGCTGATTCAGGTGTCTGAGGGCCTTTCATTCTAGTTCCACCGCAGCCGAGTGGAACCAACCCTAAGTAATTATGCGAGCACAGCACGCATTGCTAAGGCGGCGCGCTCCATTAAAGTCGGGCGCTACAGAATTGAATATTTTTCTCGCCGACCTTCAGATAGCGCGCTGATCCGTGCTGCGTCAAAAGGTAACTGAAAAAATAATGCAGGCTTAATGCTGATGGGCTTACATCGTGCGTTATTAAGCGGCTCGCATGCGCTAGCTGAAAGCCAGCGTTAATTAATTGTTCGCGCCAATTCTGACGGCTACACTCCAACCTCATGAAACGCTACCTGCGGTTTTGTCTTATTTTCTTGATCAGCCTGGCGCTTCCCCTCAGCGGGATGGCGGGGGTGCAGGCACCGACAGAACCGTGCCCGATGAAAGCCACGGGCATGGCGATGATGGACGACATGGGCATGGATTGTTGCAATGACATGAAGAGCCCGACCGAGCATGGGAAACCCTGCAAACCGGGTCAGGAGTGCAAGACGGGCGGGATGCTACAAGTTTCGATCGTCAAGCCGCCCGTGACTCTGCTCAGCCCCGTCGTGCTGGCCTTTTCCAGCGATTCCGTTCCTTTGTCCACCCCATCCGGTGTATGGCGACCGCCCCGCGTCTGATTCCTGTCCGTTATTGAACCTCATCCTGTTTTTAACGGGATGGCATGGCTGTGCGCAGGCCTTTTGAAGCGCTCAGCGGATCATCGCAGGAATCGCAAACATGAACCCCAAGTGCTTTTGCACAGGTTGGTCCCTAGTGGCCGGTCTGGCGGCAAGCGTACTGGCCTTGCCGAGCTTCGCTACCTCGCTGACGCTCGAAGAGGCCTTGCGGCTGGCCGAAAACACCGCGCCGTCGCTGTCTGCACAGGATGCAAAGATTCAGGCTGCCAGCAGTGCGGCCATTCCAGCGGGTGAGCTACCTGACCCGAAGTTGCTCGCTGGTCTGCAGAACTATCCCATCGGCGGCCCAGATCGCTGGAGCGTCAATGATGACTTCATGACCATGCAAATGGTCGGGGTCAGGCAAGACATGCCCAATAGTGACAAGCGCAGGGCGCGGATCGAGGTGGCGAACGCAGGGGTTGAGCGTGCCGCTGCCGAGCGTCAGGTCGAACGCCTGAACGTGCGCCAAGCCACGGCGCTGGCTTGGATCAGCAGCTATTCAATAGAGCGCAAAGACGCGCTGTTCCAGGACTTCTACAAGGAGAACCGCTTGCTGAGCGACACTGTCCGCGCGCAAATTGCCGGCGGTCGCGCACAACCGGCCGATGCCGTGACACCGAAGCAGGAAGCGGCGCAACTGGCCGAGCAGCAAGACGATCTGATACGCCAGCGTGCTCAAGCGCGCGCGGCGCTGAAACGCTGGATTGGTCCGGCCGCCAACGCAACGCCGGCGGGAAGTCTTCCGCAGTGGCCGATCGATACGTCAGGCTTGCCCCATAAACTGCAACATCATCCCGAGCTGGCCGCGTACGGGCCGATGACCCGTGAAGCGCAAGCCAAGGTGCGCGAGGCGCAGGCGGAGAAAAAGTCCGACTGGAGTTGGGAGGTGGATTATCAGCACCGTGATCGGCAGTTCGGCGACATGGTCAGCGTGCAACTTTCCTGGGATCTGCCGTTGTTTCCGCAGACCCGGCAAAACCCAAAAATTGCCGCACGAGAAGCCGAAGTCAACCAACTCGAATCCGAGCGCGAAGCCTTGTCACGCGAGCATACCGAGCAACTGGAAAGTGTACTGGCTGACTATGAACGGCTCAATCGTGCGGTCCAGCGCAATGCGCAAAGTCTGCTGCCGCTGGCCAAAGAAAAAGTCGAACTCAGCATGGCCAGCTACCGCGCCGGTAAAGGCGATTTGAATGCGGTTGTCGCCGCCCGACGTGAACTCATCGAGGCTCGTCTCAAACAAGTCGAAGTGGAGGAACAGCGAGCACTGATCAATGCACGACTGTATTTTGCGTATGGAGAGGCCAGCCAATGAGCCTTAAAAAGAGTGGGGTTTTGTTGGCAGGCGTTGCAATGGCAGTGGGGATCGCCGGTGGTTACTGGCTAGCACTTCAACGCGTCAGCGAAGTACGGGACGCTTCGTCTGAGCAAAATCAAAACGCACCAAATGAACGCAAAGCCATGTACTGGTATGACCCGATGTACCCCCAACAGAAGTTCGACAAACCGGGTAAATCGCCGTTCATGGACATGCAGCTGGTTCCGCAATACGCCAGTGGCGGCAACGATCAAGCGACGGTCAGCATCGATCCGAGCGTGGCGCAGAATCTCGGTCTGCGCTCGGCGATGGTCAGCCGTGGAGTGTTTGCATCCAGCCTTGATGTGAGTGGCATCCTCGCCTTTAACGAACGGGATGTTGCGGTTATCCAGGCTCGTACTCCAGGCTTTGTAGAGCGGGTCTACGCCCATGCACCCGGTGATCTGCTCAAAGCCAATGCGGCGCTGGCGGATATTCTGGTGCCCGAGTGGGCGGCGGCTCAGACTGAGTTCCTGGCCCTGAAAAATAACGGTGATCGCGACTTGCTCGCCGCTGCGCGGCAGCGCTTACTGCTTAGTGGAATGCCGCCGGGAGTGATTGCCCAGGTCGAACGTAGCGGTAAGGTCCAACCTTATCTGACTTTGACCAGCCCGATTGGCGGGGTGCTGCAAGAGCTCAACCTGCGCATAGGCATGACCGTCGCGGCAGGCGAGACACTGGCGCGGGTCAATGGTCTGAGCAGTGTCTGGCTGGCGGTGTCCGTTCCTGAATCCGACGCGGGTACCATCGCCGAGGGGCAAAAGGTCGAGGCGCAGTTGCCGGCCTTCCCTGGGACCAAGGTCAATGGCACTGTCAGCACAATTCTGCCGGACACCAATGCGGATAGCCGCACCCTGCGCGTACGGGTCGAACTACCCAATCCAGACGGTCGCCTAAAGCCCGGTTTGACGGCGCAAGTGCGCTTGAGCAGCTCAACTGAGCAGGGTGTGGTGTGGGTGCCGAGCGAGGCCGTCATTCGCACCGGTCGACGTGCCTTGGTGATGCTAGCCGAAGATGCTGGCCGATATCGCCCCGTTGAAGTGCAGCTCGGGCAGGAAAGCAGTGGCAAGACAGTAATTGTTAAAGGTCTGGATGAAGGTCAGAAGGTAGTTACCTCGGGCCAATTTCTGCTCGATTCGGAGGCCAGTTTAAAGGGTATCGTGGCCAGTTCAGCAGACGTACCACCCCGTATCGCAGCAGCCTCAGGTCTGCATGAGGCGGACGGGCAGATCGTCGAAATCGACGATAAAGAAGTCACACTCGCCCACGGCCCCTTCAAGACACTGGGCATGCCGGGCATGACGATGACGTTTCCACTTGCCAATCCTACCCTGATTCAGGGTCTGAAAACGGGCGACAAGGTTCGGGTCGCGGTGAGCCAAACCGACGATGGATTGCGTGTCGAACGTCTAGATAAAACGGGAGGTCAGCCATGATCGCTGCCCTCATCCGTTGGTCTGTTGCCAACCGCTTTTTGGTGCTGTTGGCGACACTTTTCGTCACAGCTTGGGGCATCTGGTCAGTTCAGAACACACCAATCGATGCACTACCGGATCTCTCCGATGTACAGGTGATCATCCGTACCCCTTATCCGGGACAAGCACCGCAGATTGTCGAGAATCAGGTCACCTATCCGCTGGCCACCACCATGCTTTCAGTACCTGGAGCCAAGACCGTGCGCGGGTATTCCTTCTTCGGCGACAGCTTTGTTTACGTGCTGTTCGAAGATGGTACCGACTTGTACTGGGCTCGCTCTCGGGTGCTGGAGTATTTGAGTCAAATACAAAGCCGGTTGCCAGCCAGCGCAAAGCCCGCATTGGGGCCGGACGCAACGGGAGTGGGCTGGATCTATCAGTACGCACTGGTGGATCGCACTGGTGGGCACGATCTCGCGCAACTTCGTGCGCTTCAAGATTGGTTCCTGAAGTTTGAACTCAAGACGCTGCCCAATGTTGCGGAAGTGGCCACCGTGGGCGGCATGGTCAAGCAATACCAAGTACAGCTCGATCCGCTCAAGATGGCCAATCTCGGGATCACTCAGGCACAGGTGACTGAAGCCATCGGCAAGGCCAATCAGGAAACCGGTGGTGCTGTGCTGGAAATGGCCGAAACCGAGTTTATCGTGCGAGCTTCGGGTTATCTAAAGACGCTCAACGATTTTCGGACGATCCCGCTGAAGTTGGAATCAGGCGGTGTGCCTGTAAGCCTTGGCGATGTCGCCACGATTCAGCTTGGGCCGGAAATGAGACGAGGCATCACTGAACTTGACGGGGAAGGCGAGACCGTCGGTGGCGTAGTGATTTTGCGCAGCGGTAAGAATGCTCGCGAGACCATTACGGCGGTGAAGAGCAAACTGGATGAGTTGAAAAGCAGTCTCCCAGCAGGCGTAGAAATCGTAACAACCTACGATCGCAGCAAGCTGATCGACCGCGCAATAGACAACCTCAGTTACAAGCTGCTGGAAGAGTTCATCGTCGTTGCCCTGGTGTGCGGGATCTTCCTCTGGCACCTGCGCTCATCCTTGGTGGCAATCATTTCGCTACCTGTGGGGGTGTTGATTGCATTCATTGTCATGCGGTACCAGGGCATCAACGCCAACATCATGTCCTTGGGTGGGATCGCTATCGCTATCGGTGCCATGGTCGATGCCGCAGTGGTGATGATTGAAAATGCACACAAGAAAATAGAATTCTGGCACACCTCTCATCCTGGGCAGGAGTTGAAGGGTGAGCAGCATTGGCATGTGATGACCGATGCAGCGGCCGAGGTCGGCCCCGCGCTTTTCTTTTGTCTGTTGATCATCACGCTGTCGTTCATTCCGGTGTTCACATTGGAGGCTCAGGAAGGAAGATTGTTTGGCCCACTGGCGTTTACCAAGACCTACGCCATGGCGGCAGCGGCGGGATTGTCGGTGACGTTGGTGCCGGTGCTGATGGGTTATTGGATTCGGGGACGAATTCCGAGTGAGCAACATAACCCTTTAAACCGCTGGTTGATACGGATCTACCAACCCGCGTTGGACGCAGTTCTGCGCCGTCCGAAAACTACTCTGCTGGTGGCGCTGTTGGTATTTGTCAGTGCGCTATGGCCAATGTTTCGCTTGGGTGGGGAGTTCCTTCCACCACTGGACGAAGGGGATCTGCTCTACATGCCTTCAGCCCTGCCGGGGTTGTCGGTGCAGAAGGCTGCACAACTGCTGCAACAGACCGATCGCCTAATCAAAACAGTCCCTGAAGTTGAACACGTTTTCGGCAAGGCCGGTCGTGCTGAGACCGCTACTGATCCAGCGCCGTTGGAAATGTTTGAAACCACGATTCAGTTCAAACCGCATGAGCAATGGCGCCCAGGCATGACCCAGGAAAAATTGGTGGAGGAGCTGGACCGCGTGGTACGCGTGCCTGGCTTGACCAATATTTGGATACCCCCGATTCGCAACCGCATCGACATGCTGGCCACAGGGATCAAAAGTCCCATCGGGGTGAAAGTTGCCGGCACTAACCTGACGGAAATCGATTCGGTCACCCAGGCGGTTGAAAAGGCAGCCAAAAATGTGCCCGGTGTCAGCTCCGCGTTGGCCGAGCGCCTGACCGGTGGCCGCTACATCGATGTGGATATCGATCGTAATGCAGCCGCCCGCTACGGCATGAATATCGCTGATGTGCAGTCCATCGTGGCTGGTGCTATCGGAGGCGAAAATATCGGGGAGACCATTGAGGGGCTCGCACGTTTTCCGATCAGCGTCCGTTATCCGCGAGAGTGGCGTGACTCACCGGGAGCCTTGGAACAATTGCCCATTTACACATCGTCAGGCATCCAGATCACCCTCGGTACTGTGGCAAAAATAAAAATCACTGACGGTCCACCAATGCTCAAGAGCGAGAACGCGCGGCCTTCGGGCTGGGTATACATCGATGTGCGTGGTCGGGACATTGCCTCCGTGGTCGCCGATCTTCGTCAGGTCGTCAATCAACAGGTCAAGTTGCAGCCTGGTATGAGCCTGAGCTACTCGGGGCAGTTCGAGTTTCTCGAAAGAGCTAACGCACGACTAAAGCTGGTCGTACCGGCCACGCTATTGATCATCTTCGTGCTGCTTTACCTGACATTCGCTCGATTCGATGAGGCCCTGTTGATCATGGCCACACTCCCTTTTGCTCTCACCGGAGGGGCATGGTTCCTCTATTTGCTCGGTTTCAATCTGTCGGTGGCAACGGGGGTCGGCTTCATCGCACTGGCCGGGGTTTCTGCAGAGTTCGGCGTGATCATGCTGCTCTACCTGAAGAATGCTTGGGCTGAACGTGTGGGCCTTGGCGATAACTCTGAACATGCACTAGTGGCGTCGATTCGTGAAGGCGCTGTGCAGCGGGTGCGTCCCAAAGCTATGACTGTGGCTGTCATCATCGCGGGCCTGTTGCCCATACTGTTGGGCAGTGGTACCGGCAGCGAAGTGATGAGCCGAATTGCCGCGCCAATGGTCGGCGGCATGGTAACTGCGCCCTTGCTTTCCCTGTTTGTCATCCCGGCGGCCTATCGCTTAATGCGTCGTCGAAATCTACCTAGCAAACCCGTAACTCTGAAAGGAAATGTCGTATGAAACTGACCCTTATTACAGTTGCCAGCACTGCGGTTGTGCTCTCTTTCGCTGCCCATGCACAAGACACGTCAGCAATGAAAATGGACGGTATGGAAGGCATGGAAATGAAGCAGGAATCAAGGCAGATGGCTGTCGCCGATGCCGAGGGCACGATCAAGGCCATTGATCCTGCGAAGCATACCGTGACACTCGCTCACGGTGCCGTCCCAGCTGTTCAATGGCCGCCGATGACCATGGCCTTTTCCGTGTCGGATGACCAATTGGCAGGGTTGAAGGTAGGAGATCGTGTGTCATTCACCTTTCGGGTCGAAGGAGGTAAAGGAACGATTGTTTCCATAAAAAAATGAGTTACTAATGCTGTCGGTTACCTGCACGCATCGTCACGCTGGTAACCGCGCTGTTCCAAGCGAAGCTCACGGATCTAACGCGACATTCTAAAGGGCTGAAAACCCGGCAAGTGGCAGCCCTTCAAACACGATTCTTTACGGGGCAGCAAAGAAAGACATGAACTACAAAGTGAGGGTTGCGACATCTGATGACGCATCTGCCGTCCAGGCCATCTATGCGCCAATGGTTTTGGACACAGTCATCTCGTTCGAGTTGATACCACCGACGGTTGATGAGATGGCAGCACGAATAGCCGCAACAGTGCCGATATATCCCTTTCTGGTCGCAGAGGTAGAAGGCAAGGTCGTTGGATACGCTTACGCAGGTCAGCATCGAGCCAGGGAAGCTTATCGCTGGTCGGTAGACGTCACCGTCTATATCGACCCTGCGGTACACAGAAAAGGACTTGGTCGTGCGCTTTATCAGCGACTTCTACCGCTCCTCGAAAAACAGGGGTTTCATGCAGCCTATGCCGGCATTGCCTTACCTAACGCAGGAAGCATAGGTATCCATGAAGCGCTCGGATTTACCCACATCGGCACCTACCCCGAAGTTGGGTACAAGCACAGCCAGTGGCATAGCGTGGGCTACTGGCGCAAACCGCTTTGTGCGGTGACGCCACCTAAAGAAATCATCCCATTCATTGAGGTAGAGGGAGTGTAAAGGTCAAGGGTGAGATGACGTTGCTGCTATTCGTCGGCATTGAAACCGGGCGGTTCACTTGGAGCTATGCTGATTGATGATTCTCGTTCGAGTCGGTGTATTGATCGACTGGAGGAACGGATGAATTTGGATGATTTTATCTCAGTGCTTTCCGCAGGTGAGGAAATAGGCGGGTGCCAACTCGCCAATTCAGATGCTGTGGCACTCGCCAATCTGCATTTTCCTTTCCGTGCCTATTGTCTTGTTTCTGAATGGGCGATATTAGATCTCGACGTTACAACGTCTCAGCGGCAAGCGATCGCCGATAGAGAGCTAATCCCTGCTCTGGTTTACGCTTTAACCGTTATCCAAGACAGCAGAGGCCGCTTCCAACCTGGCGATTGGGTCAGAACAACGTTGGGGGTTTCCTTCACTCACGCGTGCTTATTTGAGACGAAAAATACGGTTTATGTGCTTATTGGCGCCGGCCGTAGGGTGAGCACAGACTTAAACATCGCATTGAGCTTGTGTTGAAGGCCTCAGCTTATGCGATCCCCCTTCATGACTGCTTACATTAACTGTTCGTGTCAAACGATGTTGTGAAAAGCCGGACCCTGTATTTGAAGCTCAGTCCATCTGTGTCAGTCTATATTGCTGTTGTCTCTACCCCGAGTCGTTGTACAGACCCCGATTTACGCGAGGTGCTGTGTCAAACTATGTTGTTGTTAACCAGCAGTAGATGTTCCGAAATGCAAAAAGCCCCTGATTTCAGGGGCTTTTGTTTTTCACGCTTGCGGGCAGCGGATCGGTTACTGGTAATCGATTGTGAACACCACAGCACCGTTGGCAGGTCCTGGGGTCATGGTGGCGGCCGTCTGGATGTAACGCGCTTTCAACGGAATAACGTAGCTGGCGCCTTCCGTCGTGGTTGTTACGACCCCGCTTGGGCGAAGCGTTGACAGAGGCACCGGCACCGGTACTGCGTCCCCCGTCCCTATCTGGATGCCGATACCTGTGGCGGCTGGCAAGAAACCGCTCGGTGAAGGAGTCAGGCCAATGATGCCCTGTACCGGGTCAATAACGCTGTCGACAGGATCAAGACGGAAACGCAGGATATTGGAGGCTCGTCCTTGTTCAGTAGGGGTGTCAGTAGAGCCATCAAAGATCGGGCTGGTGGGACTTCCGGGAAATGTCCCATGGAACGCAGGGCAATTATTCAGACTGATCTGAAAACTTTGCCACGGCGTACCGGTGCCCACTCCGGCAAACTCATTGACTGAACGGGTGCCCAGTGGAACGTTGACGTCGGGCGTTACACAGGTGCGCGAGACGACATTCACGCTGCCGATGAAATTCACGTTTTGTAGATTCAATGTGTTGGTTGGGCTGATCCAGTCCAGTTGCACGCTCGGTAAGGAAGCCCCCTGAATAGTGCCTGGCGATACATCTCCGGTTTTTATGAACAACAGATCAAAGCCCAGGGTCGGGTTTTGCGTACAAAACCCGGTCCCACCACCGCAGTTACCTGATGTCGCAGAGTCAGGCGCTGCCTGACCCTCCGACCAGATGTAAACCCCAATGCCTGGAACCCCGGACTCATAGACCTTACCGGCGTACTGACCTGACCAACTGGAGAGCGGCAGCGGTGTGGACGACAGCGTCCGACTGCGGGTACGGTCATAGACGCCTGGGTCACACGTAACTCTCGAAAGATTGGTGGAAGTCGTAAAGGTCTGTTTGAAGAGTGTCGTCCCCAATGGTACGTCTCTGCCGACGGTAATATTCGTACCGATCAGCGCGACTGTTCTGTTGACCGTATTGGTGCCGTCGATGAAGACGCAATCGGCCATGGCCGTGCCGGAAAGCATTGTGAAGGCCAGCCCGAGCAAGCCATTTATCTTAGTACGTGTACGCATGGTGGCCTCTTTTGATTAATGGCTGGCGCTTGGCTTGGCAGGCTCAGCTGCTGTCGCACAGATAGCGGAGGCCGACGCTGCTTGTTTCTGCGAGCGCAAGGTGTTCAACGGGATCACACAGTTTTCCCCGGCCTTTTCACCAAAACGGATAATCAATGCCTCCGCCGTTGGCTGAACCCGAGCGAACAACTGACCCCCCTGACCGACTACGCCCACCGGGTTGCCTTTGTCATCGCTGACTTCTGTGCCAAATGGCAGGGGACGACCGTCCGCCAGCGTTGCACGCACGAGTACCGATTCACCCTGGCGGGTTTCGAAGTTCAATTTGACCACTGCGCCTGATCGCGGAGCGACTTGCTGGCTGGTCTCTTCCAGTTCTACATCCAGCGAGCTGCCGATCGGATCGAGTGCCACTTCGTTCAACTCATAGGGCCGCAAGTAAGGGATCACCGCATAACCATTACCGTCGACTTTCAAGCCAGGGTAACCGGCGACCCTTGCGTTCTCCGCACCTGCGGCATGGACGATCCCGATGGTGTCGCCGGTATAGGGTGTAAAAGTGACGCCACCGCCATGTGCGACGATCCCGCCGCTGATGCCCACCGACGCACTGTCGTAGGTGTCGCTCTGACTCATCGATGCATTGAGCATTGCTTTGGAGCTGGTGTAACCACCGTTCAGCGACGTGGTATTGGAACTTGTGGCACCGTCGTGGCCTACGGTCACGCCATATTGATACTGGCGTTCAGCACCGGCAGTTCCGCTGAGGGTTGCCTGCTCATTCATATCGCCGTTGTCGTTGCGGCCAAGGCGCATGGACAATTGCGGACGATTGAGTGTCTGGCCGAACTCAAGCGGCATGCTGACCGTGAACAGATAGTTGGTCTGCATGTCACCGGTGCCAAAACGCGCACGGTTGGCGCTAACGCCGAAATTGATCTGGCGGTAATTGGTGTAGTAACCGGCCTGGTATTGAAGGTCGTTACCCCCGCGATCCCAATAATCCTGGGTAAAACCCGAGAGCACTAGTTGACCATAACTACCGAGCCTCTGGTTGGCAGTGACGGAAAACCGGCTTTTCTGGCGACCAAACATCGACGTGTCCAGATTGCCCTCTTCCGCGTCGCGCAGGGTTAGCGCGTCATCAAGGTCAAGGAAGCCGCTGCTGGAAAAACGATAAGCCGCTACGGTGAAGTTACTACCGGTACTGAGGATGTTCTTGCTGTACGACAAGCGCACGCTTTGTCCGTTTTCCGTGCCTGAATTCAAACGAGTCTGGGCTTGGGTCATGTCGATGGCCATGGCGCCCACCGGAGTGCTGAATGCCATACCAGCCAATACGGAATTGTAGTCATCGGTCGCTTGCATACCGGTGTAGCCGGTAAACACGTTGTTAAGACCGCGTTGATAAGTGGCTTGCAGCAACTTCTGCTGGTTATCGATGTAACCGATCCGGGTTTCACCAGCAGTAACGCTGTAACGAGACGTCCCTGGGCGCAGCAATTGACTGACAGAGGCGAACGGTACGATAAACGTCTGGCTCGAGCCATCGGCCTCAAGCACCGTCACGTCCAGATCCCCGCCATAACCCGTGGAATAGAGGTCATCAATGACGAACGCACCCGGAGCCACGCTGTTTTCGTAAATCAGATTGCCGTTCTGGCGAATCGTCACCCGGGCATTGGTGCGGGCAATACCGCGAACCACAGGCGCATAGCCGCGCAGAGATTGCGGCAGCATGCGGTCGTCGGTCGCCAGTTGAGCACCACGGAATGACAAGGTGTCGAAGATCTCACCGGAAGTATTGCTTTCACCCAGGGTCAGTTGGCTACGCCAGGAGGTTATATCCCGTTGCGCGTACGTATTGAGCGCCTCGTACTTATGGCCGTTATCCTGATTCCAGCTCGAGGAACCGTTATGGCGCAGGCGCCAGTCGCCCATGTTGAAGCCGCCATTGAGGCTTAGATAAGCGGAATCGTACTTGCCGCCCACGTCGTTATTGGAGTGGTAAGCATTGAAGTTGTAGCTCAGCAGGCCTGCGGTGATTCCGCGATCCCAAAGTTCAGGGCTGACGTAACCGCGGGCATCACGACGAACAATGGCCTGCGGCAACGAAACGTTCAGTTCCTGCAAATTGGGGTCAAAACTCGCAGACGCATCGGGGATCAACGCAGCTAATTCAGCGCATTCCGGATTGGAATCCAGAAGGTTATTGGCAATCGGGCTGAGTTTTTCCATCTCGATGCCAATCAGCTGCATCAACTTTCGATCGAAGCAGACTTTCGAATTGGTGCCGTCGGGTTTACCGACGATACGGATTTCCTGGCGGCTCACCATTGAGCCGTTCACAGAGATATCAGCGCGATACTGGCCAGGAATAACCGGGTTACCTTTCTGGTAACGCGTCAGGTCAATGTTCTGCGAATCGGGTGAAAGAAAACTACTGTTGAATTCAACTTCTTCGTTCGCCGAAACCATGCTCATCAGCAAGGACGATGGCACACCAACTAGAAACACGGCCGCCCATGTTTTTCTGGCGAAAATGTCCCCGGCCCCCGGATAAATTCCGAGGCGAAATGTTCCGTTCATATTTATCTCGTAAAAAAATGGGCCGGAGACCAAGCGAACTGTTTACTTGTTCAATTCAGCTACAGTTTTGTTGTAGGCGCCGTAATCATTGATTGCTTCGAATTCAATCTTGCTCGAAGGCGACGGATTGCCCGTCAACCCTTTTATTTGAAATGATCTGGTTTCGCCCGGACCTACCATTGCCGGGGCGACTTCGTAGCGTTTACTACCGTCAACCAGCGTTATGGTGGCTTGCGAAACATGATAAGCCGAAGGGTTATAGGCTTTGAGCGCGTAACCCCCGCCAGCCGCAGCCGGGGCGATGCTCCATTTCACTTGTGCCGGAGCCTCGGCGGGCTTGCCAGCCAAATTCGCAGGTCGATAAAACAGTTTCACCCGTGAACGAAAGGCCATGTACATCTTGTTGTCACCCGGCGCAGCTTTGTCGGTCGGCGGGATCTCCAGTACATTCAGCCAGAAAACGCTTTCCTTGTCCGAAGGCAGCGTTGCACCTGTGAACATCAATCGCAGGCTCTGGCCCTTGTTCGGATCAATTCTTGAAACCGGGGGCGTCATAACAAAAGGAGCAGTGGAATTGGTTGGGCTCCCCTTTATATCTCCAGAGTCAATCCAGGATTGAACAAGGACTGGCGAACCACCGTTATTATTGAGCTTGACCGTAACTTCCTTCTGGCCTGCCGGGTAGATCACACGTGTACCGGTGATCACGACTCCTGCAACTGCTTGTCCGAAGGAAACAGATGCAACAATAACCAGGGCTAAGCCCCAACGTTTGCTATTCATACACGCCCCCTTTTTGGGCCGTGCGCTGCCATTGACTCAGCGCCCGCCAAAAAAATTACTGATAGTCGATCGAGAACGTGACCTGGCTTGTTACGAGACCCGGAGTTGTGGTGCCCGTAGCATAATATTCGACGGCGTAAGGCATGATGACGTTACCCGATGCATCAATTGTGTAGCGGGTATTGGTCGTCGTCTGAGTGTCACTGCCAATCTGGATAGGCGCGCCGGTCCCACCATCCAGCAATTGCAGTTCTACGTTCGCAGCACCACCAGCGTCAGTGTTACGCATACGTCCTGTCAGCGGATCTACTGTACTGCCCGCCTCGTAAAATGCGGTGACGCTATCTGGGGTCGCTGCACACCCGGTCAAGCCAATCAGAAACGACGTCGCGCCCGCTACTTGACCTGCAGCATTCAGGATACTGGTCGAAACCTTGGGAAGATTTTTGGTTTGTGGGCTCGGGCCACCATCAATGGTAACGGTGCAGGTTTGTGCAACCAGCTCACCAGCGAAGTTAATGGTGCCATCAGAAGCCTGTACGCTTCCTACGGTTGCAACGCTCATCAAGGCCAGGGCAATTACTTTGCGATTCATGTCAGTACTCATTCTTCATGGGGGACAGGGACTGGACGGAAATGGCGCTGATCGAAATGAGCGGCTTGATCCGGACAGGGAGCACATCATAGATGCACGTGTCAGCCCCAACTGTAGTTCGATTCCCTGTGTTGCGTAGGAAATTTCCCAGCGATTTTTATAAATAAAGAATAGTGAATCGTTAAAGTGAATTAGAGCAACTATACCAACCGAATCTCATCGGTTTTTTTCATTTGAAACTCAATAATTTAGGCATTGGCATGCAACCTTCACCATTAATCCACTTCGAAAATGTGTCGGGTTAAAAGTTGTACAAGAACTTTGTAAAAAGAGAGGTATTTGCTACTACTTAGGCACTTCGAAAAGACGGCATCATCAACTTATTCGAAAACGACGTCGTTTTTGTATCGTAACCCTGGCATTTACAGTCATGTCAGCAGCGATGGAAAAAGATGTTCATAGTTGCCACCGTCTTGTGCCTTGACCCGCTTGCCGTCAGGTAGCCTTGGTAATCAGTGGTTCAGCACCTCTGATATTCTGCGCAACTGCTTTGATTGAAGATTGAGCCGGGCCATACTTTATCTGGCAGGCGCTGAGGGCCGGCGAACTGAAGCGAAGTGTTTTTTGATGCGCACGGTTCGGCATGGATTTTCGTACGGGTCTGGAGAAATTCCCTAAACTCCAGTGACATTCATGTATTTTGCGAATCGCATCGGGCTGGTCTTCATTTCCATCGTCGACCGTGCGGTCAGCAACGTCCTTCGTCCATTTGTCCTACGGGGATTTTTTATGCTTAAAGCGATCATCGTGGACGATCATCCTTTCATTCGATCTACCGTCAGAATGCTGTTACAGCAACAGCACTTCGATGTGGTAGCCGAGGCTGATAACGGCGCTGATGCGGTGCAGCAGGCCCGCGAACACAGCCCGGATCTGCTTATTCTGGATATAGCCATGCCCAAGCTTGACGGGCTAGAGGTGATTTCGCGCATCAGCGCGCTGAAACTCTCCTGCAAGGTACTCGTATTGACCTCGCAACCCGCACAGGTTTATTCCATGCGCTGCATGAGGGCCGGCGCGGCAGGTTTTCTTTCTAAAACCAACGAGCTGGGCGAACTGGTAAAGGCCATCAAGATTGTGATGGACGGTTACACTTTCTTTCCCAACCTGAATAACAGTTCGTTGGCGCGCATCGATACCCAAGCGACCGATCAGGCACTTATTCAAAGTTTGTCGGATCGAGAACTTACGATCCTGCAACAACTTGCCAGTGGGATGAGTAATAAAGAGATCGGCGACGCGATGTTGTTAAGCAACAAGACGGTCAGCACCTACAAAACACGGCTCATTGAAAAGCTCAACGTCAAATCGGTGGTCTACCTCGCTGATTTTGCCAAGCGTAACAATCTTCTCTAGACCACTATGAACTTAAAAATTTGCCTGGCTGGTTGGTTTTTATGCGGCGTCTTCGCGGGCCTGCCTGTGTTGGCAGACCCGCATCCAGATAGTTTGCGAGTGCTCGGCCGATCGGACGTTGCTGAATACGCAGTCTCGCTGGATGAGGTTGACTGGCGCTGGCTACGCAGCAAAGGCAAGTTGTTACTCGGTGACAGCAGCCCGGATTATCCACCCTTCGCGATTACCAGTAACGGCGATGATTATGAAGGCCTGACCGCCGATTATGCGCAGTTGATCAGGCAACTGCTGCATATTGATATCGAGGTGCGGCGCTACGCCTCGCGCGATGATCTGCTGGGTGCTCTGAAAGCTGGCGAAGTCGATATGATTGGTACGGCAAACGGCTTTGAGGCGGCGGATCCTGAGCTGGCGATCTCGCTGCCATATGCGGATGATAATCCGAGCCTGGTCACGCGCTTTGACGAGCGTCCTGATTTATCGCCAGACCTGGCCGGCAAGCGAGTGGCAATGCTGTATCACTATCTTCCGCCACTGACGGTCAAGACCTTTTACCCAGAAGCCAAATTGCAGCTCTATCCTTCAACCCTGGCGGCCATCGGCGCGGTGGCGTTCGGTCAGGCCGACGTTTATCTGGGCGACACGCTCAGTTCCAACTATCTCATCAAAAAGAACTATCTGAACAATGTGCGGCTCAGCGATTTTTCTCAAATGGAGACGCAGCCTTTCAGTTTTGCGGTGCAGGGTGGCAACGCCCAGTTATTGCGTATTCTCAACGCGGCGTTGAAGACCGTCCCCACCGAGGAACGCATGAGAATTCAACACCGCTGGAGCGCTGGCGGGATCGCCATCCGAGGGCAGCACGCAGTGCATTTCAGCATTAAAGAACAGCAATGGCTGAATGCGCATCCGCGCGTCGTCGTCGCGATCAACGATAACTTCGTGCCCCTGACTTTTGTCGATGAGGGTGGCAACTTTCGTGGCATCAGCGCCGACGTGCTGGCCAAAATCAGCTTGCGCACCGGGTTGCAATTCGATATCCGGCGCGTCGATTCGGTCAGTCAAATGATTGATGAAGTCACCAGTGGCAGGGCGGACATGCTGGCAGCGTTCACGCCCAGCACCGAGCGCGAAGGTGAGCTGCGTTTTACCAGGCCTTATCTGATTAACCCGTTCGTGCTGGTCACCCGACGCGGCGGCGATGGTACCGCTTTGACGTTGGACAAGATGGCCGGAAAGCGCCTGGCGCTGATTACCGGCAACTTGATGCGCCAGTACCTCATCGAGCAGTTTCCTGCTGTGCAATTGGTTCCTGCGCGCAATGCGCATGAGGCTATGGACATGGTTGCCACAGGCAAGGTCGACGGCGCACTCAACTCGCTGGTCAGTGCGCGTTTCATGATCTCGCGCCAATACCGTGACACCTTGCAGATCATCAGCACGGTCGGGACTCAGCCTGCACCTCTCGCGCTAGCGACTGATCGTGGCGCACTGGAGCTGTACTCGATTCTCGACAAGGCCTTGTTGAGCATAAGCCCGGAAGAAATGGATGAACTGACCAACCGCTGGAGTAGCGAGTTGACGGTGAATGACAGCTACTGGCTGCGCAATGGCAGCATGATCATTCGTGGCTTCGTGATCGCAAGCGTGCTGCTGCTGATGGCATTGGGCTGGATTGCTTATCTGCGGCTGTTGATGCGCAAGCGCCGCCAAGCGGAACTGGCCCTCAATGATCAGGTGGAGTTCATGCGTGTGCTGATCGATGGCACGCCGCATCCTATTTATGTACGTGATCGCGAAGGTCGCCTGATGATCTGCAACAGCGGTTATCTCCAGGTGTTCGGCGTGGCGCGTGACGCGGTCATCGGTAAAACCGTGACTCAGGGCCTGTTGATTGATGCCGTTCAGGCGCAGGGGTATCAGGATGATTACCTGCAAGTCATGAAGGACGGTAAACCGAGCATTCAAGACCGCAGTCTGACGCTCCCTGACGGACGCAATCTGACGATCTATCACTGGATGCTGCCGTACCGGGGTAATGACGGAACCGTGAACGGCATGATTGCCGGGTGGATTGATGTCAGCGAACGACTTCACCTGTTGCAGGAGCTACAAATCGCCAAGGATGCGGCCGACGGCGCCAATCGTGCCAAGACCACATTCCTGGCGTCCATGAGTCACGAAATCCGTACGCCGA
This sequence comes from Pseudomonas sp. NPDC079367, assembly GCF_044542195.1. Lineage (NCBI taxonomy): Bacteria > Pseudomonadati > Pseudomonadota > Gammaproteobacteria > Pseudomonadales > Pseudomonadaceae > Pseudomonas > Pseudomonas sp. NPDC079367. Next base: position 60,465 of record NZ_JBITTW010000006.1, read on the forward strand.
TGAACGCCATCATTGGCATGCTGGAATTGGCCATGAAGAAAGCCGATCAAGGTCAGACTGATCGTTTCGCGATCGAGGTGGCCTCCGGAGCAGCCCGAGACCTGCTGGATCTTATAGGCGATATCCTCGACATCGCGCGGATTGAATCCGGGCGCCTTTCGCTGGCGCCGCAACGTGCCAATCTGCGCGAACTGGTGGAATCGGTGGTGCGTATCTTTGACGGCCTGGCGCGGCAGAAGCAATTGCGCCTTCAACTGGAAATGGACGCTTTAAGCAATGTCGATGTGCTGATTGATCCGATGCGCTTCAAACAGGTTCTGTCGAATCTGTTGAGCAATGCGATCAAATTCACTGAGGCCGGTCAGGTGCGATTGGAGGTGCATGTCGACTGCAGCGACGATGAGCGTCTGCGCCTTTGTTTGCGCATCAAGGACAGCGGCCGTGGGATCTCTGAGGACGACCAGGCCAAGTTGTTCAGCCCGTTCTCCCAGGCAGGCAACCATGGGCAGTCGGCTCGCAGTGGTTCCGGTCTGGGCTTGGTGATCAGTCGCACACTCTGCGAAATGATGGGCGGAAGCCTGACGTTGTCGAGCCAGCTGGGGCAAGGTACGGAGATTGAAGTGCGCCTCAGCTTGCCGATCCTTGACCCGTTGGTTAGCACGCCGCTTGACAACCTCGAGCCGCCGCAGGGCGGCCGGCAGAGCCTGAATATCCTGGTGATCGACGACTATCCGGCGAACCGTTTGCTACTGTCGCAACAGCTGAGCTACCTCGGCCATCGGGTCACCGACGCCGAAGACGGCGCTCGCGGTCTGCGCGCCTGGCGCAGTGGGACATTCGATGTGGTCATCACCGATTGCAACATGCCCGTCATGAACGGCTACGACCTGGCCCAGGCGATTCGTGATGATGAGGCCGCCCGAGGCGCGCCACGTTGCCTCGTGTTGGGCTTCACTGCTAATGCCTTGCCCGAGGAAAAAACGCGTTGCACCTTGGCCGGCATGGACGATTGCCTGTTCAAACCGATCAGCCTGAGGGATTTGAGTCAACGCCTCATTGCCGTTGTGCGACAGCAGCGCTCAGCTGTGGAGCTCCCGAGCGGACCCTCCACTGGCCATGACATGGATCTGAGCGATCTTGAACAATTGACCCATGGCGATTCGACCTCGATCAAACTTCTATTGAACGACCTGGCCACGAGCAACGACGAAGACAGGGTCAAATTGCTGCGCTTGTTCACCGCGCATGATCTTCAGGGACTGTCCGATCTGGCACACCGGGTCAAGGGGGGCGCGCGCATTGTCAAAGTGCAATCATTGATCCACGCGTGTGAGGCGCTGGAAATTGCCAGCGAGGGCACCGATACACATGCCCTGACCGAAGCCGTGGACGTGCTGCATCAGGCGATGGATAGACTGTCCGAGGTATTGAATGAACATCTGGCGTAACGGATTATCACAGCTCGGCTGGTGACAATATTGTGTTCGGCATCAGCTCCCGCAATCGCAGCCTTGGCTGCGATTGTCGTATCCGCCCCGAGGAATCCCATGGATCGTTTCCAGGAAATGCAGATCTTCGTTGTCGTTGCCCAAGAGCAGGGATTCTCGGCGGCGTCGCGGCGTCTGGGTTTATCGGCGGCGAGTGTCACGCGGGCGGTGGCGGCCCTGGAGCAGCATATCGGTACGCAGTTGCTGGTGCGCACCACGCGCACCGTGCATCTGACCGAAGCAGGTCAGCGGTATTGTGACGACTGCCGGCGGATTCTCGCCGAAGTGCAGGAGGCCGAAGATTCGGCGGCCGGCAGCCATGCCTTGCCGCGCGGGCAGTTGACGATTACTGCGCCGGTGTTGTTCGGTGATCTGTTCGTTACGCCGGTGATGGCCGATTACCTCTGTCGCTATCCGGATGTGTCGATCAATGCGCTGTTGCTGGACCGGGTCGTCAACATGGTCGAGGAGGGCATTGATGTCGCGGTGCGCATCGGTGAGCTGCCGGATAGCAATCAGCATGCGATTCGCGTCGGTGAAGTGCGGCGGGTCATTTGTGCCTCGCCGACGTTTCTGGCTGCACATGGCCGCCCGGAGCATCCGCAGGCCTTGGCCGCGCTGCCAGTGGTGGCGACATCGGCGATCGGTCAGCAACGCAACTGGCCGTTTCTCGACGGCGGTGAAGCGCTCAGCGTGCGCACCGAACCGCGTCTGACCGTCACGGCCAATCAGTCGGCGATTACCGCCGCGCGCAAAGGCCTGGGCCTGACACGAGTGCTGTCCTATCAAGTGGCTGACAAAGTCGCGGCGGGCGAGCTGGAAATCGTCCTCGCCGAGTTTGAATTGCCGCCGTTGCCGATCCATGTGGTGTATCAGGGCGGGCGCAAGGCGCCGGCGCGGATCCGCAGTTTCGTCGACTTCGCCGTGAAGGCTCTGCGTGAGCACCCGGCCTTGAGCGCTGCGGCGTTATTGCACGAGATGAAATAATCGATTGCAGCGGCTGGTTATTCTGTTGTTCCAGCAACCCATAGATGATGACTCCATCGGCGCGCTCATCCCCGTAGCGACGTCACTTTCCAGCGGAGTCGACCATGCAAGCGATCAAACTCTACAACTTCCCACGTTCCGGCCACGCCCACCGCGTCGAGTTGATGCTGTCGCTGCTGCAACTGCCGACCGAGCTGATCTTCGTCGACCTGGCCAAGGGCGAGCACAAGCAGCCGCAGTACCTGGCGATCAACAGCTTCGGCCAAGTGCCGGCGATTGATGACAACGGCGTGGTGCTGGCCGATTCCAACGCGATTCTGGTGTATCTGGCGCAGAAATATGGCAACGGTCGCTGGCTACCAACCGACCCGGTGGGCGCGGCGCATGTGCAGCGCTGGTTGTCGGCAGCGGCGGGACCGATTGCGTTTGGCCCAGCAGCGGCACGCCTGATCACCGTGTTTGGCGCGCAACTGAATGCCGAGGAAGTCATTGGCCGTGCGCATAACCTGCTCAAGGTCATGGAGCTGGAGTTGGGCAAAACGGCGTATCTGGCGGGCGAGGAGCCAAGCATCGCTGACGTGTCCGCCTACAGTTACATTGCGCATGCGCCGGAGGGCAATGTCTCGCTGGATGACTATGCCAACGTACGCGCCTGGCTGGCGCGGATCGAAGCCTTGCCCGGTTTTGTCGCGATGCCGCGTACCGTCGCGGGTTTGCAGAAAACCGCGTGATTTCCTGCACTCAAGCGTAGGACAGAGCCTTTTCAGCCAGCAGTTCCTGATACAGCTCTGTCCACTTGCGGCCCATCTCATCGGCGGTGAACAACTGCCGGTAACGCGCTTCGGCTTTGACACCCATTTCGGCGGCACGCGCAGGGTTTTCCCATAGCGTACGCATGGCTTCACGAAAGGCCTGTGGATTGCTCGGAGGTACCACCAGCCCGGTTTCGTTGTGAATATTGATGAAACTGGTGCCGGTACCGATTTCGCTGGAGATCATCGGTTTGCCGTACATCGCGCCTTCGAGCAACGAAATCCCAAAGGCCTCCGAACGCAAGTGCGAAGGGAAGACGATGGCGTAGCTCAATTGCAGCAACGCGACCTTGTCCTCGTCACTCAGTCGTCCAAGGAAATGGATATTGCGCAGGCCCAGCGCAGCGGCCTGTGCATGCAGTTCCTGCTCCAGCGGCCCGGCACCGACGATCACCACGGGATAATCGACGTCTTTGAGTGCATCGAGCAGGATGTGCAGCCCCTTGTAATAACGCATCACCCCGACGAAAAGAAAAAACTTATCCCCAAGCTGTTGGCGCCAGCGGTTCATCCGTTCGCTATCGGGCTGTGGATAACCTGCCTTGTTCAAACCGTAAGGAATAACCCGTGTCTTGTGTTGAAACTGCTGCAGTACATCGCTGGTGTGCAGATAGTTGGGCGAGGCGGCGACGATACGGTCCGCGTTGGCGAGGAAGCGATTCATCAGCGGCCGATAGAGCTTGAGCAAATGCTTCTGGCGAATGATGTCCGAGTGATAGGTGACCACGCTCGGCTTGTTCACGGCGCTGGCGAAATGCACCAGGTCCATGAACGGCCACGGGAAGTGATAGTTGATCACGTCGGCCTCGGCGGCCAGCTCGCGGAACTGCTTGAACACACTCCATGAAAACCCGGTCGAGGCAAACTGGATATCCAGCTTCGCCCGATACACCTGGTGTTGACCGAGTTGCACCACCGGTGGGGTCGGGTCTGCACTGAGGGTCAGCACCTGTGCATCGATGCCGTGCTGGGCACCGCTCTCGCACAACTGGAAGATGACTTGTTCGATGCCGCCGACCGAATCGGGCAGGTATGTCTTGAAGAAATGAAGAACGCGCATTCAACCTCCCATGGCCTGGCGGTAGGCACCGGCCGTAGCCTGTGCACAACGCTTCCAGGTAAAAAGCCTCGCCTGCTGCAATCCTGCTTCGCGGCAGGCCTGCCAATGCGGTGAGTCGTCAATCAAACGGCTCATTGCGTCACGCAGGCCCTCGGCATCGTCCGCTTCAATATAGTTGCCAGCCGCGCCGGCCACTTCCGGCATCGCCGAAGAGCGAGTCGTCACCACCGGCGTGCCACTGGCCATGGCTTCCAGCACCGGCAAGCCAAAACCCTCATACAGCGATGGAAATATCAGCGCCCGGGCGCCGGCCAGCAGTTGCGCCAATTGCTCATCGGGCAGATAGCCGAGCAGACACACATGGCCGCTGGCCAACGCCTGGCGCAATGGTTCGTTGAACTGCTCGCGCTGCCAGCCGGCCATACCCGCGATCAACAAGGGAAAACGCTGGCGTACGGCGTCGGGCAGAAGGGCGTGGGCCTGCAATGCCAGGCTCAGGTTCTTGCGCGGCTCAAGGGTGCCGACGCAGAGGAAATATTCCCGTGTCTGAACGGCGTGGGCCTTGAGCACACTGTCGATTTCCTCGGTTTGCCGAGGACGGAAACGTTCGGCCACGCCTAGCGGCGCCACCACAAATCGCTGCGCAGGAAGATTGAAAAAAGCCTGGGCCTCGTCAGCGATGGCATGTGAGTCGGTCAGAATGATTCGCGCCTGTGCCACGCCTGCGGCCAGACGGCGTTCGATTTCCCTCAGCCGTGCCGGCGGCTGGGTTTGCGGGAAATGCAGGTGCGTCAGGTCATGCAGGGTGATCACGGTCGGGCCGTCGAAGGCCAGCGGCCACAGGCTCGGTTCGTGATAGAGGTCGATCCCTTGCGCGCGCCCCTGATCGAAGCGTTTCTGCTCCAGCCAGCGCCGTGCCTGATAAGCCCCGGGTATCTGCCGCAACAATGGCGTCATGCGCGAATAGCCGGGCATGGCAGCATCCGGCACAACGCAACTCCAGCCCCAGCCGTGAAACAGGCTTATGTCCACATCCGATTCGCCACGCAAGGCGTTGACCAGCTCGGCGACGTAATGGCCGATGCCGGTGCGCGGTGCTTGCAGGATGCGAGCGTTAAGAGCAATGCGCATGCTGATGTTCCGGAGCCGGCAGCGAAGCATTGAGGTTGCGCACAATACGCTCGACCAGTTGCGCGCTCGCCTCACGCCAGCTCAGCCAGCGCCAGTGTTCAAGGCTCAGCGGTGCCGGAAAAGCGCCGGAGCGCTCCATTCCGATCACCAGGTCAGTCAGCGACTGCGGATTGGTCAAATCGAAGTAGGCCATGTACTCACCACCAATTTCGCGGAACACCGGAATGTCGGAGGCCATTGCCGGTAACCCTCGTTGCATGGCTTCTACCAGTGGCAGACCGAAGCCTTCGACATGGGACGGAAACACCAGCGCCGTAGCGTGGGAGTAGGCGTATTCGAGGCTTTTGTCGGACAGTGTGTTGTACATGAACAAACGCCGGTTCAGTTCGGGGTGTTGGCGGATGCGATCGATCAGTGCCTCACACTTCCAGCCAATCTTGCCGACAATGCACAACCGGGCTGGCGAGCCGACGGACCAGGCGCGTTCGAACGCATCAAGCAAATAGGCGTGGTTCTTGCGCGGCTCGATGGTGCTGACCATCAGAAACACTGGTTCAGGGGTTATGAACAGCTGCAGCAAGCCGCGGTCGACTTCCGCCTCGGCTTCGCTCAGGTCCAGCTCGGAGCCCAGATGGAAGTAATCGAACCAGCGTTGGTCGACCTGATGCGAGCCGATGCGGCGCTGCATTTCCTCATGCACCTGATCGCGGATCGTCGCCGAGATCGCTACATAGCCATCGGCCGTGCGCGCGATCCAGTCAAACCAGTCGTTGAACACCTTGACCAGACCGGCATCGCAAAACTGTGGATGGGTCAGCGGGATCAAATCGTAGATAACCGAAACGATACCCACCCCGTCACGCTTGAGTTGTTCGGCGAGGGGGAAAAAGTTCGCGTGCCACGATGAGTCCAGCAGCACCAGTTGATCACCCGCCCGGTGGGCCAGCGGCACGCAGCGCTCAGGAATGTGTTTGCCCCGCAGCGCGCGTTCAAACAGGCGCATCGGCAGACTGAAACAGCCAAACGCGGTTAGCCTGCAGCCGATATACAGCACCCGTCGGGTGAAATGCGAGCGGTTGAACGGCCAGCGCCGTTCCAGTGCGCGGTGACGTAACCAGAAGGCGTTGGCCCACTCCTCGAGTTTCACCCTTACGCCGATCATGTCGAGCTTGAGCGACTTGATTGGCGCCAGGCTTTTTACCTGGTAGAGAGCACCCTCGATCATCACTACCGGGATGCATTCAATGCTTTCATCGGCGCTCGGCAGTTGCTGGATGACGTTGCGCACTACGCGTTGAATGCCCGAATTGGCGGCAGGGTGCTCGAAAACATAGGTGCATTCCACCAACAAGCGGGTCATGGCAAGCTCTCCGTGTCGGTCAACTGGGCGAGGGGCGCGCTGCTGCGGGTAATGTCGGTCTGCGCCTGCAACCAGGAGCAGCCGACGAAGTCTTCCTGGCGATTGTTGATCACGTGGAAAATCAAACCGTAGTCGCGCCACTCGAAGTTGCGGTCCAGATGCGAGTCCAGCCGGGACAGACTCAAGGCGACCGAGTAGCTGCCCTTGCCCAGTCGCATGTCAAAGGCGAAACGGAAAGTTATTCGCTCGCCCGCGCTGAGGTCGGTCACCGCTTTGTCCAGACGATGGGTATTGATGCCGTAAATCGCTTGTCCCAGGCGATCCTTGATCATGAAGCCAAGAATAAGCCGCTCGATGTCCTGGCGGATTTCAGTCTGTACTTCCAAGACCACCGGCTGACCGACCTCAGCGACCTCAAGGCTGCGGCCCTGTGCGTCGAGCAGGCGAACGTTGAGAATGCCCGCTTCGCCGGTGCCGGAAATCGTCTGCACCTGGCCATTGGCAAGCATCTCTTGCCGTACGATCTGGCCCTCACGCTGGGCGAGCATGGCGTTGTAGTAGTCCATGACTTCTTCGGGTTTGCCACGCATGGCCAGGCGGCCATTCTCCAGGAGGATGGCGCTGTCGCAGATTGACTGAATGGCTGAGCGGTCATGGGAAACGATCAGCAGGGTGGTGCCCGCCTTGCGGAAGCCGCGGATGCGCTCGAAGCTCTTGTGCTGGAAATAGGCGTCGCCGACCGACAGCGCCTCGTCGACGATCAGGATATCCGGGCGGCGCGAGGTAGCGACGCTGAATGCCAGGCGCATCTGCATGCCGCTGGAATAGGTACGCACCGGATGATCGATGGCCTCGCCGATCTCGGCAAAGCCTTCGATTTGCGGCATCAGCGCGTCGATCTCTTCGACCTGCATTCCCAGCAGTTGCCCGGCCATGACGGCGTTCTGGCGACCGGTAAAGTCCGGGTGAAAACCCATGCCCAATTCCAGCAGCGCGGCCACCCGGCCCTGCAGATGGATGTGTCCGCAAGTCGGTTGGGTAGTGCCGGTGATCATCTTGAGCAAGGTGCTTTTGCCTGCGCCGTTGACGCCGACGATACCCACGGCTTCACCGGGCTGGATTTCGAAGTCGACATCACGCAGCACCCAATGCAAGTCATGCCGAGCGCGGGAGAACGGCACCAGCCATTCGAGCAAGCGGCTCCAGCGGTTCGGGTATTGCTTGTAGGCTTTGGCCAGGCCGGTGACGCGTATGTGTCCCATCAGAGTTCGTCCACCATTTCACCGACTCGCTGGCGGAACAGGCGTAGCGCCATGGCGCAGAGCAACAGTCCGATGATCAGTAACGGCAGCAGGGCAGGCCAGTGCGGCCATTGATTGTAGAGGAAGACGTTCTGATAGCTGGTCATCAGCGCGGTCATCGGGTTGAAACTGATGATGTGCTGAATGCCCGGTGGCAGGATCGACAATGGATAAACGATGGGCGTGAGCCAGAACCAGAACTGCAGGCAGATACCGAACATTTGCCCGACATCGCGAAAGAACACATTGAGCATGCCCAGCAACATCCCCAGTCCGGCGGCGAAAATCACCTGCACGACCAGCAGCGGTATCAGCGCCAGCAGGGCCATGCCGGGCAGGCGGCCGCTGACCAGAAGGAAGCCGAAGAACAGGCCGAGAATGATTGCAAAGTTGATCCCGGCGTTGAGCAGAGTGATCACCGGCAAGCAGATGCGCGGGAAACTGAGTTTCTTCAGCAGGTTGGCATTTTCCAGAAACATGGTCTGGCTGCGTGTGGTGATTTCCGCGAACAGACCCCAGGTCAGCAAACCGGCGCACAGGTAGACGCTATAAGCCAGACCATCCTCCACGCCCGGCAGGCGAGCGCGCATGATCTGCGAAAAAATTACCGTATAGACAACGATCATCGACAGCGGGTTGAGCACCGTCCACAGCGCGCCGAACAGCGAGTTGCGATATCGCGACTGGAACTCGCGTTTGACGCTGCCGAGGATGAATCCCCGGTAGCTGCGCATTGAGCGGTACAAAGAAAGCAGCATTCAGACCGTCCTGCCGTATTGATCTTCGAAGCGAACGATATCGTCCTCGCCCAGGTACTCGCCGCTCTGCACTTCGATGATCACCAGATCGATCACCCCGGGATTTTCCAGGCGATGGCGGTGACCGGCAGCAATGAATGTCGATTCGTTCTTGGCGACCAGCGTGGTGCCGGAACCGTTGTTGGTGACCTTGGCCATGCCTTCGACCACCACCCAGTGCTCGTTGCGGTGATGGTGCATCTGCAGCGACAGCTTGCCACCGGGTTTGACCACAATGCGCTTGATCTTGAAACGCGGGCCTTCTTCCAGAACGGTGTAGGTGCCCCACGGTCGGCTCACCGTGCGATGCAGGCGATAGGCCTCGTGGGACTTGTCCTTGAGCTGTTTCGCCACGCGGCGGACATCCTGAGCGCGGTCGGCATGCGCGACTAATACGGCGTCGGCGGTGTCGACAATGATCAGGTTATCCACCCCCACGGTCGCTACCAGCCGGCCTTCGCTATGCACGAAGTTGTGGTGGCTGTCGATGAAGATGGCTTCGCCGCTGGCGCGGTTGTTGTCGGCGTCGGCGGGAATCAGCGCTGCGACCGCGTTCCACGAACCGATGTCGCTCCAGTCGAAACCGGCGGGCACCACAACGACTTTTTCCGAGCGCTCCATCAGCGCGTAGTCGATGGAGATGTCGGTGATTTCGGCGAACAGCGTCGGCGACAACTCCTGTTGCAGGCAGCCAACCGTTTCGACCGGTGCGCTGGCAGCCATGCAGGCGCGGGTCTGTTCCAGCAACTCGGGGGCGTGCAGTTGCAGCTCGGCGAGGAGGGTCGCGGTGGTGAAGCAGAACATTCCCGAATTCCATAGGAAGTTGCCGCTTTCCAGGTAATGCGTGGCGGTTTGCAGGTCGGGTTTCTCGACAAAGCGCTGCACCTTGGCCGCGCCTCTGGCATCCAGCGGCGCACCGGTTTCAATGTAGCCGAAGCCGGTTTCCGGGGCGGTCGGAACCACGCCGAAGGTCACCAGATAACCATCCTTCGCCAGATTGACTGCATGCTCGACCGCACTTTTCAGGGCGTCCTGATTGACGATCAGATGATCCGCCGGCATCACCACCATGATTGCGTCGTCGCCATGCAGTGCCTGCAACGACAGCGCTGCTGCCGCGATCGCCGGTGCGGTATTGCGCCCGCTCGGCTCAAGCAAAAAGTGCCCGCGATGGCGTGACACCCGGGCTGCGCAGTAGTGGTCCTTGCTCTGGAAGTAGTACTCGCGATTGGTCACCGTGACGATGTCGCCCCAGCCATCGAGCAACGCTGCCGCGCGCTGGTAGGTCTTGGCCAGCAACGACTGGCCATCGGGCAGGGTCATGAACGGCTTGGGGTGGCCCTCGCGGGACACCGGCCACAAACGGGTGCCGGCACCGCCGGACAGAATCACGGGGATGAGCATGGCCTACTCCTTGGCAACGCGTTTCATGTCCGCATCCATCATCATGCGGATCAGGCTGTCCAGGTCGGTTTTCGGTTTCCAGCCCAGCACGCGCTGGGCCTTGGCCGGGTTGCCGAGCAACACTTCGACTTCGGCCGGGCGAAAGAACGCGGGGTCGATCTTCACGTAATCACGGTAGTTGAGGCCGACGTGATCGAAGGCGATGCGGCACATTTCGCGCACCGTGGTGGTTACGCCCGTGGCGACCACGAAGTCGTCCGGTTTGTCCTGTTGCAGCATCAGCCACATGGCTTCGACGTAATCGCCGGCAAACCCCCAATCACGTTTGGCGTCAATGTTGCCCAGGGCCAGCTCCTGCTGTTTGCCCTGCTTGATGCGTGCGGCGGCATCAGTGACCTTGCGGGTGACGAACTCGATGCCGCGCAGCGGTGATTCATGGTTGAAGAGGATGCCGCTGCTGGCGTGCAGGTTGAAGCTTTCACGGTAGTTGACGGTGATCCAGTGGCCGTAGAGCTTGGCTACACCGTAAGGGCTGCGCGGGTAGAACGGCGTGTTCTCGTCCTGCTGTTCAGCCTGGATCAGACCGAACATTTCGCTGGTCGAGGCCTGATAGAAACGCGTGTGCGGGCTGAACTGGCGGATCGCTTCGAGCAGGTGCGTCACGCCCAGTCCATCGACGATGCCGGTGGTGACCGGTTGATCCCACGAAGCGGCGACAAAACTCTGTGCGGCGAGGTTATAGACTTCATCCGGTGCCGATTTGATTACCGCACGCTGCACCGAGCAGGCATCGGCCATGTCGCCGTCCAGATAGACGATATCGGCTTCGATACCCATCTCGCGCAGGCGCCAGCGTGAATCGCTGCTGCGTCGGGCGACGAGGCCATGAACCCTGTAACCCTTGTCCAGCAGCAGTCTGGCCAGATAGGCGCCGTCCTGGCCCGTGATCCCGGTAATCAGTGCACTCTTTGTCATTCTTGGCGTACTCGCATCTCCCAGTCGGACAGGATCGCCCGCAGGGATTGTTGTGTGGTGGTGGCGGGCGCCCATCCTGTGGCGTTGGCCAGTTTGGCGTGGCTGCCGCAGACGCGCCGCTGGTCGGCGCGACGCATGCGCGCCGGATCCTGCACCAGCTCTACGTCGACTTCGGCCAGATCGGCCAATTGTTCGATCAGGCTGCGAATGCTTTGCTCGCGGCCCGAGCAGATGTTGTAGACCTGCCCCGGTGTGCCGTTTTCCAGCAGTGCGAAGTAGGCGCCAATTACGTCGCTGACATCGAGAAAATCCCGTGTCACGTCGATATCGCCGACTTGCAGTTGCGGCGCTTGCAAGCCCTGTTTGATGCGGCAGATCTGCCGGGCAGCGCTGGCGATGACGAAGCTGTCTTTCTGCGCGGTGCCGATGTGATTGAACGGACGCGCAACCAGCACCGGCCAGCTTTCGCTCAGGCCCCATTGCAAGCTGAGGAACTCTGCCGAGAGTTTGCTCACTGCATACGGATTGCGCGGCAGCGGCGGTTGCTGCTCGGTGATTGGCAAATCCTGTTCGCCGACCTGGCCATAGACGTCGCCGGAGCTGACATACAGGAAAGTGCCGGCAAAGCCGCGAGCCTTGAGCGCCTGCAACAGGTTTAGTGTGCCGAAGAGATTGATGTCGAGGGTGCGGGCCGGGTCACGAAAGGCTTCCGGCACGAAGGTCTGGCCGGCCAGATGAATGACCGCATCGGGCAATTCCGGCCAGAGATCGGTGAGGCTGTCGGCGTCTGTGAGGTCGTAGGACGAAACGGCAGGCAGCAGCGCCCACGACGAACCCGGCGCAGCCAGACGAGACTGAATGTGTTGTCCCACGAAGCCGTTGAGGCCCGTGACGAACAGACGTTTTTTCAAACAGCGACCCCTTGGTCATGACTTGCGCCGCTTTTCCACAGGCTTTAAGGAGAGGTCTGTCAGACCGCAGGAAAAGCCTGAAAAACTATGGGCGAAGTCCGTTGTTGTAGTTATTTGCGCTCAATCTGGGCCAATTGCACGGCAATTTCAACAGGGCAAACCGTGACTGGTCAGTTCTCGTCAGCGTAGCCGGATTTATTCTTGGCGGGCGGTTCCCGGAGCCGCAATGGATGTGTTTAGAATGGCGCTCGTCGCCCTCCCAGGGTTTGCCCGGAGGCATCGCGCAGCGGGGGACGCCGACCACTAAAACAAGAACGAAGACGTGTCTGGGGAGACTGACCCATCAGTGCCCGGCCGTCATAGCATGAAGTAGCCGGGATGGCGCTTCATCGTGGGATGCCATGAATTTCATTCTCTATTCGGACGTCAACGACAGCTCCATCAGTGCCAGCCTTGGGCGCCCGGAATACAGCTATTACTTCGTGCTCAAAGCTTACCGTCCAGTGCTGGAAAGCCTTGGCCAGGTGCATGTGGTGGCGTCGCCTGATGCGGTTGATCCGTTGTATCTGCGATTGCGTCAGGCCGATCAGGAATGCCTGTTTCTTTCCTTTGCCCCGCCTCACAAGACCCCAACGGGGCTGCAATGCCCGATGGTCTGCGTGATCGCTTGGGAGTATGACTCGATTCCCAGCGAGTTCGCTGCCGGCGATGAACGCCAGGACTGGCGTCAGATGCTCGCGCGCCATGGCCGGGTGATTACCTTGTCGTCTCATACCGCGCAGGCGATCCGCCGCAGCCTCGGTGAAGATTTCCCCGTACTGGTTTTGCCAACGCCGCTGTGGGAGCGCTTTGCGCAAGTTCGACAGGATTATCCCAGTGTGCCGGTCAACCCCGGCAGCACCTTGCAAATCAAGGGGTGCATCATCGACAGCCGCACCTTGGGATTGTCCGCCGACGGCCTTATCGCGCCGATTCACAGCGAGCAGGAACTGGAAACCCGTGGTCTCGCTCAAGCGCCCGAACTGACCGTCCACAGACGGGCATTGATCACCAGACACTATTTGCGTGAATGCTACCGGGCCCTGAAGAGCCGTTCCGAGCACCGTCCTCTGTTTCTGCTCAAGCACAACCTGTTGCAGTGGTATCGCGAAGCGCTCAGCGATCTGTTGCCCGCTACCGTTCGGCACAAGCTCGCCGGCTGGCGTGCATCCTCACGCGATGTGCTGCCGGTAACGGTCTCGCAGGCACTGGACCAGGCCGACCACCCGCAGGCGTCACTGCCTCACACGGACGCACAGGTCCAGATCGACGTCAGCGGCGTGGTGTACGTCAGCGTGTTCAATCCGCAGGACGGGCGCAAGAACTGGCATCACCTGATCACTGCGTTCTGCTGGGCCATGCGTGATGTCGAGGACGCCACCCTCGTGCTGAAAATCACGCAGAACGACTTGTCGAGCTACTACGTCCACCTCATTACCTTGCTGTCACAACTGTCGCCATTCGCCTGTCGAGTGATAGTCATGCACGGATACCTGGAAGATGACGAATTCGCCCGTCTCTATGGCGCCGCCAGCTTCTACGTCAATGCGTCGCGCTGCGAAGGTTTGTGCCTGCCATTAATGGAGTTCATGTCTTGCGCCCGGCCAGTGATTGCCCCCGACCACACCGCGATGGGCGATTACATCGACGAACGTGTCGGCTTCGTCGTCAAGTCGAGTCGCGAGCCGACCATCTGGCCCGAGGACGTGCGCATTCTTTATCGCACCTTGCGCCACCGCCCCGATTGGGGATCGTTGAAAACCGCCTACGAGAACAGTTACATCATGGCCAAGAACCATCCGCAGGCTTACCAGGCCATGGCAGCGGCGGCCAGTGAGCGCATGCGCGAATACTGCGGATTCGGTCCTGTACAGAAGCGCGTGGCGACATTTTTCGGGCTCGCGACGACCAGCGCAAACGTCCCCCTGTCGGTCAAGACCGGAGCGGGCTCATGCTGATCATCATTCATTCGGAAACCAACAAGAGCAATATTCAGCAGAACCTCGGACGGCCCGAGTACAGCTATTATTTCGTGCTGAAGGAGTTCCGCCCTGTACTGGAACGAATCGGTCAGGTGATCGAGGTCAGCCAGCCCGACGAACTGGTCGACCGTTTGTACTTTGACTGTTTGAGCCGCGGCGAGGCATGCATTTTCCTGTCCTTTTCCCCGCCGCACCGTACCCCCATTCATTACGCCTGCCCGACCATCCCGGTTTTCGCCTGGGAGTTCAGTACCATCCCCACTGAAAGCTGGCAGGGTGAACCCCGCCATGACTGGCGCGTGGTCCTGCAGGCCTGTGGTCGGGCGATTACCCATTCGACATTCACAGTCAAAGCGGTCAGCGAGGTCATGGGAGATGACTATCCGGTGTGTGCGATTCCCGCCCCGGTGTGGGACCGTTTCGCCGAGCGCGGTGAGCATTTGCTCAGGCATCCGGTCGTAGATGGCGTAACGCTCAACCTGCGCGGGCTGCTGATCGACAGTCGCAAGGCGGACCTGCGTGCCTACGGCCCACCGGCACTGCGCGAAGGTGCGCCAATACCCCTTGATGGACCGGCCGCAGATTGCCAGTTGCACCTGGAAGGCGTGGTCTACACCTCAGTGTTCAACCCTTACGACGGTCGCAAGAACTGGCAGGACATGATCAGCGCGTTCTGTGCCTCATTTCGCGAGATCAGTGATGCGACCCTGGTTCTGAAACTGACGCACCACGACATCGCCAACGCGCTGACCGACATGCTGCACCACCTGTACAAGAACCAGTCCTATAAATGCCGGATCGTGCTGATCCACGGCTATCTGGCCGATGCCGATTACGAAGCGCTGGTGCAGGCCACCAGTTACGTGGTCAACAGTTCGTACGGCGAGGGTCAGTGCTTGCCACTGATGGAATTCATGTCGTGCGGCAAGCCGGCCATTGCGCCCGTGAACACGGCGATGGCCGATTACGTGAGCCGCGACAACGCGTTCCTGGTCGACTTCACCGAGGAGCTCACGGCCTGGCCGCATGACCCGCGCGCGGCCTACCGCACCTTGCGTTACATGACTGACTGGGATTCGTTGTGTGCCGCCTACCGCGACAGCTACGAGGTGGCAAAAAACGACCCACCGCGTTATGCGGCCATGTCCGTTGCGGCGGTTCAGAGCCTGCAACGCTTCTGCAGCCAAGCCAGCACCGAGCAGCGGTTACGTGCCTTCCTCGAGTTGCCGCTGCCAGCTGCCGGCCCGCAGCCTGCGCAGGTCACGCTCGCATGATCGGGCGTCTGCTCGCTCGCTGGCTGCCCTCGCGTGCGGCATTGCCGCCGGCGCAGCCACCTGTACCCGTATCGCCCCGTGACGTCGGTCTGCATGACGCAGTACTCGACGGCTGGTTCCGGAACGACAGCGGCGAACTGCTTCAGGGGTTTGCGATAACGGCAGACGATACCGTGCTCGACGTCGGTTGCGGCGAGGGCGTGGCCACATTGTTTGCCGTGCGTCAGGGCGCTTCGGTGATTTTCACCGACAGCGAACACGATAAGGTGCGAAACCTCGCGCGTGAAGTCCAGGCGCAAAGTACAAATGCCAGCCTCGGACTGGTCAGCAACAGCCTGCCCTTACCGCTGGCCGACGGCTGTGCCAGCAAGGTCGTGTGCATGGAAGTGCTGGAACACATCGCCGAACCCGAGCCCTTCATGGCCGAGCTGGTACGCATGGGACGGCCCGGTGCGCAGTACCTGCTCAGCGTACCGGCACCGGTCGGCGAGCACCTGCAAAAAGGCATCGCGCCGGCCAGCTACTATCAATCGCCCAACCACGTGCAGATTTTCACCCCTGAGCGCTTCGCCGCGCTGGTGGAAGAGGCCGGTCTGGTGATCGAGCATCGTCGGGCCAGCGGTTTCTTCTGGGTGATGGGCATGATCTTTTTCTGGGCGGGCGAACGCGCTGCGGGACGTGATCCGGCTGGCGCGGTGCGAGATCGCATCCAGGCTCCATTCATGCCTTTGATGGAGAGCTGGGCGAAAACCTGGCAGGACTTGCTCAACCAGCCCGGCGGACTGGCGATCAAACAGATCCTCGACAGCTTTCTGCCCAAGAGCCAAGTAATCATCGCTCGCAAGCCAGTGCAGGAGGTAGACGTGCCATGAACGGCAGACTGATCTTTGAACCTGTGCGCAACCGCCGTGCCTCGCTGATGCAGG
Source organism: Pseudomonas sp. NPDC079367 (assembly GCF_044542195.1). Classification (NCBI taxonomy): domain Bacteria; kingdom Pseudomonadati; phylum Pseudomonadota; class Gammaproteobacteria; order Pseudomonadales; family Pseudomonadaceae; genus Pseudomonas; species Pseudomonas sp. NPDC079367. The sequence goes on from NZ_JBITTW010000006.1 coordinate 76,911, forward strand.
GCCTCGGTGCGTCACGATCCGCTATTCCTGTCCCTGGAGCCACTTCATGCTCAGCCTGTTGAAAAAACTCAGGGCTGCGACGCCCGCCCCGGCGCTGTCGCAGCCCGTTGCAGCGGTCGCCAGCAAGGTCGATCCATACATGCTCGGCCTGTACGATGCCAAGCTCAGTGGCTGGTTCAATCAGCAGACCAATGAGCTGTTCAAAGGCTTCGCTGTGTCAGCGGATGACACGCTGCTCGACGTAGGCTGCGGCGATGGTGGCAACGTGCATTTCTGCGGCATGCGCGGGGCGAAGATCATCATCGCCGATATCGATGCAGGCAAGGTCGACGCCACCCGGCAGCGTCTGAGCGATACGCCGGCGCGAGAGGTGGAATGTCACGTCACTGACTGCAACCCGCTGCCGATTGCCGACGCCACGGCGACACGTGTGGTATCCACCGAAGTCATCGAGCACGTCGACGATCCGGCGCAGTTTCTTGCTGAGCTGGTGCGCGTGGGCAAACCGGGCGCGATGTATTTGCTGAGTGTCCCGCATCCGAGTTCCGAGGAGTTGCAGAAAGACATCGCCGCGCCAGAGTATTTTCAGAAGCCCAATCACATACGCATCATCAGCGAAGAGCAATTCAAGGCAATGGTCACCGAGGCCGGGCTGGAGATTGTCAGTCACACCCAGTACGGCTTTTACTGGTCGATGTGGATGCTGCTGTTTTGGGAAGCGAAGGTTGATTTCAGCAATCCGGATCATCCGCTGCTCGATCACTGGGCCGAGACCTGGCAAGCGGTGCTGGATTCCCCGCGCGGAGCGCAGATCAAACAGGCGCTGGATGCGGTGGTGGCCAAGAGTCAGGTAATCATCGCGCGCAAACCTGCGGCATCCGTGTAGACGCTGCGGCACGCTGCGATCTTTTGATCTTGATTCTTGAAGCCATGTCCAAAGATCGCAGCCTCGTTTCACTCGACAGCTCCTACAAGGTTTTTGTGTAACCTTGCGGCCTGTGGTCTCGGGGATTTTCAAGGTATGCGGTTTATTGTGGGTCTGTTTCTCGGCATGTTGCTTGCGGGGTGCGAGCAACACGCCGCGCCAGCCCTCGACCAGCAACTCTACGTCTGGCAACGTCAATGGACGCCGGCGCATGAAGCGGCATTGCGCGACAGCCACGACGACTTCTCGACACTGCGCGTGCTGGCGTTGCAAGGTTTTGCGGGGGCGCGGTGGAGCAGGGCGCGGGTTGATCCGGCGTTGTTGACAACCGATGGCCGCCCGTTGATCGCAGTGATTCGCCTCGATGGCCAGATGCCGTCGCTGGACCAGGAGCAGGTCACCGCGCAGATTCTGCAAGTCATCGCCGATTGGCAGGCGCAGGGCCTTACGCTGAACGGTATCGAAATCGATCACGATGCCGGTAACGCACGGCTGACCGGATACGCTGGATTCCTCAAACATTTGCGTGCGGCCTTGCCGCCATCGTTGCCTTTGAGCATCACAGCGCTGCCGGCCTGGCTCGATAGCGCGCAGTTGCCAGCGCTGTTGCAAAGCGTCGACAGCAGCGTGCTGCAAGTTCACGCCGTGAGTGATCCGCGACTGGGTCTGTTCGATCACGAGCAGGCGTTGAAGTGGGCCAAGGCCTGGGCACGTGTCAGTGCCAAACCGTTCTATCTGGCGCTGCCGGCCTACGGCGTTGCGCTGTTGGAAAATGACGGCGGCGCGCCCGTGGTGGAAAGCGAAGTGCAACTTGAGCGCGGCGGTCAGCGCCGGGAATTGCTCGCCGATCCGCTGCAACTCAGCCAGCTGGCCAAGGCTTTGCGCGAAGCTCCGCCCGAGCATCTCGCCGGGCTGATCTGGTTTCGCCTGCCGCTGGCCAATGATCGTCGCGCCTGGAGCCTGACTACGTTGCGCGCCGTGGCACGCGGCGATGTGCTGAACAGCCGATTGGGTCTGTCATTCAAAGAACTGGGCGGACTTTATGACGTTCAGCTCGAAAACCGCGGCAATCTCGACAGCCCCTGGCCCGCGCGAATCACGCTAAAGGCGCAGGGTTGCGCCGGCGCCGATGCGCTCGCCGGTTACTCGTTGCAACAAAGTGCCAATCTGCTTACCTTCTCCCGCCTGCGTGACGGCCGCTTGCCGGCTGGCGGGCAGCGCGCTATCGGTTGGGCGCGTTGTGCACATATTGATCAAGGAGGTTCGCATGTTGACCCGTAACTGGCCCCGCCATCTGCTTTGCCTGAGCCTCAGCCTGCCGCTGGGTTCGGCGCTGGCCTGCGGCCCGGACTTCCCCATGCGCCTGCTCGACAATCGCGCGCAGACCCTGGCCGATCTGCCCGAAGGCAGTTTCAGTTTCGAAATCAGCCGTTTGGGTAAAACCATTGCCGGGCTGAAAAATGTCACCGCCGCGACCCATAATCCCAATGATTACGCCGAAGACAACGCATCCGAGCTGGCGCGCGAACAGGCTGAGCAGCTTGGCCTGAGCACCGAGCAATACGCCGTGGTCAAGCGCCTGCGCGGGCTCAGCGATGCACGTCAGGCCGAGGAGCAGGGCGCCAGTCTGCCGGCGGAAATCCGTTTGTACGTCGCCGGCGCCGTGGCCTTCGCCAGCGGTGATCATCAATTGGCCACGGAGTATTTCAACAAGGTGCTGGGGCTGCCGGCAGAGCAGCGTCCGTTGCGCAGCACGTGGGCGGCGTATTCTCTGGGGCGCATCGCCTTTGCCATGAGCAACCAGGCGCACGACCGCAGCGCAGCGCTGGAGCAGGCACGCGATGCCTTCCGCCAGGCTCGGCAGTTGAGCATCGACGGCTTCAGCGATCCGCTGGAACTGGGCGTTGCCAGTCTCGGTGAAGAGGCACGCGCGTTGCGCAGCGCGGGCGACTGGAGCGCCGCCATCGAACTCTACGAAGCCCAGAACCTGCATGGCTCGGCGGTCGGTTACACGTCGCTCAAGCAACTGATGAACGAGCTGGCCGAGTTGCCCGAGGCTCAGCTGGCGAAACTGCTGCAGCAGCCAGCGGTGCAGCAACTGGTCACGGCGTGGCTGGTCAGCCGTCAGGGCTGGTCATTCGGCGAACAGCCGGCAAACGAAAAAAAGCTGGTAACGCTGTTGCAGAACAACACCCGTGGCAGCCACGACAATGCCGATCGACTGGCGGCGATGAGTTATCAGCAGGGCGACTACGCGTCTGCCAAGGCCTTTCTGGTAAACGCCGGGGACGGCGGGCTGGCCTGGTGGCTGCGGGCAAAACTGGCGGTGCGTGAGGGCGACATAACTGCCGCCGCCGCAGCGTACGCCAAAGCCGCCCAAGCCTTCCCGCAGAACGAAGACTGGGGTTATCGCCGCACACCGGACTGGGCGTTTGAAACGCTGCAGCCCAAATGCCGGGTCGAGGGCGAAAGCGCGATCCTGGCGCTGCAGCGCGGCGAATACCTGCAGGCTTTCGTGCAGTTGTATCGCAGTAACAGCATCTACTGGCTTGATGCCGCCACCGTTGCCGAACGGGTGCTGACGGTCGAGGAGCTCAAGCAGTACGTCGATGAGAATGTGCCGGCGCCGCCGCCGTTGACTCAACAGGAGCGCGATAACTACGTGCCGCTGTCGGTGGCCGCCAACCTGCGCAATCTGCTCGGTCGGCGGTTGCTGCGTGAAGGGCGTTACGAAGAAGCGATCGCTTATTTCGCCAGTGACGATTTGCAACGCAAGGCCCGGCTCTATGGCGAGCAACGGCTAAAGGCCGATGCTGCGTGGTGGCCGAGCAAACGCGCCAGTGCGTTGTACAACGCCGCATGGACGGCGCGGGAGTGGGGCATGGACATCCTCGGCTATGAGATGGCGCCTGACTACGCCACATTCGGCGGCAACTACACGCTGGAGAGCACGAAGCTGGATGTCGGCCTGCTGATTTCTGCGGCGCAAGTGCAGCGCCTGCAGGCGAGCGCCGCGCAACCGGACCAGCGCTATCACTATCGTTTTGTTGCTACGTCATTGGCCAGCCGCGCGGCCGATAACCTGCCGCACACCAGTCAAGCGTTTGCCGCGGTGTTGTGCAACGCCGCCGGCTGGAACAGCAGCCTTGAAGACCAGAGTGCGCTGTATCAGCGCTACGTCAAGGAAGGTCCTTATGTGCCGTGGGCACAAGACTTCGGTAATCAGTGCCCGTACCCGGACTTCGAAAATGCCGACAAGCGCTACGTCATCCAGGTCACCGATGCCGTCCGTGCGACGCTGCGACCGTACAAGTGGCCGGTGCAGATCGGCGCGGTGCTGCTGGTCGCTGCTGCTGCGCTACTGCTGATCACCCGTCGCCAGCGCAAGGTACGCAAGGCTTAAGCCTGTTGAATGAAGCTCAGGCGTACGGCGAAGCCAATCAACAGGCTGCCGAACAGCCATTGCTGAACGCGCTGAGCCGTTGGACTGTGTTGCAGCCAACGGCCCAATGCCGCACCGGTCAGGGCGACAGCACTGTCGAACAGCAGGCCGACGCTGACCAGCACCAGGCCAAGTAGAGCGAACTGGCCCAGCACCGGCGTGCCATGACTGACGATGAATTGCGGCAGCAACACTGAGCAGAACAGCAAGGCCTTGGGGTTGAGCAGGTTGGTCAGCAGGCCGCGCCGGATCGCCTGCCGCCATTGATCTTCGCCGAGTAGCTGCTCTTGCGCTTGCAGGTTCGGTACGAGCGGGCTGCGAAAACATTGAATGCCGATCCACAGCAGGTACGCCGCGCCCGCGATGCGCACCACGTCAAACGTCCACGGTGCCGTTTTGAACAGCGCCGCCAGCCCCAATGCCGCCAATGCCACGTGGCAGGCGCGGGCGATCGCCAGGCCCAACGCGGTGGCCAATGCCGCGCCGCGACCCTGCCGCGCACCGGTCTGCAACAGCAGGATCATGTCTGGCCCCGGCAAAAGAAGCACCACAGCCAGCGTCAGGATAAACAGCCAGAGACTTGCCACGTCACGCCCTCGTTCGTTGTTGATGTGTGGGCGCCAGTCTAGAGCGAGAGGGCGGGGCAGGTGCTTGCGTAGTCGGCTTCAAAACAGGGCGGGTTTGGCATAACCTGCTGGTTTTATGAGCTGTACCTATCGGGATCTGCCAAAGATGAAACTCGACACTTACGACCGCAAGATTCTCGCCGCGCTGCAACGCAACGGCCGCCTGAGCAATGTCGAGCTGGCGGAAGAAATCGGCCTGTCCGCCTCACCGTGTTTGCGGCGGGTGCGCATGCTGGAAGAGGCAGGGGTGATTCGCGGCTATCAGGCCAATCTGGATCGTGATGAAGTCGGGTTGGGGCTGACGGTGTTTGTCGGCGTCAAAGTCGAGCGGCACAACGAAGAGCGGGCCGAGGCTTTTTATGCCGCCGTCACTGCATTGCCCGAGGTTGTCTCAGCGTTTCTGGTGTCCGGGGAGTCGGATTTCCTGTTGCAGATAGTCGTGCCTGACCTGCGAGCGTATGACCGCTTTGTCAGTGGACACCTGCTCAAACTCCCGGGGGTGAGCGATATTCGCAGCAACTTTGCCATTCATACGGTGAAAGCGCCGGGTGCGTTGCCGTTAGGGCATCTGCCGCTGTAGACCGGGTAGCGCCATTGGCGAGCAGGCTCGCTCCCACAGGGGTAACGCATTCCAAAGTGGGAGCGAGCCTGCTCGCGGAGGCGGCGGCAAGGTTTGAAAGCTACATTTGCGTCGCCATCCCCTCGACATTCATCGCCGCCTGGCGCAAGGCTTCCGAACGCGTCGGATGCGGATGGCAGGTCAGTGCGATGTCCTCGGCCGACGCGCTGAACTCCATCGCCACACAAAACTCGCCGATCATCTCGCTCACGCTCGGCCCGACCAGATGCACGCCGAGCACTTCATCGGTGCGCTCGTCGGCGAGGACTTTGGCAAAGCCTTCGGTTTCGTGATTGATCTTCGCACGGCTGTTGGCCGTGAAGGGAAACTTGCCAACCTTGTAGGCACGGCCCTCGGCCTTGAGTTGTTCTTCGGTCTGGCCGACGCTGGCCAGTTCCGGTTGGGTGTAGATGACGTTGGGGATCAGCGCGTAATTGACCTCGCCCGCCTTGCCGTGGATCTGCTCGACGCAGGCCATGGCTTCGTCTTCAGCCTTGTGCGCGAGCATCGGCCCGGAGGTGACGTCGCCGATCACCCAGACTCCGGCGGCTTCGGTGCGATGTTGTTTGTTGGCGAGCATGCCGCGTTTGTCGGTACTCAGGCCGACGTTCTCCAGCCCCAGGCCTTGGGTGTACGGCCGGCGCCCGATGGCCACCAGCACATAATCGGCTTCGATCAGCTCAGCCGTGCCGCCAACGGCAGGCTCGACACTCAGCTGCACGCCTGTAGCAGAATGGGTGGCGCTGGTGACCTTTGAGCTCAACTTGAAGGCGATGCCCTGTTTGCTCAGCGCGCGCTGCAAGGTCTTGCCGGCCTCGGCATCGACACCGGGGCAGATGCGGTCAAGGTATTCGACCACGGTGACCTGCGCGCCGAGTCGCCGCCATACCGACCCCAGCTCCAGGCCGATCACCCCGGCACCAATGACCACCAGATGTTTGGGTACTTCACCGAGCGACAGCGCGCCAGTGGAATCGAGGATGCGCTGGTTGTCGATCTCGACGCCAGGCAGGGGAGTGGGTTCGGAGCCGGTGGCAATAATGATGTCCCTGGCGGTGAGCTCGGTCTTGTTGCCCTGGCCGTCGGTAACCGTCACTTTGCCCGGGCCGTCGATGTGGCCCCAGCCCTTGATCCAGTCGACTTTGTTCTTGCGAAACAGGAACTCGATGCCCTTGGTCAGGCCGGCGACGCTTTCGTCTTTCTGTTTCATCATCTGCGCAAGGTTCAGCGTCGGTTTGACCTCGATGCCGAGGTTGGCGAACTCCGGACCCACCGCAGCGGCGTACAGCTCTGAGGCGTGCAGCAAGGCTTTGGACGGCATGCAACCGACGTTCAGGCAGGTGCCGCCCAGCGTTGAACGCCCCTCAACGCAAGCGGCCTTGAGCCCGAGCTGACCGGCGCGGATCGCTGCGTTATAACCGCCGGGGCCACCGCCCAGAATCACCACGTCATAGTTGCTCATGCGCTTGCTCCAGGTTGCTCGATGGGAATAGCCAAGATTAGTTGCGATAAAAATTATGCGCGTAATATGAGCGTTGCCGGACATTTCGGTCAAGGCTTCAGGCAAACGACAGCTGCGGCGTTTTTGAATAAGCGCAGTTGTGTACGAATATTTCACAGTTTCCGTTATATCGTAACGCTACGACCAATTTAGCCGGGGTGATATGCAAGTCGATCTTGAGTTGGACGCCACGCCAGTGACCGGGCTGGCGCGGTTTCAGCAGGCAGCCGCGCAGGGGCGCAAGTTGCGCCGGCTGGCTTATGGTCTCGGCGCATTGGCCGGGCTGGGCTGGATGCTGGCGTTTTTCGTCGGCCTGTTTGCGCCGCAATCACTGTGGTTGCCGTTGTTGATCAACCAGAGTGCAGCGTTGCTGGTTCTGGTCGCCGGAGCGCAATCGGCGTGGTGGGTGGCGCAATGGCGCGCGCGGGTCATGCATCCGCCAGTTTCGCCGCCGGCAATGGTGGAGGCGGGCGTTGCAGGCGATGGCTGGTATGAAAGGTTGCTGGAGCGCTTGAGTCAGCGCAGCCGGCATCTGCTTGGACAAATCGGCGCGCCAACGTTATGGCTCGGCGGCTGGGCGTTACTGGTTCTGCTCAGTACAGAGCAGGTCTGGAATCTCACTTTACCTTCGGCGGCGTTGGGTCTTTCGGCGAACCTCGGTGCGGCATTGGCGTTGTTACTGGCGTTTGCCGTGCTGGTGGTAGAGCGGCAACTGGCGCAGGAGCCGTCGGCGCAATGGCCGGAAGCGGTGGCACTGGCGCAACTGTCCCGGGTGGTAATCATCACCCTTTTGATCAGCGCATTGTGTCTGCTGTTTGCCAGCGAAACCGCAGTCTGGCCAGTGCGCGTTGCGGTATTCAGCGCAATCCTGCCGATGTCGGTGGCCATGGAACTGCTGTTGCGCGCCGTCCTGTCAGTCTTCAGCCCGCGCCGTGAACAACTTGAGCCGACCCTGCTGGCGCGCAGTGTCATCGCCGACATGCTGCGCTGGCCGCCACAGCCGTGGCTGGCGTTGCAACACGAAATGCACAATCGGTTCGGCATCGATCTGCGCCAAGTCTGGGCCTTCAGTTATATGCGCCGGGCCTTGTTGCCGGTGTTGGCGGTGGTCGCCCTGAGCGGTTGGCTGCTGACCGGCATCCATGAAATTCCCCTGCAAGGTCGCGGGATCTACGAGCGCTTCGGTAAACCGGGACAGGTATTCGGCCCTGGTTTGCATGCCGGTTTGCCTTGGCCATTGGGGCGGGTGATCTCCGTTGAAAACGGCGTGGTCCATGAACTGGCGACCAGTGTCGGCGACAAGCCAATCGCCGTGCAGTCCGACTCCGCTGAAGGCCCGGCGCCGCTGACCGCCAACCGGTTGTGGGATGCCAGCCACGTCAATGACAAATCCCAGGTCATCGCCAGCAGCCGCGGCGCGCGACAGGGCCTGCAAATCGTCAACATGGACGTGCGCTTTGTTTATCGCATCGGTTTGAACGACGAGGCGGCACTCGCCGCGACTTACAACAGCGCCGATGTCCCGACCCTGATTCGCAGCACCGCCAGCCGCATTCTGGTTCACGATTTCGCCTCGCGCACCCTCGACGGTTTGCTGGGCGATGACAGGGCAGGGCTGGCCGAAAAAATCGGCCGCGCGGTGCAAAGCGATCTGAACCACCTGAACAGTGGCGTGGAAATTCTCGCCACAGTGGTGGAAGCGATTCATCCGCCGGCGGGCGCGGCGAATGCCTATCACAGTGTGCAAGCGGCGCAGATCGGCGCGCAGGCGTTGATCGCTCGCGAGCGCGGGGCGGCTGCGCAGGCCATTAACGAGGCGCAGTTGCAGGCGAGCACGGCGCGGGATCAGGCAACGGCCAATGCGCGGGAGATCAATGCCGCTGCACAAACGGCCGACCTGAAATTCGGCGCCGAACAAAAGGCGTTCGCCAGTGCCGGCCAGGCCTTCGTGCTGGAGCAATATCTCAGCGAGCTCAGTCGGGGCCTGAGTAAAGCCAGGTTGCTGATACTCGACCATCGACTCGGCGGCAGCGCAAATGCGCCAACCATCGATCTGCGCACTTTCACTTTGCCGACTGATCCGTCCTCCCCACGCACCACCGTTCAGCCAGGAGCCACCCATTGAGCCAGTCGCCTGTTCATGATGTTCACGACCACAGCGGCCACGACCACGGCCACGGCGGGCATCACCATCATCATGGCCATCATCACCACGGCAATCCGCAAGAGGCCGGACCATTTCCGTGGCGCCGTATGGGCTGGGCCGCGTTGCTGGTGGCGTTTGCCGTGGCCGCCGCGAGTCTGGTGCAAGTGCGCTCCGGTGAAGCCACAGTCATCACCCGTTTCGGAAATCCGTCCCGGGTCTTGCTTCATCCGGGTTTGAACTGGCGGTGGCCTGCACCATTCGAAGCGGCGATCCCGGTGGATTTGCGTCTGCGGACAACCTCCAGCGGTTTGCAGGATGTCGGCACCCGCGACGGTTTGCGCATTATTGTTCAGGCTTACGTGGGGTGGCAGGTAGAGGGTGATCCTGAACACGTGCAGCGCTTCATGCGCGCCGTGCAGAACCAGCCGGACGAAGCGGCGCGGCAGATCCGCACCTTCGTCGGCTCGGCCCTGGAGACTACGGCCAGCAGTTTCGACTTGGCCAATCTGGTCAACACCGATGCCAGCCAAGTGCACATCACCGATTTTGAAGCGCAGTTACGTCAGCAGATTGATCAACAGTTGCTCGCCACTTATGGCGTGCGCGTGGTACAGGTCGGCATCGAGCGGCTGACTTTGCCTTCGGTCACACTCAGCGCCACGGTCGACCGCATGCGCGCCGAACGCGAAACTATCGCCACTGAGCGCACAGCCATCGGCAAACGCGAAGCGGCGCAAATTCGTTCCGCCGCCGAGCGCGATGCGCGCATCGTTCAGGCCGATGCAACAGTTAAAGCCGCTGACATCGAAGCGCAATCTCGGGTCGAAGCGGCGCAGATTTACGGTCGCGCCTACACCAGCTCGCCGCAGCTTTACAACCTGCTGCGCTCGCTCGATACCCTGGGAACCATTGTCAGGCCGGACACTAAACTGATTCTGCGCACCGATGCCGCACCGTTCCGCGTATTGGTCGATGGCCCGCCGACTTTCGACAACAAGGCCGGATTGCAGCCATGACAGACGAAGTTCCACGTGGAACACATTCGTTGAACAGTCCTTGGATTCAGGCTGGGCGCCTGGCGTTTATCGCCCTGTATGCGATCACCGTGTTGGCGGCGCTGGCATGGGCGTTTTCGAATGTCCGGCAGATTGATCCGCAAAACCGCGCAGTAGTGCTGCACTTCGGCGCGCTGGATCGGGTTCAGAATGCCGGACTGTTATGGGCATGGCCGCAGCCCTTTGAACAGGTGATCCTGTTGCCGGCGGCGGACCGGGTGATCGAGCGTCGGGTGGAAAATCTGTTGCGCAGCGACGAGGCGCTGAAGGCTGACCGTGTGGCCTCTTTTGCTACGCCATTGAACGATGCTCTCGCTGGGTCGGGTTATTTACTGACCGGGGACGCCGGCGTAGTGCAACTGGACGTACGCGTTTTTTACCAAGTTTCCGACCCCTACGAATTCGTGTTGCAGGGCGAACATGTGCTGCCGGCACTCGATCGGTTGGTGACGCGCAGTGCCGTGGCGCTGACCGCTGCGCGTGATCTCGACACCATTCTCGTCGCTCGCCCGGAACTGATCGGCGCCGACAATCGGGCGGCCGAGCGCCGTGAGCGGTTGCGCGGTGATCTGGTGCAAGGCATCAACGCGCGACTCGCCGAATTGAAGGCGAGCGGGCAGGGCATCGGTATCAGAGTGTCGCGGGTCGACGTGCAATCGAGTCTGCCGGAGCCAGCGGTCAGTGCTTTCAATGCCGTTCTGACGGCCAGTCAGCAGGCGGATAAGGCCGTGGCCAACGCGCGGACCGAGGCGGAAAAGCTCACGCAATCTGCCACTGAACAGGCTGACCGCACGCTGCAAGTGGCGCACGCGCAGGCGGGCGAACGCCTTGCGAAAGCCACGGCCGATACCGCCACCGTCTTGAGTCTGGGAAAATCCGTGGACTCGCAAATGCTCCTGCGTCTGTATCGCGAACGCATGCCGAAAATTCTTGGTCAGGCCGGGTCGGTCACCACTATTGACCCGAAAGACGATTCTCGATTGATCATTCAAGGAGCCAGTCAATGACGGCGACTTCTGCTGCTCCTGGTCTGTTGTCCTCAGCCGAACAACGTCGCGCCGCACGCCAATTGACCTTGGCGATGCTCGCGCTCGGGCTGCTGGGTCTGGGTTTGCTCTGGCGCTGGATGCTCCCGCAGCAAATCGGGGTCAGCCAATTGCTGCTCGGGTTCGCCTCGTTGCTGGTAGCGGTTCCAGTGATGCGTTCGGCGTGGTACAGCCTGCGTTATCCCAGCCTGCACGGCATCACCGACCAGTTGATCGCGTTGGCCATGCTCGGTGCGTGGGCGACCGGCGATCTGCTCACCGCAGCGTTGTTGCCGATCATCATGATCTTCGGCCATGTGCTCGAAGAGCGCAGTGTCATCGGCTCCCAGGAAGCGATTCATGCCCTTGGCCAATTGACACGAAGCCATGCGCGCAAGCTGCAAGCAGACGGTTCGATCATCGAGGTGGATAACAGCGCGTTAAGCGCTGGGGATATTGTCGAAGTGCGCGCCGGCGATCGGGTGCCGGCGGATGGCCAAGTGTTGTTCGGACAGGCGAGCCTCGACACTTCGTCGATTACTGGTGAATCGGTGCCGGTGGACGCTGAAGTCGGCACACTGGTGTTCGGTGGGGCCATCAACCTCGACGGAGTGCTGCGCATTGAAGTCACCCGCACCGGCGACGAATCCACGTTGGGCAAAGTCATCGCCCTGATGCAAAACGCCGAGCGCTCGAAACCGCCGATCACGCGATTGCTCGAACGTTACGCCGGTAGTTATATGGTGCTGGTGTTGCTGCTGGCAGCGGTGACCTGGTTCGTGACCAACGACGCCCAGGCAATGCTCGCGGTATTGGTGGCGGCGTGTCCGTGTGCTTTGGTGCTGTCGGCGCCGGCCACGGCAATTGCCGGCGTAGCCGTGGCTGCTCGCCATGGGATTCTGATTCGCAGCTCGGCGTTCCTTGAAGAGCTCGCCGATCTGACCTCACTGGTGGTCGACAAGACCGGCACGCTGACTTACGGCACGTTGCGTTTGCAGTCCATCGACAGCCTCGAAGCTGACGCTGCCCAAGTGCGAGCGCTGGCCGCCAGCCTCGGCGCGGCCAGCAGTCATCCGGTCAGCCGCGCACTCTCGGTGCTGGTCACTCAGCAAGCCTATTGGCCGTTGAGCGATATCCATGAACGCCAGGGCCTTGGTGTCGTAGCAGTAACAGAGAAGGGCGAAGCTGTGCTCGGCCGTCCCGAACTGTTCGCGCAACTGGGCGTCTCCACGACCGCCGTGCCTGATCACGATGGCCCAATCGCCGGCCTGGCTTTGAACGGCAAATTCCTCGCCTGGCTGTTGCTCGCCGACAGCGTCAAACCCGAAGCGCGCTTTGCCTTGAGCCAATTGCGCGAACTGGGGCTGGGCCGACAATTGCTACTGACGGGTGATCGGCAGAGTGTGGCCCGAACCCTGGCGCAAGAGGTCGGGCTGAGCGACGTCCAGGCGCAAGCGCTGCCGCAAGACAAGCTCAATCGAGTACTCAGGGAAATCGACCACGGCTTTCGCCCGATGGTGGTTGGCGACGGCATCAACGATTCCCTCGCACTCAAGGCCGGCGTGGTTGGCGTAGCGATGGGCGCAGGCGGCGCCGACATTGCCCTGGCGTCGGCGGACATCGTTTTGATTGGCAGCGATTTGCGTCGCCTCGCTACCTGCGTGCGCTTGAGCCGTCGGTGCCGGCGCACCTTGCAGGTCAATGTGATCATTGGTCTTGGCTGGACGCTCGCCATCGTGGTCTTCGCCGCTTTCGGATGGCTGGGCGCGGCCGGGGCGATGATCGCGGCGTTGCTGCACAACCTGAGCACCCTGTTGGTGCTGGGCAACGCGGGACGTTTGCTGCGCTTTCAGGAGCCCTTGCTCAAGCTCGACACCCAGGAAAAATGAAAGAAAATTCATCGAACCGCAGGCTGTGCAGGCAGTCATCTACCGTAAGGCGCGGATTATCGGCTGTTCAGCCGAGGCGCCGGTGATGGTAGACAGGGCGGATCGAATCGATAGCCTGCTATTTTTCCAGGTTGGTCTACCCTCAGATCAGACGTCTGAAACAAGGGGGGATTTTCCATGCTCGCGCAACTTCCACCGGCCTTGCAGAACCTGCAGCTACCGCTTCGCCTGCGACTCTGGGACGGCCATGAGTTCAACCTGGGCCCGGCGCCAAGCGTCACCATCGTGGTCAAGGACCCGCAGATGGTCACTCAGTTTACCCACCCAAGCCTGGATGCGCTGGGTGCGGCGTTCGTCGAGGGCAAGCTGGAACTGGAGGGCTCGATCAGCGAAGTCATCCGGGTCTGCGACGAGTTGAGCAGTGCGTTGCTCGATGAAGACGAAGCCAGTCAGCCGGTGCGTGCGCATCACGACAAGGACACCGACGCCAAAGCCATTTCCTACCACTACGACTTGTCGAATGCGTTCTACCAGCTCTGGCTGGACAGCGACATGGTGTATTCCTGTGCGTATTTCGAGACCGGCAGCGAAACGCTCGAACAGGCGCAGCAAGCCAAATTCCGCCATTTGTGCCGCAAGCTGCGCTTGCAGCCGGGCGAGTATCTGCTGGATGTCGGCTGTGGTTGGGGCGGTCTGGCGCGATTTGCGGCGCGCGAGTTCGGTGTCAAAGTGTTCGGCATCACCTTGAGTAAAGAGCAGTTGGCGCTGGCGCAGGAGCGGGTCCAAGCCGAGGGTCTGGAAGACCAGATCGAATTGCAGTTGCTCGACTATCGCGATTTACCGCAAGACGGTCGTTTCGACAAAGTGGTCAGCGTCGGCATGTTCGAACACGTCGGCCACGCCAATCTCGCCGAGTACTGCACCACCCTGTTCGGAGCAGTGAAGGAAGGCGGGCTGGTGATGAACCACGGCATCACCGCCAAGCACACGGACGGCCGTCCGGTGGGGCGCGGCGCTGGGGATTTCATCGAGAAGTACGTATTCCCCAACGGTGAATTGCCGCATCTGGCGATGATCTCTGCCGAGATCAGTGAAGCGGGTCTGGAGATCGTCGATGTAGAGAGCTTGCGACTGCACTATGCGCGAACGCTCGATCACTGGAGCGAGCGCCTGGAGGACAACCTCGAAGCGGCAGCGAAGCTGGTTCCGGAGCAAGCGCTGCGTATCTGGCGCCTGTATCTGGCCGGCTGCGCCTACGCCTTCGCCCGGGGCTGGATCAACCTGCATCAGATTCTCGCCGTGAAAGCGCACCCGGATGGCAGTCATGAACTGCCGTGGACCCGCGACGACATCTACAACCCCTGATACCCGAGGGTTCAGAGAATCGGCGAAATCAGCCGGGCGATCCGCATACCGACCTGTTGCAGGCGGTGGATTTCCCGGCTTTCTTCTTTGGCCACCTCGTCGGCCTGGGCGAAATCATCGTTGAGCATGTGTTCCACAGCGGCGGCGAACGCAGTGTCGACGGTGAGCAGCATCACTTCGAAATTCAGGCGGAACGAGCGGTTATCCAGGTTGGCACTGCCAATGGCGCTGATCTCGCTGTCGATCAACACCACTTTCTGATGCAGAAAACCCGGGCGGTAACGGAACACCCGCACCCCTGCACGCACCGCTTCAAAGGCATACAGGCTGGACGCGGCATAGACGATGCGGTGATCGGGCCGCGACGGCAACAGCAGCCGTACATCGACACCGCGCAACACCGCCAGCCTCAATGCCGCGAACACGGCTTCGTCCGGGACGAAGTAAGGGCTGGTGATCCACACTCGTTGCGTCGCCGCGTGAATGGCTTCGACGAAAAACAGCGAGCAGGTTTCGTAGGCGTCGGCCGGGCCGCTGGCGAGCAGTTGGCAAAGCACGCCATCGGCCGGGTACTCGTCTGGCAGGATCAACGGCGGCAGAGTGCGTGCGGCCCAGAACCAGTCTTCGGCAAATGACTCCTGCATGCAGGCAACCACCGGCCCGCGAACCTTTACATGAGTGTCGCGCCATGGCGCCAGGGGCGGTTTCTCCCCCATGTATTCGTCGCCGACGTTGTGACCGCCGACAAAGCCGACCACGCCGTCGACCACGACAATTTTACGGTGGTTACGGAAGTTGACTTGAAAGCGGTTAAGCCAGCCGCTACGCGTGGCAAAGGCTTTGACCTCAACGCCAGCATCTCGCAGCGCTTGGACGTATTGATGGGGCAGGGCATGGCTGCCGATGCGGTCGTAGAGCAAGTGTATGGACACACCTTCGGCGGCTTTCTTCAGCAGCAGGTCACGCAGGCGCTGGCCGAGCCGATCGTCATGAATGATGAAGAACTGCACAAGTACCGCTTCTTTTGCTTGTTCGATGGCGGTGAAGATTGCTTCGAAGGTCGCAGCGCCGTTCACCAGCAGTTGCACCTCGTTGTTTGCCAGACACGGCATGCGCCCCAGTTTCGGCATTGCCCGCAGTGAGGCATAGGCGCTCGACGCGCGGGCGGCCAGGGCTTCCTCCACCCATGGGCGCCAGTTCAGTTCGGAAATGGCCAGGCGCATCTGTTCGTTGGCCTGGCGCCGGGCCTTGATGTAACCATCGAAGGTGCTGCGACCAAATACCAGATACGGAATAAGCGTGAGGTAGGGAATGAAGATCAGCGACAATGCCCAGGCGATTGATCCCTGCGCGGTGCGCACGGTGAGCACCGCATGAATCGCAGCGATCGAACCGAGGGTGTGTAGCAGAGCAATCAAATAACCGAAAATGTGCGGTCCGAAATAATCCATGGGGCAGCCTTGCTCCGCGAGATGCAATGCTTAACAGACCATGTTCTGCTGCGAATGTCTCTATTTAATCGGTGCATGAACCGACGCAATCGGCCGGCGTCTAACGGCCACAACTGATCAGGAGTTTCTCGATGAACGTTCGTCTGCTGGGTTTGGCGCTGGGCCTGGGTTTGGCATTGCCGGTGGTTGCGCAGGCGCAGATGCTGCGGCCGGGGTTGTGGGAAATGTCTTCGAGCAATCTGAAGGTCGATGATCAGGCCATGGATGTGCAATCGATCCTTGGCCAGATTCAGGGCCAGATCACCCCGCAGCAGCGCGCTGCGCTGGAGAAAAACGGCATCAACATCGGCGGTAAAGGCATCCGCGCCTGTTTGACGCCGCAGCAGGTGGCTACCAACGATATCCCGCTGGCCGATCCGCAATCGGGCTGCAAGCAGCAGATCACCGAGCGCACCGGCAACCAATGGAAATTCCGCTTCAGTTGCCCGAAAGCCCAAGGCACCGGTGTAGCGACATTCCTCAGTGACCGCGAATTCACCACCGTCGCCAACGGCACCTTCAATGCTATCGGCATCAACCAGAAAGGCAGCCTGGAAACCCGGGCCGTATGGCTGGGTCAGGATTGCGGCAGCGTAAAACCTCGCGCATGAACCCCTCGCGCTCCCCAGCTGGAACCCATTCCAACTGTGGGAGCGAGCCTGCTCGCGAATCAACAGAACACCGCACAACTCACGGCTGACTTAACGCCTTGTACAGCGTGTTCAGGTTGTATTCGAACAACCCGGTAAAGGTGCTCGCCGGGCCACTCGCCGCCAATGCATCCGAGTACAGCGTGCCGCCGATGTGCGCGCCGCTTTCATCGGCGATCTGCTTGAGCAGCCGTGCATCCTTGATGTTTTCCATGAACACTGCTTTGACGTTGGCCTGGCGAATCTGTGTGATCAGCGCAGCCACTTCGGCGGCCGATGGCTCGCGTTCGGTGGACAAACCCTGTGGCGCGATGAAGTCGATGCCGTAGGCCTGACCGAGGTAGCCGAATGCATCGTGGCTGGTAACGATCTTGCGGTTGCCCGGCGGCAGCGCTCCGAGTTTGCTTTTGGCTTCGGCAAGCAGGGCGTTGATCTGTTTGAGATAGGTTTGGCTGTTGCGCGCATAGTCAGCCTCGTTGGCCGGGTCAGCGGCGATCAGTGCCTTTGTGATATTGGCGACGTACAACTCGGCGTTCGCGAGGTTGTGCCAGGCGTGTGGATCCGGAACCGTTTCGCCATCCTCATCGAGCGAACGTGGAATCACTCCGCGACTGGCACTGATCACCGTCGCTTTGCTGTCGGTGCTGGTCACCAGGCGATCCAGCCAAGGCTCGAAACCGAGGCCGTTCTTGATGATCACTTTGGCTTTGAGTAACGCCTTGGCATCGTCCGGTGTCGGCTCGTAGGTGTGCGCATCGGCATCTGCGCCGACCATGTTGGTGATCCGAACGTGCTCGCCGCCGACCCGATGAACCATGTCGGCAAGAATGCTGAAGCTGGTGACCACCGGCAGTTTTTCGGCGGCCGACAATGACATCGACAGCATCAGGCTGAACAGCACGAGTAGAGCGCGCATCGGGAAACACCTCATTGGGATGTGAGTAAAGGCGGGCGGCGCAGCAGACCGTGGACCGGTCCTAACACCACCGACAGCAGATAGCCGACCCCCGCGACCAGCACGATGGCCGGGCCGCTGGGCAGCGAGTAGTAAAACGACAGCAGCAAGCCGAGCCACACTGACAGGCAGGCCATCACGGCAGCGACGGCAATCAGTGTCGGCAGACGACGACTCCAGAATCTCGACGCGGCAGCCGGAAGCATCATCAATCCCACCACCATCAGCGCGCCGATGGCCTGAAAACCGATCACCAAATTCAGTACGACGAGGGTAAGAAACACACCGTGGGCCAGAGGCCCGAGACGGCTGACTGTGCGCAAGAACAGTGGATCCAGTGTGTCCAGCAGAAGTGGTTTGTAGATCGCCGCCATCGCCATGAGGCTGACAGCCGAGACCCACAGCATGCCGGTCAGCGTCGGCCCGTCTACCGCCAACGCTGAGCCGAACAGCAAATGCAGAAGGTCGAGGCGTTTGCCGGCAATGCCGAGAATCAGCACGCCGCTGGCGAGTGAAATCGGATAGATCGCGGCGAGGCTGGCGTCCTCTCGCAAACCCGTGCGCCGGGTGATCCAGGCTGCAAGTCCGGCCATGCTGAGGCCGGCGCCGAGGCCTCCGAGCGTCAGGGCAGGAAGACTCAGACCGGCAAACCAGAATCCCAGCGCTGCACCAGGGAGAATGCCGTGCGCGACAGCGTCGCCGATCAAACTCATACGCCTGAGAATCAGAAACACGCCCAAGGGCGCCGTGCTGCACGCCAGCACTAGGCCGCCGATCAAGGCGCGGCGCATGAATACGAATTCGCTGAACGGCTGCCAGAAATGGCTGACGGTGGCGAGCATCAGGCGACCTGCATGTGCGGTGTAGGCCGAATCAGTTCTCGGCTGGTTGCGTACACCCAGTGGCCGTTTTTGATCAGCAGCGTATGCGGAACATGTTCTCGCACCGCCGCCAAGTCATGGCAGACCATGACCAGTGTCCGGCCCTCGGCGTGCCAGTGGTGAATGTGCTGCCAGAGCAATTGCTGGCCGATTTCGTCGAGTGCGCCGTGCGGTTCGTCCAGCAACAGCACCGGGGCATCAGCGAGGCTCAGTCGCGCGAGCAGGGCGCGTTGGAGCTCACCGCCCGACAGGGCCATCAACGGACGCTGTTCGAGTCCACTCAAATGCCAGTCTTCCAACGCGTTTTTCAGTCGCTGCGTGCGCAGTTGTGTCGACAGCCGACGGCCCCAGAAACCTGCGGCGATGAGCTCTTGGAGGTTGATTGGAAACTGGCGATCCAAATGCTGCTGTTGCGGCAGAAAGGAAATGCCGCTTTGCCGTGGAACAGCCATTTCCACTTTACCGGCTAAAGGCTTTTGCAGACCGGCGATGACTTTCAGCAGGCTGCTTTTGCCACAGCCGTTGGCGCCGATGATAGCGGTCAGGCTGGCACTTTCGAACTCAAGATTCAGGGGGGTCGTCAGCGGTTGGCCGGGTGCGCCCCAGACCAGCGATTGGCAGCGGATCATGGCTGCTCCCGTTGCCAGCTGCTCTCTGCAACGGCGTCATGGGCGTGGAGGCTCTCGGCGTGGATTACGCGAATATGGAATTGGCTGATGCCGGGCGTGCGTTGGAGGGCCAGGTTGAGACGGCGCGCGGCGTCTTCGCAGAACATCAAGTTTTGCCCATTGGCGAGAGCGAAGGCTTGCTCGTCGGGTCGCTTTACTGCGGTCTGTACTGCGGTGCCCAGTGCTGCTTCGGCGTCATTGATGATCGCTGTCAGCGGTAACTCGGCGATGAAATGGTCGAGATGCAGGTGCAGTTGCGCATAGCTGCGCTGGCTATGCGGTGTCGCTACGATTCCTTTGGTTGAGCCGAGCCATGCCAACACGTCTGCGTGTTGCAAAGACCTGTTGGCGAAGTCATCGACGAATTGCTGCTGAATCAATTGCCTCGCCAAGGCTGCGGAACAGGGGCATGTCGAGGAATAAGGGACCTCGATTTTTAGTTCCACGTGGAACATCTGCTGTTTCAGGCTCGCTGAAATGGACGCCGAATAGGATTTCCAGCCGGATAGGGGGCTGACTAACGCCGGTCGTTTCAGCAATAAGTCGGTGTGAATGTTCAGATATGCGCAGGCGGATAGACCTTCGTGACTTATCAGAAAACCCTTGAGTACCTGATGCAGCAGAGCGGGAGAAAGGCTTCGCTGTTCGAGGGCTTCGAGTGCCACGTATAAACGAGACATGTGAATCCCACGCGCTTCGCCATCATCGAGACTCACGCCAGCGTCTACTTTGGCGCTGAGGCGTTGGCCTGCAAGCAATACCGGCAGGGCGATTCCATGCATTCCCACCCAATCGAGAGGCAATGCCTGGCGTGCAAATTGAGCGGCGATATCCGGGAGTGTAAGAGCATTCATAGTTGAGACCGTCGTATTGATCTCATTTTACGTTACATTATAACAATCCATTCAGCGACGCTTTTTTCATGAAGAGATTTTCACTAGCAGCCCGTCATCCGGCTGCAAGTGAACCTTGCGCTGCTCCCTCCGGAGCTGGAGAAACGGTTGATGGTCGTCCAACCGACACGACGCGTATAGCCAACCCAAGCCTCGCCGTCGGAGGCGAGGCCGGTAAAAAAGGTCAATTGACCGAACCGACTATTGGTTTGCGCCCAGTAGCGATGGCCATTCTTTTCGAACCCCTTCAGATACAGCGTGGCACCGACCGTATAGACGCTATAGGCATTGCCGTCGGCGTCCTCGCACGCCAGCAGGTTGGCGCTGCGTGTGCAGTGCGCAGGCCCCTGAATCTGCGCTTGAGCCTGGCTCGCAAGCGTCAAACCGTAACTCAGTAGCAGATATTTCAGCGCATTATTCATTGCGGTTTACCAAGAATGGTGGTGGGCGAATCGCTTATTTCTTGCGAGTCGAGGGGGGGTAGTGCGACTTGATAGTTATACTATAACATTGTTTTGGCCCCAGCCTGAGCTGCCGATTACAAACCAGCGTTCAGCACATGAAGCGCGAGTTGGCCGCTATTAACGAGGATTATCCAATGTCAGCCAGATTGCCCGTCACCGTACTTTCAGGATTTCTTGGAGCCGGGAAAAGCACGCTTTTAAATTACGTACTACGTAATCGCGATGGCTTGCGCGTCGCGGTGATCGTCAACGATATGAGCGAAATCAATATTGATGGTAGCGAAGTCCAGCGTGATGTCAGCCTGAACCGTGCTGAGGAAAAGCTCATCGAGATGAGCAATGGCTGTATCTGCTGTACGTTACGAGAAGACTTGCTGGAAGAGGTCAGCAAGCTCGCCCGGGAGGGCCGTTTCGACTACTTGCTGATCGAATCCACCGGCATTTCCGAACCGCTTCCAGTTGCCGAAACCTTCACCTTCCGTGACGAACACGGGCAGAGCCTTGCCGACACTGCGCGCCTCGACACCATGGTCACGGTCGTCGACGGCGTGAACTTCCTGCGTGATTTCCAGGCTGCCGAAAGCCTCGCTTCTCGCGGCGAAATCCTCGGCGAGGAAGATGAGCGTTCCATCACCGATCTGTTGATCGAACAGATCGAATTCGCCGACGTCCTGCTGATCAGCAAAATTGACCTGATCAGCCAGCACGAGCGTGAAGAACTCAGCGCCATCCTCAAGCGCCTGAATGCCCGCGCTGAAATCATTCCGATGGTGATGGGCGAAGTGCCGTTGGAGAAAATCCTCAACAGTGGGCGTTTCGATTTCGCAAAAGCCGCACAAGCGCCCGGATGGCTACGGGAATTGCGCGGTGAGCATCTCCCTGAAACACAAGAGTACGGCATCGCCTCGACGGCCTATCGAGCGCGCCGGCCATTCAACCCGCAACGCTTTTTCAACTTCATCGACCGGCCTTGGCTGAACGGAAAGCTGCTGCGCTCCAAAGGCTTCTTCTGGCTCGCCAGCAAACCCACTGACGCCGGTAGCTGGTCACAGGCCGGCGGCCTGATGCGCCATGGTTTTGCCGGTCGCTGGTGGCGTTTCGTTCCGAAGGATCAATGGCCGGAGGACCAGGAAAACGTCCAGGCGATCATGGGAAACTGGACGCCGAGCGTAGGAGATTGCCGCCAGGAACTGGTTTTCATCGGCCAGAACATCGACTTCCTGCAACTCACAGCCGAGCTGGACGCATGCCTGCTGACCGATGAAGAAATGGCAATGGGTTCAGAAGGCTGGCGCTTGCTGCCTGATCCATTTGGCCCTTGGCACGAAGAGGCTGCCTGATGCTCGCACTCAAGCCCCACCATCAACGAACCCGCCATCAACATCGGGGCCTGACGCCCGAAACATTGATGCGAATCCTTGACGAAGAAAGCAATCTCGCCGTCTGGCAACGCCAGCTACCGCTGCACATCGTCGACTTTGCGCAATGTGTGCTGTCGCTCAACGAGCCCCTGGCCGAGTCGCTTTGCCTGGAATTACCTGACGAGGACGCCGAACCGGATCTCGCCGGACTGGCTTCAGGGCTGCGTGATCTGGAAGGTTTCGAAGGTTTCATGAGCGACCTCAAATGGCTGATCAGTGCCTTCGCCTGTCTGCTCGGCGCGCGGCGGATCGGCGTGCGTCTGCGTGTGCTGGACAAGGCCATGTGTCCGCGCTTCCACATCGATCACGTGCCCGTGCGCCTGATCACTACCTATGCTGGTGTTGGCAGCCAATGGCTAGAAGAAGGGGCGATGGATCGTACGCAACTTGGGCAGGCCAATGCCGAACCGCAGGATGCACGGTTGATTCACCAGCTCGGCAGTGGCGACGTCGCGCTGCTCAAAGGCGAAAAGTGGCACGGCAATGAAGGCTTCGGCCTGATCCATCGTTCGCCGCAGCCGGCACCCGGTGAGCGGCGCCTGCTGCTGACCCTCGATTGGCTTGGCTGACAGTTCAGGGCTTGCGCCAGTCACCGCGGCTCTGACCTTCGCAATACGGTTTGAGATAGGCCGCATCAGTGGCCACGCCGTAATAGTGGATATCCTGGCGATAGGGCATATTGGCGACTTGCGCGTTGCTGCACACGCCGAAAGCCCCGCTCGGGCACTGCTCGACGTATTGCACTTCGACCTTCTGTCCGGCCAGCGTCGGTTGGCAGAAGCCGTCATTGAATAATTTCTGCGGTATCGTCCGGTTCTGCTGACAGACTTTGACGTCGAGTCGTTCGCCCTGTGTGTGCACCACGCAGGCTTGAGCCCATGCTTCGCTCGACAGCAGCGTCAACAGCAACGACCAGCCCCAGCTGCGCATCTTCGATCTCCTCAATAACCGTCTGCGGAAAAATGCCCGCCATGTTGCAGAACATTCCGACCCACGTCATCGCCGGCCCGTTGGGCGCTGGCAAGACCAGCCTGATTCGCCAGTTGCTGGCGCAACGTCCGGCGGCCGAACGCTGGGCAGTGTTGATCAACGAGTTCGGCCAGATCGGTCTGGACGCCGCGCTGCTGACTCGCGATGCCGATGGTATCGCACTGGGTGAGGTGGCCGGGGGCTGCCTGTGTTGCGTCAACGGTGCGCCGTTCCAGATTGGCCTTGGCCGATTGCTGCGCCAGGCCAGGCCGGATCGACTGTTTATAGAGCCGTCGGGGCTTGGCCATCCGGCGCAGTTGCTCCAGCAATTGAACGAGGCGCCGTGGCTGGGCGTGCTCGCGGTTCAGCCATGCGTGCTGGTTCTGGATGCGCAGGCGTTGCATGCCGGTAAAGCCTTGCCGGACGCCCAGCAGCAAGCGTTGGCCGGCGCCGGGTTGTTACTGTTGAACAAGGCTGAAAATCTTCGGGAAACGGCTCGAGACAGAATCGCCAGCCAGTTGCCGCCCGTCAGGCTGATCTGGACGCAGCAAGCCCGGCTGACTCTGAGCGAACTGCCGGGGCTGACCGTAAAAGCGAACGAAGGCGCGGATAATCTGCCGCTGCCCAAGGGAGTGGCACCGTTGCCAGCGGTCTGGAGCGATCCGAGTGTGCCGATTTGCCTGAGTCAGAGGCAGGACGTAGGCTGGAGCATCGGTTGGCGCTGGCATCCTGGGCAGGTATTTGATCAAGAACGCATCGCCGATTGGCTGGCCGCTCTCGAATGGAAGCGGGCCAAACTGGTTATCCATAGCGCGAATGGCTGGGTTTCGGCTAATGCGCTGGAGAACGCCGAGCTGGAATGGCAAGTCAGTGAATGGCGCAGAGATTCGCGGATCGAGCTGATTTTGAGTGATATTGCAGAAGTTGAAGGGCTTCAGGAGGGGCTGGCCGCTTGCCGGAAGCTTTAGAAGCAAAAGATCGCAGCCTTCGGCAGCGCCTGCAGTACCCGCATAGAGACTCGGATTTTGAGATCTCTCACGGCTTCCACTTGGTATGTTCCTGTCGCCACTGGCTCAGCTCAATGACCTCCGCCCGTGGCTTGTGCACTTCGACCACCGGCGGCGTGTCGTCGAACGGTGCCGGGTAGGGAGCCAGTTCAATCTGCGCACTGTGCGCGCCGAACTGGGTAACGGTACCGTTGTGGCGGCTTTCGCCGGTCACGGTGAACTCGAAGTTGTAGACCCGCGCCAGGCGTCGGCGGCCGTTGGCATCCTTGACCAAGCCGATTTTTTTCAGCGCGACGTTACCGTCCAGCAGCTCGACGCCAACATTGGTGCAATGCTGTTTGACCCGTTCCAGCGCACGCTCGCGCAGGCCGTGGTTGTGCCAAAGCCAGGCACCGGCGGCGGCGAACAGCATCAGCACCAAGATGTTTTCCAGGGTCAGCATCTACATCGAACTCCAAAAGATGGCGTCAGCTTAACTGCCTCGCCGGTCTGTCGTACAGGCTGTGTTTCGTCGCATACTGCGCGGCTTGAATTTCAATCGTTTTACGGAATGACCCGAATGAAACGTACGCCCCATCTGCTCGCCATCCAGTCCCACGTGGTGTTTGGCCACGCCGGCAACAGCGCTGCGGTTTTTCCGATGCAGCGCGTCGGGGTCAACGTCTGGCCGCTCAACACCGTGCAGTTTTCCAACCACACCCAGTATGGTCAGTGGGCCGGTGAAGTGCTGGCGCCGCAGCAGATTCCCGCGCTGATCGAAGGCATCGCCGCGATTGGCGAACTGGGCAACTGCGATGCTGTGCTGTCCGGCTACCTCGGCAGCGCCGCGCAGGGCCGGGAGATTCTCAGCGGTGTGGCGCGGATCAAAGCGGTCAATCCGAAGATGCTGTATCTGTGTGATCCGGTCATGGGCCATCCGGAGAAGGGCTGCAGCGTGCCCACCGAGGTCAGCGATTTCCTGCTCAATGAGGCCGCAGCCGTGGCGGACATCATGTGCCCGAATCAGCTGGAGCTGGACAGCTTTTCCGGGCGCAAGCCGCAATCGCTGTTCGATTGCCTGGCGATGGCGCGGGCGCTGCTGGCGCGCGGGCCGAAGGCAGTGCTGGTCAAGCATCTGGATTACCCGGGCAAACCGGCGGATGGCTTCGAGATGTTATTGGTGACGGCCGAGGGCAGTTGGCATTTGCGCCGTCCACTGCTGGCGTTTCCGCGTCAGCCGGTGGGCGTCGGTGACCTGACCTCCGGCCTGTTTCTGGCGCGGTTGCTGCTGGGCGACAGCCTGCTGGCCGCGTTCGAATTCACCGCAGCGGCGGTGCATGAGGTGTTGCTGGAAACCCAGGCGTGCGCCAGCTATGAGCTGCAACTGGTGCGGGCGCAGGATCGGATCGCGCATCCGCGGGTGAAATTCGAGGCTACAGCGATCAGTCTGTAATCTCGCCGTTGTTCAATAAAGATCGCAGCCTTCGGCAGCTCCTACATGGGTTTGCACTCCATAGTTCAGGTTGCCGAAGGCTGCGATCTTTTGCTTTTTAATCTCAGGCGTCGCCCTTGATCTCCTGATACCGCTTCTCCAGCTCCTGACGAATCTGTCGTCGCTGCTGCGCCTGCATGAAACGACGCTTGTCTTCGCTGTTCTGCGGTTGCAGCGGCGGCACGGCGGCCGGCTTGCGCTGGTCATCCACCGCGACCATGGTGAAGAAACAGCTGTTGGTGTGGCGCACCGAACGTTCGCGGATGTTTTCGGTGACCACTTTGATGCCGACTTCCATCGACGTGTTGCCGGTGTAGTTGACCGACGCGAGGAAGGTCACCAGTTCGCCGACATGGATGGGCTCACGGAAAATCACCTGATCCACCGACAGGGTCACCACGTAGCGGCCGGCATAACGGCTGGCGCAGGCGTAGGCCACTTCGTCGAGGTATTTGAGCAGCGTGCCGCCGTGGACATTGCCAGAGAAATTGGCCATGTCGGGGGTCATCAGTACCGTCATCGACAGCTGGGCGTTTCCGGGTTCCATAACGTTCTCACGGGTCAAGGCGGATGGCTGAAAGCACCTCTGCGGGTGCCTGGTCGCTTTTCGAAAGCACCGTTATCGGGACGCCGGGCGCAGGCTCGCCGTCACGCCGGGTTCGATCTGTTTCCTTATATTGCACCGCCTTTCAGAAAGAAATCGCGGTGTTAACCTGCAAAAGCCGTGTCTAAGGGCAATTCCTACATCAAAAGCGGATTTTTACCTTGCCTGCGCAGACGCTTCTGACGTCTGTCCGCGGCCTCGTCATTCAAGGAGCCCACACCATGCATGCCATCAGCTTCATTCAGGATCTGGCAGTGATCATGTTGGTCGCAGGTGTGGTGACCGTGCTCTTTCACCGTTTCAAGCAGCCGGTGGTACTCGGCTACATCGTTGCCGGGTTCATCATCGGCCCGCATACGCCACCGTTCGGCCTGATCCACGACGAAGAAACCATCAAGACCCTCGCCGAGCTGGGGGTGATCTTCCTGATGTTCTGCCTCGGCCTGGAATTCAGCCTGCGCAAGCTGTTCAAGGTAGGGGCGACGGCGTTCATTGCTGCGTTTCTTGAAATCATCCTGATGATCTGGATCGGTTACGAAATCGGCCGCTGGTTCGACTGGAACACCATGGATTCGCTGTTTCTCGGCGCGATTCTGGCGATTTCCTCAACCACTATCATCGTCAAAGCCTTGAACGATCTGAAGATGAAGAACGAGCGCTTCGCGCAGCTGATCTTCGGCGTACTGATTGTCGAGGACATCCTCGGCATCGGCATCATTGCGCTGCTGTCGAGCATCGCCGTCAGTGGCACGGTGAGTTCGGGGGAAGTGTTTTCCACGGTCGGCAAGTTGTCGCTGTTCATGATCGTCGCGCTGGTCATCGGCATTCTGTTGGTGCCGCGTCTGCTGGCCTATGTGGCCAGATTCGACAGCAACGAGATGTTGCTGATCACCGTGCTGGGCCTGTGTTTCGGCTTCTGCCTGCTGGTAGTCAAACTTGAATACAGCATGGTCCTTGGCGCTTTCCTCATCGGCGCAATCATGGCCGAGTCGCGGCAACTTCTGAAGATCGAACGGTTGGTCGAACCGGTGCGTGATCTGTTCAGCGCGATCTTCTTCGTCGCCATCGGGCTGATGCTCGACCCGATGATCCTGCTCGAATACGCCTGGCCGATCGCAGTGATTACCGTGGCCGTGGTGCTCGGCAAGATGCTGTCCTGCGGCCTTGGTGCGTTTATCGCCGGCAATGACGGACGTACCTCGCTGCGAGTGGGTATGGGCCTGTCACAGATCGGCGAATTTTCCTTCATCATCGCTGCGCTGGGTATGACCTTGCAGGTGACCAGCAACTTCCTCTATCCGGTCGCGGTGGCCGTGTCGGTAATCACCACGCTGTTGACGCCGTACTTGATCCGAGCCGCGGATCCGCTGTCGATCAAGCTTTCGGCCGCAGTGCCCAAGCGTCTTGGTCGGGTGCTCGGCATGTATGGCGAATGGCTGCGCAGCATTCAGCCGCAAGGCGAGGGCGCGATGCTCGCGTCGATGATCCGGCGGATTCTGTTGCAGGTCGGGGTCAATCTGGCGCTGGTGATTGCGATCTTCTTTGCCGGCGCCTATTTCGCCGAGCGCATGTCGTTATGGCTGCAGGACTGGATCGGCGATCCGAGTTGGCAGAAGGCATTGATCTGGGGTGGGGCGTTGCTGGTCTCGCTGCCGTTCCTGATTGCGGCCTATCGTAAGCTCAAGGCGTTGTCGATGCTGCTGGCAGAGATGGGCGTCAAGCCGGAAATGGCCGGGCGTCACACGCAGCGAGTGCGCCGGGTGATCGCCGAAGTGATCCCGATTCTCTCGCTGCTGGTGATTTTCCTGCTGTTGGCAGCCTTGTCGGCCAGTATCCTGCCGACCAACAAGCTGCTGGTGCTGATTGCTGTTGTCGCGGCCGCCGTAGCGGCGTTGCTCTGGCGCTGGTTCATCCGCGTGCACACGCGCATGCAGGTAGCGCTGCTGGAAACCCTCGACAATCACAAGGAATCGTCGGGGCACTAACCACCCTGGAGCCTCTGGCGGATCAGCTTTCCAGCCAGACGTCCCGCGCCCAGTGCCACACCGATTCCCAGGTTTCTTCAGCAATCAATTCTTCTTCGGCCTGCCAAAGCACGACGGTGCCGTCTTCTTCGACACAGTAATAGTCATCGCCGTCCTGACAGATCGGAATCAAGCTGCGATCAACCCCTGCATCCCATGCATTGGCGGCGACATCAGGCAAGTAGGTGTGCGATTGCGGATCGGTGACGGTCACGGGTTCAAGGCTGCCATAGACCACATCGCTAACAGTCAGCAAAAATTCTCTGAAGACAAATGGAATGTCGATGAACAGTTGTTCTTCGATTTCCACCAGCAGGTCTTCGTCAGGCAATTCCAATGGAACCGGCACGGGTTCATTGGCTTCGCGCAGTTGTTCGATGATTTCTTCCACGTCCGGGATCCTCTTGCTTGAATGGCGCGGTTTATATGGGCCGGTTTATACAGTAGCTCGCTATAGATGCAACCGTGAAATGAAAAACCCCGGCCGAAGCCGGGGTTCTGTTACCGCAAGTGAAGCGCAGCAGGGATCAGCCGTTCTGGCGGATACCGGCGACCAGCCAAGGCTGGTTGTCGCCCTGTGGACGCTCCATGTTCCAGCTTTCGCTGAACACTTCGCCCTGATCGAAACGCGAGGTTTTCGACACGCCGGTGAAGGTCAGAGTGGCGATGGTCTTGTCGGCGCGATCATCGACGCCGTCCAGCTGCACTTGCAGGTTGTCGATGTAGGTCGACTGGAAGCCGTCGCCCAGGTCCGCACGCTCACGTTTGAGGAAATCAAGCATTTGCGGGGTCACGAACTCGGCGATCTTGTCCATTTCGTTGGCGTCCCAGTGCTGCTGCAGCGACTGGAAGTGGCTGCGTGCGGCTTCAAGGAAGCGCTCTTCGTTGAACCAGGCCGGAGCGTTGATCACCGGGCGGGCAGCAGCCGGAGCAGCCGAACCACCGAAGATCGAGCCCATGGCCGCAGGCTTCTGTTCGAACACTTCACGCTGCATCGGCGCGCCGGCCGGAGCAAATTGCTCCTGCTGCTTGCGACGACGGGCGGCGATGAAGCGGAAGATCACGAACGCGATCAGGGCCATGATCAGGATGTCGAAGATCTGCATGCCCTGGAAGCCGTCGCCCATGAACATCGACGCGAGCAGGCCACCAGCGGCGATGCCCGCCAGTGGGCCGAGCCAGCGCGAAGCACCGCCGGCCTTGGCCGCAGCGCCAGCGGCACCGGCAGCGCCAGCGGTCGCTGCTGCACCGCCCACGCCTGGAGAAGAAGGAGCCATCTGGCTGGTCTGGTGCGTCGGCGCAGCGCCGGCGCTTTTGCCACCACCAAAGCGCTTGGCGTTGGCGTCGAGGCTCATCGTCAGGCCGATGCACAACGCCATGGCGATGCTAAGAAAACGTTTCATAAAGGGTATTCCCGTTTTGTGGAGACACGCGCGCCATGTTGCACAGCTGAAGTGTTACTGGCTAGCGAGAGAGTGTTTCGGGCTTTTGCCTGACAGGTCGCGTTCAGCTTGGCGAGGCAATCAGCCGATGTACTTTTGTCTGTAGGAAAAGGCGATAGGTTCAGAGGGATTGTGCTCGGTTCGCCGAACAACCTGTGGGAGCGAGCCTGCTCGCGAAGGCGTCGTGTCAGACAAATGAATGCCTGATGACGCACCGCTTTCGCGAGCAGGCTCGCTCCCACAGGGGTTCAGTGCAGCTCGTCAGATGGCTTCCAGCTTGGCATACCCGAGCATCAGCCACTTGCTGCCTTCGCTGAAATTCACCTGCACCCGGGCCTGAGCGCCGGAACCTTCGAAGTTGAGGATCACCCCTTCGCCGAAGATCGAGTGACGGACAGCCTGACCAAGCACAAAACCGGTTTCCGGAATCTCGCTGCCGCTGAACAGATTGCTGCCGCTCATCGACTGGTTGCCGCCGAACGGTCGGCTGACGCTGTTGGACAGACGCACTTCCTGAATCAGGCCTTTCGGCACTTCACGTACGAAACGCGACACCTTGTTGTAGGTTTCGCTGCCGTACAGGCGCCGGGTTTCCGCGTAGGTCATGACCAGATTCTGCATCGCCCGGGTGATACCGACGTAAGCCAGACGCCGTTCTTCTTCCAGACGCCCCGGTTCTTCCAGGCTCATTTTGTGCGGGAACAGGCCTTCTTCCATGCCCACCAGGAACACGTAAGGGAATTCCAGACCTTTGGCGCTGTGCAGGGTCATCAGCTGAACGCTGTCTTCATGCTCGTCGGCCTGAGTGTCGCCGGCCTCCAGCGATGCGTGGCCGAGGAATGCCGCCAGTGGCGTCAGCTCTTCGTCCTCTTCGGTGTTTTCGAAGTTGCGCGCGGCGCTGACCAGTTCCTCAAGGTTTTCCACCCGGGCCTGACCTTTTTCGCCTTTTTCCGCTTCGTGGTACGCGATCAGGCCGGACTGCTCGATGACGGTCTGGGTCATCAGGTGCAGCGGCATTTCGGCGCACTTGGCGGCAAGGTTTTCGATCAGCTCGATAAACGCACCCAGTGCGCTGGCCGCGCGGCCAGTCAGGCCTTTGTTGGCAACCAGTTGGCGCATCGCTTCCCACATCGATACATCGCTGTGCCGGGCGTGCTCGCGAATCGCTTCGACAGTTTTCTCACCGATGCCGCGCGCCGGCACGTTGATCACCCGTTCCAGCGCCGCATCGTTGCCGCGACCTTCAAGCAAGCGCAGGTAGGCCATGGCGTTTTTGATTTCCGCGCGCTCGAAGAAGCGCTGCCCGCCATAGATGCGGTAAGGGATGCGCTCGCGCAGCAGGGCTTCTTCGAGCACCCGCGACTGGGCGTTGGAGCGGTACAGAATCGCGACATCGCTACGGGCCAGACCGGTTTTCAGCGCGCTTTCAATGGTTTCGACCACGTAGCGCGCTTCGTCGTGCTCGTTGAAAGCGGCATACAGGTTGATCGCTTCGCCGTCGCCGCCGTCGGTCCACAGCTCTTTGCCCAGACGCCCGGTGTTATTGGCGATGAGCGCGTTGGCGGCTTTGAGGATGCCGGCGGTGGAGCGGTAGTTCTGCTCCAGACGAATCGTCTCGGAATCCGGAAAGTCCGAAGAATACTGATGGATGTTCTCGATCTTCGCGCCACGCCAGCCGTAAATCGACTGATCGTCATCGCCGACCACCATCAGGCTGTCGCCGCCCTTGCCCAGCAGGCGCAACCAGGCGTACTGCACGGCGTTGGTGTCCTGGAACTCGTCGACCAGAATATGGCGGAAGCGCTTTTGGTAGTGCGCCAGCAGGCCCGGGTGGTCGCGCCACAGGTCGAGGGCACGCAGCAGCAGTTCGGAGAAGTCGATCACGCCAGCACGCAGGCACGCCGCCTCGTAGGCTTCGTAGATGCCGCGCATGGTGGCCAGGAACAAGTCGCCGCTGGCCTGAATGTGTTGCGGCCGCAGACCTTCGTCTTTCTGCCCGTTGATGAACCACTGCGCCTGACGCGCCGGCCAGCGTTGCTCGTCCAGACCGAGCTCGCGGATCACCCGCTTGACCAGTCGCTGCTGGTCATCGCTGTCGAGAATCTGGAAGGTCTGGCTCAGGCCCGCTTCCTGCCAGTGCGCCCGCAGCAAACGGTGCGCAAGGCCGTGGAAGGTGCCGACCCACATGCCGGCCGGGTTGATGCCCAGCAACTGCTCGATGCGGTGGCGCATCTCGGCAGCGGCCTTGTTGGTGAAGGTCACCGACAGGATGGAGTGGGGCGAGGCGTTTTCGACCTGGATCAACCAGGCGATACGGTGCACCAGCACTCGGGTTTTACCGGAACCGGCGCCGGCCAGGACCAACTGACGGCCAACGGGGGCCGCTACGGCCTGGCGTTGGGCATCGTTGAGGGAGTTCAGCAGAAGGGAGAGATCATCGCGCATCGGCGCATTCTAGGGTGCGCCGCAGGCCCGGGCAAACCGCACGTTGCATTAGCCGATGAAAGTGCTGCCGATGACGACCGGTCGGTCATTGACTGCAGGCTTTGGCCCGTCTCGCCTGAAGGCTTTCAACCAGGCCCGATGGGCGGGAAATTTCCCGGCAATTGTGATCGGCAGCAGTTTGGCAACGGGATCGGCTTGTGTATGCTCCGTCCACGTTTCGGGCGCACGCCCTCCTTATAAGAACAAGAACGTTGCCCATGACCCTCAGCGCCGAATTGTCGGGCCCCTCAGTGGAGCCCCGGCTAATCCGCAAGCACTATGCCGTCGAAATGGCGGTCGAGCGTACGCGTCTGCTGTATCAGGGCTCGCTGCTGCCCACGCTATTCATGTTGATCAACGGTCTGGTCTGCGCCGCTTTGCTCTGGAGCCCACAGCGCTACTTCGTGGTCAGCGTCTGGCTGGTGTGGCTGCTGTCGCTGGTTGCGTTGAGGGTGATTCAGGTGGCCGCGTTCGATTCGGCGATTCCCGATCGCCAGGCCCAGCCGATCTGGTTCCGCATGTTCCTGCTCGGTTCGACCATGACCGGCCTGACCCTGGCCGGTGCCGGCATTGCGCTGGTGCCCGCCGACAATTTCATTCAACAAGCCTGGGTATTCGGCCTGATCGGTGCGGCAACGCTCTCTGCCAGTGTCGCCTACGCGGTGAGCCTGCCGGCGTTTCTCTCGTTTACCTTGCCCTGTCTGTTGCCCGCGATCGGCTACCTGTTCTGGGGTGGCGACGAGCAGTCGCGGGGCTGGGGCTGGCTGGGTTTGATCCTGCTCGGTTCGCTGAGCGTGGTGGCATGGCAGGTCAACCGACTGATTGATCGCGGATTGCTCCGGCGCTTCCAGAATCAGCACCTGATCGAGCACTTGCAGCAAGCGCAAACGCGTAGTGAACAGCTCAATCAGGCGCTTGGCAAAGAGATCGAGCAGCGCCGCTGCGCCGAGGCCCTGTTGCGTGAAGCGCAGGTCGATCTGGAAGACCGCGTCACCCAGCGCAGTCGCGAACTGGATGCGGCCAATCAGGCCCTGAGCAAAAGCGAGGCGCGGTTGGCGCTGGCGCTGAAGGCCAGTGAGCTGGGTTTGTGGGACTGGAACCTGCAGACCGACGAAGTCCATCACACGCAGATTCAGGAGCTGTTCGGCCTCGCCCCGGAGTACGTCACGGCGCTGCTGCGCGACCTCAAACCGCGGCTGCACCCCGAAGATGTGCCGTCGCTCAAGTTCGCCCTGGTCGAGCATCTCAAGGGGCGCACCGAGGATTATCAGGTCGAATACCGCCTGCGTCACGGTGATGGCCATTGGGTGTGGATCGAAGACCGTGGCCGAGCCGTTGAGCGCAGCGCCAGCGGCCGGGTGATCCGCATGGTCGGCACCCGCCGCGACATCAGCGCCAGCAAAAGCCTCGAAGAGCAGCAGCGGCTGGCGGCGACGGTGTTCGAAGCGGCCAGCGAAGGCATTGTGATTCTTGATCCGGACTACGCGCTGATTGCGATCAATCAGGCTTTCAGTCGTGTCACCGGTTACGAGACCGACGACATGCTCGGGCGCAACGTCGTCGAGTTGCCGTGCAGTCGCGATGCCCGCCGTCACTACCTGACGATCCGTCAGGCGCTGGAGCAGCACGGTAGCTGGCAGGGCGAACTGGTGGAAACCCGCAAGAACGGCGAGCTGTATCCGCAGTGGCTGCAGCTCAATGCGGTGCGCGACAGCCGCGGCAATGTCAGCCATATCGTTGGCTTCTTCGCCGATCTCTCGGCG
This sequence comes from Pseudomonas sp. NPDC079367, assembly GCF_044542195.1. NCBI lineage: Bacteria > Pseudomonadati > Pseudomonadota > Gammaproteobacteria > Pseudomonadales > Pseudomonadaceae > Pseudomonas > Pseudomonas sp. NPDC079367. Next base: position 110,690 of record NZ_JBITTW010000006.1, read on the forward strand.
CGGCGGGCGTCAGAAGAACGCCTGCGCTATCTGACCCATTACGACGAGCTCACTGGTCTGGCCAACCGTTCGCTGTTCCGCGAGCGCCTGCACGAAGCGCATCAACGAGTGCGACAGGGCGGGCGGCGCAGTCTGGCGTTGCTGCACATCAACCTGGATCGCTTCAAATTGCTCAATGACAGCCTCGGCCATGAAGTCGCCGATCAGTTGCTGCAGAAGATGGCGCGGCGGCTGGTCAACGCCTTGCCGGAAGCCGACACCATTGCCCGCTTGTCCGGCGACGAGTTTGCCGTGCTGTTCGATGCCTACGGCCATCTGTCGAGCCTGGCCCGGGTGGCCACGCGGTTGTCGGCCAAGCTGCGTTTGCCGCTGAGCGTCGACGGCCATGAGTTGGTGGTCAGCGCCTCGATGGGCATCAGCCTGTTACCGGACAACGCGCGGGAAATCTCGGCACTGGTCAGCCAATCGAACATGGCCATGCAGCACGCCAAACATCTGGGCGGCAACAATTTCCAGTTCTACACCGAGAGCCTGCAGGCCAGCACTCTGGAGCGCCTGCAGCTGGAAAACCATTTGCGCAGGGCCATCGAAGAACAGCAACTGACGGTGTTCTACCAACCGAAACTGTGCCTGCAAACCGGTCGTCTGAATGCTGCTGAAGCGCTGGTGCGTTGGGATCATCCGAGCATGGGCCAGGTGCCGCCGGCAGATTTCATCGGCCTTGCCGAAGAGACCGGTCTGATCGGGCCGATCGGCGAATTCGTCCTGCGCCAGGCGTGCTGGCAGGCGTGCGAATGGCAGCGCCAGGGGCTGGCGCCGATCCGCGTGTCGGTCAACCTGTCGGTGCATCAACTGCGCCAGGGCAAACTGGTCAGCCTGGTGCGGCAGGTGCTGGAAGAAACCGGGCTGGCGCCGCACTGCCTGGAGCTGGAACTGACCGAAAGCCATCTGCTCGACAGCGTCGAACACATCATTGCGACGTTCCAGCAACTGCGCGATCTGGGGGTGAAGCTGGCGATCGATGATTTCGGTACCGGTTATTCCTCGCTGAGTTACCTCAAGCGCATCCCGGTGGATTACGTGAAGATCGACCAGGCGTTCATTCGCGGCTTGAGCGAGGGCAGTGCGGACGCAGCGATCACTCGCGCGATCATCGCCATGGCTCACGGGCTGGCGCTGAAAGTGGTGGCCGAGGGCGTCGAGCGCCAGGATCAGCTGGAATTTTTGCGCATGGAGCGCTGCGACGAAGTGCAGGGTTATCTGATCAGCCGACCGGTGGACGCTGCCTGTCTGGCCGGGCTTTTACGTGATCAGGAAAATCTGCGCTAGGGGCTACATGCAGCTAAGCGTGCCTGATGCCGGGACATCGAGTTACGCTTTGAGCAGGCAAAATGCCCATTCATGTAGTATAACTACAAGCTTGCTACATCCTTGCCCACAAGAAGAGTCCAGCCCCTTGAATCTGCTGCAACACATCGCCCAGTCACGTCACCTGTTACGCAAGTCGGAGCTCAAGGTCGCCGACCACGTGCTGCTTGACCCTGCGGCGGTGATGCACAGTTCCATGGCCGACCTCGCTCACAGCGTCGGCATCAGCGAGCCGACCATCGTGCGCTTTTGCCGCGCCATCGGTTGTTCCGGCTTCCAGGATCTCAAACTGAAACTGGCGCAAAGCCTGGCCGCCGGTGCCAGTTTCGGCCAGTTCGCGATTCATGAAGACGACTCGGTCGCCGATTACAGCCTGAAGATTTTCGACACCACGCTGCACACGCTGATGGAGGTTCGCGAGAAGCTCGATCCGGTGGAATTGCAGCGCGCGGTGACGTTGATGTCCCAGGCGCAGCGCGTCGAGTTCTATGGCTTTGGCGCGTCTGGCGCAGTGGCGGCGGATGCCCAGCACAAATTCTTCCGTCTGTTGCTGACCGCAGCGGCGTATTCCGACCCGCACATGCAGGCGATGTCGGCAGTGACCCTGAAGCCTACCGACGTGGCGATCTGCATTTCCCAATCGGGGCGCTCCAAGGATCTGCTGATCACCGCCAACCTCGTTCGCGAGAGTGGTGCGTCGTTGATTACCCTTTGCCCGAGCCAGACGCCGTTGGCCGAACTGTCGACCGTGAATCTGGCGATCGATGTGCACGAAGACACCGAGATTTACACGCCGCTGACCTCGCGAATCGCCCACCTGGTGGTGATCGACGTGCTGGCGATGGGCGTGGCCATGGCGCGCGGGCCGAGCCTGGTCAATCACCTCAAGAGCGTCAAGCGCAGTCTGCGCAGTTTGCGTTTGTCTCCCAAGGCTGTGAAAGCCCTGGACGATTAAGATCAAAAGATCGCAGCCTTCGGCAGCTCCTACATTTGGAATGCGTTCCCTGTAGGAGCTGCCGAAGGCTCGGGCCGCGATCGGACGATCTTTTGCTTTTTGACGGCGACTTTCATCAAACCGTCATCCCCCACGCCTATCTTGAAACTCCCGTACTCGCCTTGGGAGACTCGAAATGGCTCAGCCTTACGAAGAACGCAACAGCGCCGCGAAAACCCGTCGTCAGCAGGAAGATCAGCGCCGCATGGAATTTCGCCGCGCAATTGAAGATCGCTTTGAACTGCGCCAGCTTCAGGCCGAGATCGGCGATTTCCCCGAGATCACTCATTGGCAGGCAGCGTCCGCAGCTTCCCGTCGAAACGCTCAACCAACGCAATAATCTGCGCCCGCTCGCCGCGGATAAACGCCAGGAAGGCGTGCGCCACCGGTGACAGCCGTTTGGCTTTGGCTTGCACCAGGCACCAACTGCGCATCAGCGGCAACTCTTCGACCGGCAGCTCGACCAGACCGCCGGTCGCCAGCTCCAGGTTCAGGGCGTGGCGCGTCAACAACGCCAGGCCCAGACCCGCCACCACGCATTCGCGCTGGGCTTCGGCCGAGGCTACTTCCTGGGTCTGGGTGAAGTGCACACGCTTTTCCTTGAAGTATTCCTCGCAGGCCAGACGCGTACCCGAGCCCGGTTCGCGGATCAGCAGCGTATACGGCTCGAGATCCTGCAAGCGCAACGGGCCCATGTGCGCCAGCGGGTGATCCGGGCGCGCCACAGCGACAATCGGATTGTTGAGGAACGGCAGGAATTCCAGGCCCATGTCCTGCGGCACCATCGACATGATCACCAGATCATCGCGGTTGTCCGAGAGGCGGCGAATGACCTGGCCACGGTTGACCACCGTCAGCTGCAAGTTGACTTCCGGATGCTTGCGCTTGAACGCAGCAAACAGATGCGGCACAAAATATTTCGCGCTGGATTCCACCGCCAGTTTCAGCTGACCCTGCAGCGAACCCTGCATGTCCGACAGTTGCATATCGAGGTTTTCCAGCCGCCCGAAAATGTCGCGACTGGCACGTTGCAGCGCTTCTGCAGCCTCAGTCATGTAGAGTTTTTTGCCGACATACTCGAACAGCGGTTGGCCAATCAGCTCTTCAAGCTGACGAATCTGTAGGCTGACGGCCGGTTGTGTGAGGGACATTTCCTCGGCGGCGCGGCTGTAGGAGCGTAAATCACACACCTCATTGAAGATTTGCAATTGACGCAATGTCATACGCATCAATGACTTACGCATTTTATTCGGGCTCGGTTGGCGGTTGGATAATTTGACTATAAGTGTTTACTTATGCCTGACCCAATTTTTATTCATTTTTGTTAATCACTCAGCAGCGCTAGTGTGGACCTGCGACTGAATTGAAACATTTGGTCACGCGTCGACCTGGCTCCAGCAGGTCGTGGTGCCACCGGCTCAAGGGAATTTCCAAGTGATAAAAAAGATCCTGATCGCCAACCGTGGTGAGATTGCCGTACGAATCGTACGAGCCTGCGCCGAAATGGGCATTCGCTCGGTTGCGATTTTCTCCGACGCCGATCGCCATGCCTTGCATGTGAAGCGTGCGGACGAGGCCCACAGCGTGGGTGCCGAGCCATTGGCCGGCTACCTGAACCCGCGCAAGCTGGTGAACCTGGCCGTGGAAACCGGCTGCGATGCGCTGCACCCCGGCTACGGTTTCCTGTCGGAAAACGCCGAGCTGGCGGAAATCTGCGCTGAGCGCGGCATCAAATTCATCGGCCCGTCGGCGGAAGTCATCCGGCGCATGGGCGACAAGACCGAAGCGCGGCGCAGCATGATCAAAGCCGGCGTACCGGTGACGCCCGGTACCGAGGGCAATGTCTGCGGCATCGAAGAAGCCTTGGTCGAAGGCGACCGCATCGGTTACCCGGTGATGCTCAAGGCCACCTCTGGTGGCGGCGGCCGCGGTATCCGTCGCTGCAACAGCCGCGAAGAACTCGAACAGAACTTCCCCCGTGTCATCTCCGAAGCCACCAAGGCGTTCGGTTCGGCGGAAGTGTTCCTGGAAAAATGCATCGTCAATCCCAAACACATCGAAGCACAGATTCTCGGTGACAGTTTTGGCAACGTCGTGCACCTGTTCGAGCGTGACTGCTCGATCCAGCGCCGCAACCAGAAGCTGATCGAGATCGCGCCGAGTCCGCAGCTCACCCCGGAGCAGCGCGCCTACATCGGCGACCTGTCGGTGCGTGCGGCCAAGGCGGTGGGGTACGAGAACGCCGGTACCGTAGAGTTCCTGCTCGCCGAGGGCGAGGTGTACTTCATGGAGATGAACACTCGCGTGCAGGTGGAACACACCATCACCGAAGAAATCACCGGCATCGATATCGTCCGCGAACAGATTCGCATCGCTTCCGGCCTGCCATTGTCGGTGAAGCAGGAAGACATTCAGCACCGTGGCTTCGCGTTGCAGTTCCGAATCAATGCCGAAGACCCGAAAAACAACTTCCTGCCGAGCTTCGGCAAGATCACCCGTTACTACGCCCCCGGCGGCCCGGGCGTGCGCACCGACACGGCGATCTACACCGGCTACACCATTCCACCGTTCTACGACTCGATGTGCCTGAAGCTGGTGGTCTGGGCGCTGACCTGGGAAGAGGCGATGGACCGTGGCTTGCGCGCGCTGGACGACATGCGTCTGCAGGGCGTGAAGACTACCGCCGCGTACTACCAGGAAATTCTGCGCAACCCGGAATTTCGTAGCGGCCAGTTCAATACCAGCTTCGTTGAAAGCCACCCGGAACTGACCAACTACTCGATCAAGCGCAAACCCGAAGAGCTGGCCCTGGCCATCGCCGCCGCCATCGCCGCCCACGCAGGCCTGTGAGGAATACAAGAATGAGCAAGAAGATTTTCGTAACAGACACCATCCTGCGCGACGCTCATCAATCGCTGCTCGCCACTCGCATGCGCACCGAAGACATGCTGCCGATCTGCGACAAGCTCGACAAGGTCGGCTACTGGTCGCTGGAATGCTGGGGCGGAGCGACCTTCGACGCCTGCGTGCGCTTCCTCAAAGAAGACCCGTGGGAGCGCCTGCGCCAACTGCGTGCTGCGCTGCCCAACACCCGTCTGCAAATGCTTTTGCGCGGGCAGAACCTGCTCGGTTATCGCCATTACAGCGACGACGTGGTTCAGGCCTTCGTCGTCAAAGCCGCAGAAAATGGCATCGACGTGTTCCGCATCTTCGATGCGATGAACGATGTGCGTAACCTGCGCGTGGCCATCGAAGCGGTGAAGGCTGCCGGCAAACATGCGCAAGGCACCATCGCCTACACCACCAGCCCGGTGCACACCATCGACGCCTTCGTTACCCAGGCCAGGCAAATGGAATCCATGGGTTGCGATTCGGTCGCGATCAAGGACATGGCCGGTCTATTGACGCCGTACGCCACTGGTGAACTGGTGCGGGCGCTGAAAGCCGAGCAATCGCTGCCGGTGTTCATCCACTCCCACGACACCGCTGGCCTGGCCGCCATGTGCCAGCTCAAAGCAATCGAGAACGGTGCCGATCACATTGATACGGCGATCTCCAGCTTCGCCTCCGGCACCAGTCATCCGGGCACCGAGTCGATGGTCGCTGCGCTCAAGGGCACCGAGTACGACACCGGCCTGAATCTGGAACTGCTCCAGGAAATCGGCCTGTACTTCTATGCCGTGCGCAAGAAGTACCACCAGTTCGAAAGCGAATTCACCGCCGTCGACACTCGTGTGCAGGTCAACCAGGTGCCTGGCGGGATGATTTCCAACCTCGCCAACCAGTTGAAAGAGCAGGGCGCCCTCAACCGCATGGGCGAAGTGCTCGCAGAAATCCCGCGCGTACGTGAAGACCTCGGCTTCCCGCCGCTGGTGACGCCGACCTCGCAGATCGTCGGCACCCAGGCGTTCTTCAACGTGCTGGCCGGCGAGCGCTACAAGACCATCACCAACGAAGTGAAGCTGTATCTGCAGGGCGGCTACGGCAAGGCACCGGGCGTGGTCAATGAAAAACTGCGGCGTCAGGCGATCGGCAGCGAAGACGTCATCGACGTGCGCCCGGCCGATCTGCTCAAGCCGGAAATGACCAAGCTGCGGGCCGATATCGGCGCTCTGGCCAAGTCTGAAGAAGACGTGCTGACTTTCGCCATGTTTCCGGACATCGGCCGCAAGTTCCTCGAAGAGCGCGCTGCCGGCACCCTTACGCCGGAAGTGCTGTTGCCGATCCCGGAAGCCGGCGCTGTGGCCTCGGCGGGCGGTGAGGGCGTACCGACCGAGTTCGTCATCGACGTCCATGGCGAAACCTACCGCGTCGACATCACTGGTGTCGGCGTCAAGGCCGAGGGCAAGCGCCACTTCTACCTGTCCATCGACGGCATGCCGGAAGAAGTGGTGTTCGAACCGCTCAATGAATTTGTCGGCGGTGGCAGCAGCAAACGCAAGCAGGCCTCGGCGCCGGGCCACGTCAGCACCACTATGCCGGGCAACATCGTCGATGTGCTGGTCAAGGAGGGCGACACCGTCAAGGCCGGCCAGGCTGTATTGATCACCGAAGCGATGAAGATGGAAACCGAAGTCCAGGCTGCGATTGCCGGCAAGGTCGCCGCGATACATGTGGCCAAGGGTGACCGGGTGAATCCGGGTGAAATTCTGATCGAGATCGAAGGCTGAGATAACAGCCGCGATCGACCGTTTTAAACCTCGGGGGGGCATGTGCTCCCCTTTTTTTGCCTGTTTTTTCCCGACCTTGTCAGGGACACATGGGGGAGCGAGCCTGCTCGCAAATACGTCGGATCAGCCAACATCATCTGCGAGCGATCCACCGCTTTTGCGAGCAGGCTCGCTCCCTCAGGGGGTGTGCTTAATCCATCAGAACGCCATGCGCCACTGACCCGCCACGCCATACGTTCGGCTGTCGTCGCCCAGCTCACCCGTTAAGCCCACGCCCAGTGTGTGCGCCGCCGAAAGTCCAAGATCCAGCCCTGCATCCAGCGACAGACTGTCCCGATCCAGTGTCGCGCCATTCACTTCGAAACGCTTGCCGCCGTTGCGCAGTTGCTGGCCGGTGCCGCTGTCGATTTCGCCGAAAGTGTGTTTCCAGCCTGCACTCAACCGTGGGGTCAAATGCATGCCGTTATCCAGCGTATTGATCCGCGCAAGCCGCAGGCCAAAGGTGCTGCTGAAATTGTCGCGGGTCTGGCCGTAGATTTTCAGCGCCGCATCGCCGCCTTTTTCGTTGTAGCTGTCGCGCTGATAACGCTGATAGCCGAGGCTGGCGAAGGGTTCGAGGGTCACGCTATCCCGGCCCAGGTTAAACCCGGCTTCGGCGAACACCTGTTGAGTATTGGCGTCGTAGTTGCCCTTGAGACGATCGCTGAAACCCTTGAACGCTACCCGCCGTGTGCTGCTGCCGTCATGGCCGGCGTAGGTGGCGCCCAGGCGCAAAGACAGCGGGCCGTCTTGACGCACGGCGTATGCGCCAAGATGCCAGCTATCGAGGTCGCCGTCGTACTGGCGGGCATCGAGGTTCGTCTGCGATTTGCCGCCGAGCACGCCGACATGCCAGTGCTCGTCGAGTCGCCAGTCAGCGCCCATGACCAGCCCTTGAGTGGCATGTTGAAGGATGCCGTCGGCGTCGCGGTCAATCTTGCCGCCGTGGCCCAGCGCCTGAATCCACAGCCGCCCGGAGTCTTCGCTGCCGGAGGTCTGATGAGGTGAACTGCGCGAGCCGTCAGTAGAGCCGGACCGGTTGTCCAGTTGGCGCATCGCCGAGAGCATGCTCGCACTGACCGGCGTGACACTGCTCAGTGTGGCTTTGGCGAGGTTGGCATTGCTGCCGGCGGCGAGTTGGTCGAGCGCGATGGGGGCGGTGGCTTTATCGCTGGTCAGCAGTGCGGCGACGGCGGTGTTGATGGGCTTTGCAGGCTCGGACGCCGGCTGTGCGGTGGTTTGTGCAGTTACGATTTCGTTGGGTATCGATGATTCCACCGATGCGGAGTCTTCAATCAAGGTCGCAACTGAGGTCAGGGCAGGGGCTGGAGCTGCGATCACCGCTGTCATTGAAGCTGGAGCGGGCGTTGTCGCGATCGGTACAGCGGGAGAAGTCGGCTGCTCTGGCTCGATAATACTGCCTGCAAGTTCGCCTGCATTTTCTGTAAGAGCGAGGCTTTGGAGCGGTTCACCATTGCGAGCGTAAGTCAGTCCAACCGACTTCTTGTTGTAGTGAGCTGTGGCGGTCATATAGGCCAGATCGTTCTCTATCCTGCCGAATTCGCCTTTTACCTCTCGTGCCTCAATGACTTTGTATTGGTTGCTCTGCGGATATTCACCGGAAGCCGAAGCAATCTTCAGGGTGGCACCTTCGAGTTGGGCTGTGCCATCGACCTTTATCGTCTGACCACCAGAGGGAGTGACCTCGTAAGCCAATTCGGCACCAGGCGCCAAGTGCAAATTACCCTTCACTCGCGGTGCGCCAAGCGCTGCATTGATGGTGAGCAGCCCACCTACCTCAAGATTTCCCACCGTGCCTTTACCGGCGAAACTGCCGCCATTCTGGACATACACATCACCCTTGATGCTGCCGAGGTTGGTCAACGCTCCACCGCTGTTGACCAGAACACCTTCATGGAAATCGCCTTTGGAGCTCAGCGTCCAGTTGCCTTGGGCGACGAATAACCCATTGAAGTTGCGCGTGTCGTTCAACGTGCCGCCATCCGCAGCATTAAGGAACAACACATTATTGCCCTTGCCGCCATCCAGCCGACCCGTGAAGCTTGCGCCGTCGGTTAGGGTAATCAAGTCGTTGACGTCAGTCCCTTTGAACAAGGTTTCCGGTGTCGTAAAGGTTATCGGTACCGTGCTCGCGTCGGTGAGAAAACCCTGTAGCCGTTCCATCGCCTGTTGCTTGGGGTTGGTTTCGGGCTGCTCCGTCGTTTCCATGCTTGGGGGCTGCTCTATTGCTTCAGTGGATTGCTCGGCGTTAGCCAGCGCTACGCCACCCATTGCCAATGAAATAGCCAGAGCCAAGTGTTTTGGTGCGAATAGGTGTTGAGTGGGCATCAAGTTCGACCTCCTTATCGAGAAGACCCAACTCTATTGCTGCCTGAAAAAAACCGATGTCGGCCGCTTCCCACATCCACGCAGGCGACATCGGATCGTTGTGTAGAAAACCCTCACTGGTTTCCACAAATCAGAGCTTTTGCGCAGTGGTGGGTGTTCTTTCTCCTACGGCTTTGTACCGTTGAAGAACCTTCACCAGCGGCACGTCAGACGCTTAACTGCATTAAGTTGCGTTCATACGGTCACATGGGAATGCTAATCTGCATTTTTTTGCAGATATTCCGGCGCGTAAAACTGTTTGGATGCACTATAATGCATGTATTAACAGTTTTTTCTCGTTTAGCTGCATTTAAATGCATACGGAATCAACATGTACAACCTGACACTCCAGATATTCACCGCCGGGCAATGGCACGACGCGATGATTCTTGACTTCGATGATCCGGAAAAAGGCTTCGAAAGCCGCTGCAGTTTTGGCTATGAAGCGGACTATCTGGTGGAAAACATCGAGTTGATCGGGTCGCCTTTTTCCCAAGCCGTGAGTGCCCTGTATCCGCTGGATTGGGAAGGTCGGCGCGCGAAGACACCAGCCTTTGTCCACGACATCGCACCGGCAGGCGCAGCCAAGCGGTTTCTGCTCGCCCGCCTGGGTCAGGAAAGACCCGCCGAGATCAGTGCCGATCTGTTTCTGCTGGGTCGCAGTACACCGGCTCCCATTGGCAACATGCGCATAAAGGAATCGGCGGAAGCAGTCGATGAGAGGAAGCCGATCGGATTCGAGCGCGAGGAGGTCATTAGCCGCGACAACCGCTTTCTTGAATATGCCTACGAGCTAGGCGCGGCCATCGGTGGCGCGACGGGGGCAGGTGGTGAAGCTCCGAAGCTATTACTGGCAGAAAACAGCGCCGGGCTTCTGTATCCCGATGCGGTATTGGACGATGAAGAAGTGCGACAGCACTGGTTCGTGAAATTCGCCAGAAACAGGGGCGGGCAGACCGACCAGGACATCCTGCGCAGCGAATTCCATTACTACAAAGCGCTGCAGACATTGGGCATCGAAACGGTCGCGGCAGAGGGCCTGGCCTTGGAAGAGGCGAACAAACCGAGTTTGTGGATGCGGCGTTTTGATCGACAAGTGAAAGATGGGGCGGTGTCGCGTTTTGCCGTCGAATCGATTTATTCGCTGGCTGAAGTGACGACGCCAGGCAGTGCCATGAATCATCTGGAAGTGATCCGCATGCTCGCCGGGCTCTGGCGCAAAGCGGGTCAGGCCAGCCTGATTCCCGGCCTCGTCGCCGATTATCTGCGTCGCGACCTGATCAATAAAATCCTCGGAAACTCCGATAACCACGGCCGTAACACGGCGATCATCCGGCAAGAGAACGCATTCCAGCTCGCGCCGATTTATGACCTCGCCCCGATGGTCATGGATGACGAAGGCGTGACTCGTACGACCAAATGGCCAAGAGAGTTGGAGCGGGCGGGAGATGTCGATTGGCGAGGTGTCTGCCGCGTATTGGCCGATAGCGCAGATCCGCACGATTCGTTGGCGGGGCTGGATGCCTCGGCGCTGTTCGAAGGCCTGCGCGCGGATGCCCGCCGTCTGGCCGCACTGCCGGATATTCTTGCGGCCAGCGGTTTGCCCGCCAGAACCATGAATCACCCGAGCGTTCACCTGAAAAACCTCGAGCAACGTTTGAAAGAGTGGAACCTGCAATGAGTCTGACCGTCCTCGAGCGCACGGCGCTCATCGAAAGCATTCAGCAAGCGCTGGCCGAAGGCACTCTGGAAATCGGTGACGCCGTGCGCCGTTTACGGGTCGAAGTCACCGGTCTGCATCAGACTCAGTTCGCGAAGATGTGCAAGATTTCAGTGCGCACGCTGGTGCATATCGAACATGGCGAAGGCAATCAGACCCTGAAGTCGCTGAACGCGGTGTTCCGCCCATTCGGCATGAAAATGGGCGTTGTGCGGATTCGCCGGGACACCATTTGAATGCACCTCAACTACGGCGCACGTACGCCTTGCCGTAATGCCGCTCCATTCTTGCCTGAATCAACTCCAGCCCGATCGACATCAGCCAGTAGATGATCGCCGCCGTGGTGAGCATTTCGATGTAGCGATAGCTTGAGCGGCCGTACGACTGGGCGAGAAACATCACTTCCCACACGCCCATCACCGAGATCAGCGACGAGTCCTTGAGCATCGAGATGAACTGATTGGTGGTCGGCGGAATGATCGTGCGCATGGCCTGGGGCAGGGTGATGCGCCAGAAAATCACGCTTTCGCGCAGGCCCAGCGCCAGCGATGCTTCGCGTTGGCCGTGATCGACGCCGAGGATCCCGGCGCGGAAGATTTCGCTCAGGTAGGCGCCGTAGTTCAGCGACAGGGCAATGATGCCGGCGACGATGGCGCCGGGGACGATGCCCAGTTGCGGCAGGCCGAGGTAGATCAGCAGGATCTGGATCAGCAGCGGCGTGCCACGAAAGAACGAGGTGTAGAAACTGGCGATGCCAAACGCCACGGCGCTGTTCGACAGGCGCGCCAGCGCGGTGATGAAACCCAGCAGCGACGAGGCGATGATTGAGCAGGCGCAGAGAAACAGCGTCAGCGCTGCGCCTTGCAGGAAGCCGTTGGGCGCCAGCTTCAGGCCAACGAGGTTGGGTAGCTTGTCGAGGATGATCGCGAACTTCAGGTCGAAGCTCAGAAAGAATCCGGCGAACAGGCAGAACAGCGCCGCCCACGTCAGGTACAGGCGCGTACGGAATCCGAAAAGCTTTTGCAGGCGTGTTTCAGCCACCGGTTGCGGTGGCTGTGGCGGGGTTGGAAAGGAAGTCATTGGCTGATATCGGCGCCGATCCATTTCTGCGACAGCTTGCTCAGGGTGCCGTCCTGTTTCAGCTGGGCGAATACCTCACGCACCTTGGCGTCCCATTGCGGGTCACCTTTTTCGATGGCCACTGAGTTCGGTTCCGAGTACAGCGGTTCGCCGGCCAGTTTGAAGCGCGGGTCCTGGCTCAGACGCGGCTGCGCGGTGACCAGATTGGTGAGGATCGCATCCAGGCGCACGCCGGCCCCCAGGCCCAGATCCTGAAAGGCGACGTTGTCGGTGTCATACGGGGCGATCTGCACATCCTCGAACGGATATTGCAACTGCGTATCCTCGGCGCCTTCGATGACCAGATTCTTGTTCAGGTAACTTTCGTAGCTGGAGGCGCTGGTCAGGCCGACTTTCTTGCCGCTCAGATCCTTGGCGCTGTGGATGCGATCGTCCTTGGCGTTGACCACAATCACCGCCGGCGAAGCGTAGTACTCGACCGGAAAGTCGAACACCTCGGCGCGGGCCTTGCTCGGCGTCATCGAGCAGATGCAGATGTCGTAGCGCCCGCTCCAGCGGCCGGCGGCGATCACGTCCCAGGACGGGGTTTCGAGACGAAGTTTGACGCCAAGCTTGTCCGCCACGGCTTTGGCAACGTCAACGTCGAAACCGTCGAGTTGATTCTGCTCATTGAGAAACGAGAACGGCGGATAGCTTTCCATCAGCACGCCAACCAGTTCTTTCTTCTGCTCGACACGGTCCAGCGTCGCGCCGCCGAAGGCTTGGCTGGAGGCCAGAATGGTCAGGCCCAGGGCTAATAGCGGTTGGAATTTCACAGTTGCTTCCTGCTGAAAAAAAGAGGTTGTTATTAACCGATTGGTGCGTATTAAATAGTTATAAGAACGGCTCCGATAGTGAGTTATTTTCATAAGCATATGAGTGAATAGCATATGAGCGCAGCAGCAACGGTCATTCTCGATGGCGGCATGGGCCGTGAATTGCAACGCGCCGGCGCGCCGTTTCGCCAGCCCGAGTGGTCGGCCCTGGCGCTGAGCGAAGCACCGCATGCGGTCGAGGCGGTACACGCCGCTTACATCGCCAGTGGCGCTAACGTGATCACCAGCAACAGCTACGCAGTGGTGCCGTTCCACATTGGCGAGGCGCGGTTTGCAACTGAAGGCCAAGCGCTTGCGGCATTGGCGGGGGAGTTGGCGCAGCGGGCGGTGCTGGCATCCGGCAAATCGGTGCGTGTTGCCGGTTCGTTGCCGCCGCTGTTCGGCTCCTACCGTCCGGACCTCTTCGAAGCGGATCGTGTGAGCGAGTTGCTGACGCCGCTGGTCAACGGACTGGCTCCGCACGTTGATCTCTGGCTGGCCGAAACCCAGAGCTCGATCGTCGAGGCACGCGCCATTCACGCGGGGCTGCCGAAGGATGGCAAACCGTTCTGGCTGTCGTTCACTCTCAAGGATGAAGACACCGATGAAGTGCCGCGCCTGCGCTCCGGCGAGCCGGTGACCGAAGCGGCTGCGGTGGCGGCTGAACTGGGCGTCGCGACCTTGCTGTTCAACTGCAGTCAGCCTGAAGTGATTGGCGCCGCCATCGACGCGGCGCGCGTAACGTTCGAGCGTCTCGGTGTGACGATCAATATCGGCGCGTATGCCAATGCGTTTCCACCGCAACCGAAGGCAGCCACGGCCAACGACGGGCTCGACCCGTTGCGTGACGATCTCGATCCGCCGGGGTATCTGCACTGGGCGCTGGACTGGCGACAGCGGGGCGCCAGTCACTTGGGCGGCTGCTGCGGGATTGGGCCGGAGCATATTGCGGTGCTGGCGCAGAAACTCGGTAGCTGAGCCACTCCAATCCAGAATGTGGGAGCGGGCTTGCTCGCGAAAGCGGCTGCTCAGTCACCGTTTGCAGTGACTGACACATTGCCTTCGCGAGCAAGCCCGCTCCCACATTGAAGTACTGTCAGGTGCAGCTACGGCATTCGGCCAAGCTTTTGAGTTGGCCGCCAGGCGTCTGGTTTTCATCGCTCAACCAGCGCTCGAACCCGGCACCAATCGCCGGCCATTCCGCATCCAGAATCGAATACCACGCGGTATCGCGGTTCTGCCCCTTGACCACCATGTGCTGGCGAAAAACCCCTTCAAAGCTGAAGCCCAAGCGCTCGGCCGCGTATTTGGAGCGGGCGTTGCCGTTATTGCACTTCCATTCCAGGCGCCGGTAACCCAGCTCGAACGAATACTTGGCCAGCAGGTACACCGCCTCGGTGCTTTTCGGCGAGCGCTGCATTGGCGCGCCAAAGGTGACGTGGCCGATTTCGATGCGGCCCTGCGCCGGAACGATCGACATCAGGCTGAGGATGCCCTGCACCTGATCGGTCGCACGGTCGATGACGCTGAAAAAATACGGGTCGCTGTTGGCCGCATGATTGTTCAGCCAGTCGTTGAATGCACTGCGCTCGCGGAACGGACCGTAAGGCAGATAATCCCAGAGTTTCGGATCGGCACCGGGGCCTTCAAGTGCGGCGTACAGTTGCTCGGCATGCCGCGCGGGGTCGAGTTTTTCCAGGCGAATGAAGCGGCCTTCGAGCAGGGTGGCGGAGGGGGCGGGGACGCCTTTCCAGTCAGCGAGTGAAGCGCTCATGTGCGCGTCTCCTTAAAGGGCTTTACGAAACTGGATGAAACCTGGACGTTCGGCAATACGCTCATAGAGCTGGATCGCCGTGGCATTGGTTTCGTGGGTCAGCCAGTGGACTTTGCAGCAACCATCGGCCTTGGCGGTGGCGTAGACGTGCTCGATCAACAGCCGACCGACGCCGGTGCCGCGTGACTCGGGCACTACCAGCAGATCCTGCAGATAGCAGGAGTTTTCAATACTCCAGTTCGAGCGGTGATAGATGTAATGCACCATGCCCAACGCTTTGCCATCGGCCCAGGCAAGGGCCGCGTGAGTCGGCTCGTTCGGATCGAGAATGCGCTGCCAAGTGCTCTGGGTGACGGCGTCTGGCAGTTCGGTGTTGTAAAAGCGCAGGTAGGCCTGCCACAGCGGCAGCCAGGCGGCGTGGTCATCGGCGCTGACCGGGCGGATATCGATCTGGGTCATACGGTTTTCCTTAACGCATCAAGCGGGCGAGGGTTTGATCGTTGGCGTCAGGGCTGGCGACGAGGCCTTCGCGCACCCCGGCAATGTCTTCGGCGCTGCGGTTCTGGCTGAGCTTGCGTTTGCCTTCGAGGCGGTCGATGGGAATGGCAAAACCGACGATGGCTTTGAGCATGCCATCGATGTAATCGGCCGGCGCATCGTCGACCGACCACGGCTGGGCGCGGCCCGCTTCGTGGCGGTCAGTGAGGGTGCTGACGATGTCGAGCAGACGCCCGCCATCGCTAAAGGTTTCGGCATGGCCGTAGGCGTGGACAGCGATGTAGTTCCAGGTCGGCACGACTTTGCCGTGTTCGGCTTTGCCCGGATAGAAGCTCGGGCTGACATAGGCATCCGGGCCGGCGAAGATCAGCATCGCCTCGGCGCCGTCGCGCAGGTCTTTCCACTGCGCATTGGCCTTGGCCAGATGGCCGTAGAGCGTGCCGTACTCGCCCTGTTCGCGATGCAGCAGCACCGGCACATGGCTGGCTTGCAGCCCGTTCTCACCGTGGCTGACCAAAATGGCCAGGCGAGTGGCCAGGATCAGTTCGTGCAGTTGGGACAAGTCTTCGATGGCAAAGGCGCGTGGTGTGTACATGGACAGATTTTCCTTGGCGAATGCCTGCATCCTAGGCAGGCTATTGGTCTGTTGTAAGAGCCATTGCCGAGCCATTTGATAGGTCCATTTTCCATGCCTGATCTGCCGCCACTGTCGATGCCTTTCAATCCTGCCGGGATCGAGCTTGATCGCCGACTGGGCCTGAGCCGCCAGCTCTACCAGGCGTTGCGCTTGCGGGTGCTTGATGGGCGTCTGGCCAGTGGCACGCGACTACCGGCCAGCCGCGATCTGGCATCAGCCCTGGGAATTTCTCGTAACAGTGTGGTGCGCGCCTACGATCAGTTGTATGCCGAGGGGTTCATCGAAGGGCGCGTGGGTGACGGAACCTACGTCGCACAATTGGCTCAGGCATCAACCCCGAAGAAAAAACTATCCACAAATTCATCCACAGGCTTGTCAACAGGCTTACCCACAGCTTTATCCACAAATTGGCTGGATTTGCCTGTAAATCCATCCAGCAGAGTTATCCACAACGGCGGACTTTCCCGTATCGAAAAGCATCATATGGCTCAACCGCCAAGCGGTCCGCCGCGAGCTTTTCGGGTAGGCGTGCCTGCGTTCGATCTGTTCCCTTTCGAGGTCTGGGCCAAGCTGAGCGCGGCTTTCTGGCGCAAACCGGATTTGCAGCAGCTGTGTTACGGCGACCCGGCCGGTGATGCGCGACTGCGTGGCATGATCGCTGCCTATTTGCGCAGTTCGCGGGGCATGCAGTGCACGGCTGAGCAAATTGTGATCACCAGTGGCGCGCAGCAGGGCATCAGCCTTTGTGCACAGTTGCTGGTCGAGCCTGGAAACGGTGTGGCGATGGAAAATCCAGGCTATCGCGCCGCCGGACATGCCTTCGCCGTAGCGGGAGCAAAATTGCATGGCGTGGCAGTAGACAGCGATGGCATCGATTGCAGCACCATGGCTCAGCTCAGCGACTGCCGTGTAGCCTACGTCACGCCGTCTCATCAATACCCCACTGGCGTGGTGATGAGTCTGGCCCGGCGTCTGGAATTGCTGGCCTGGGCCGAGCGTGTCGACGGCTGGATCGTCGAGGATGACTACGACGGCGAGTACCGCTACACCGGCGCCCCGTTGGCGCCGTTGGCGGCACTTGATCGTCAGGGCCGGGTGCTTTACGTCGGTACGTTCGGCAAAGTGGCGTTCCCGGCGCTGCGCCTCGGTTATCTGGTACTGCCGCCAGCGCTGGTCGAAGCGTTTTCGCAACGCCGTGCCGTCGATGTGCGGCATTCGGAAGTCAGCACGCAAGCGGTGATGGCTGAATTCATGGCGGCCGGGCATTTCCAGCGACATATCCGCCGCATGCGTCGGGCTGCGCTTAGCCGGCGCAACTGCCTGCTCGAAGGCTGGCCGACGGCGATCGCCGGTGTCGGTCAATTGCCCGCCGTTCCTGCCGGCCTGCACCTGACCGTGGCCGTGGACAGCATCGAGCGCGAGCAACAGTTGATCGCTCAGGCTGCTGCCGTCGACGTCGAGATCAACGGCCTGAGCACATACTGGTTACCCGACTCGACCACGCCCATGCAGCAGCGTGCCGGGCTGGTGCTGGGTTTCGCCGCCGTGCCGGAGGCGGCGATCAAAGCGGCACTGGCCCGGCTGCGACAGGCGTGGCAGGGATGAGCCGACAACGCCTCGCAGGCTGGATGAGTATCAAGTTGCGAGGCCGTGGTTTCACGTCCCCGATTTGATTTTGGTCCAGGCCCGCGTCCGCGCGCGTTCGGCGTCCCGCGGCAGCGGTTGCAAGGTGTAGAGCGTGCTCATTGCCGCATCGGTCGGGTACAGGTTCGGGTTGTTGCGAATGGCCGGATCGACCAGGCCGGTGGCGTCCTTGTTCGGGTTGGGGTAGCCGACAAAATCGCTGACCGGGGCGATCACCGCAGGTTGCAGCAGATAGTTGATGAAGGTGTAGGCGTCCTCGGTGTTTCTCGCGCCTTTGGGAATGGCGAGCATGTCGAACCAGATCGGCGCGCCTTCCTTCGGCAGGCGCATGTCGACCACGACACCGTTTTTCGCTTCCTTGGCGCGGTTGGCTGCTTGCGAGAAGCTGCCGGAATAACCGACAGCCACGCAGATGTCGCCGTTGGCGATGTCGGCCATGTATTTGGAGGAATGGAAGTACGTCACATAGGGGCGGATCTTCAGCAGCAGCGCTTCAGCCTTGGCGTAATCCGCCGGCTTCTTGCTGTTGGGGTCCAGACCCAGGTGTTGCAGGGCCAGCGGCAGAATCTCCGACGGCGAGTCGAGCAGGGCGACGCCGCACTGCTTGAGCTTGCTGATGTTCTCTTCCTTGAAGATCAGGTCCCAACTGTCCACCGGCGCGTTGTCGCCCAGAGCTGCTTTGATCCTGGCGGGGTTGAAGCCGATCAGGATGGTGCCGTACATGTATGGCACGGCAAATTTATTGCCCGGGTCATTGGCCTCGATCAGTTTCATCAGTTTCGGATCGAGGTGATTCCAGTTCGGCAGCTTGCTGCGATCCAGCGGCTGAAATACCCCGGCCTCGATCTGTTTGGCGAGAAACACGTTGGACGGCACCACCACGTCATAGCCGGAATTGCCGGTGAGCAACTTGGCCTCGAGTGCTTCGTTGGTGTCGAAGATGTCGTAGATCAGTTTGGTCTGGCTGTTCTGTGCCTTGAAGTCTTCCAGGGCCTTGGGCGTGATGTAGTCGAACCAGTTATAGACGCGCAGCGTGCGTTCTTCGGCGTGGGCGCCAACGCTCAGCAGGGCCGCGCACAGCGCCGAGGCGATCAGTCGCTTTTTCATTGTTCAAAACCTTCCAGCACGTTCACTGCGTTGATGCCGATTTCTTCTACCGCGTAGCCACCTTCCATGACGAACAGGGTCGGCTTGCCGAGGGCAGCGATGCGTTTGCCCATGGCCAGGTAATCCGGGCTGTCGAGTTTGAACTGCGAGATCGGGTCGTCCTTGAATGTGTCGACACCGAGCGAGACGACGATGATGTCCGCGCCGTAGCGGTCAATTTCGTCGCAGGCCTGGTCCAGCGCCGCGCTCCACACATCCCAGCCGGAGCCGGCCGGCAGCGGATAGTTGAAATTGAACCCTTCACCGGCACCTTCGCCACGCTCATCGTCATAGCCGAGAAAGAACGGAAACTCCGCTTCCGGATGGCCGTGGATCGAAGTGAAGAGTACGTCGCTGCGCTCGTAGAAAATCGACTGAGTGCCGTTGCCGTGGTGGTAATCGACGTCGAGAATGGCGACTTTCTGGTGGCCCTGATCGAGGAACGCTTGCGCGGCGATGGCGGCGTTGTTGAGGTAGCAATAACCACCCATCAAATCGCTGGCGGCGTGATGTCCCGGTGGGCGGCACAACGCGAAGGCCGCGCGTGCGCCACGCTGGATTTCTGCTTGCGCGGTAAGCGCCACTTGCGCCGCGCTGTAGGCCGCTTGCCAAGTGCCGGCGGTGATCGGCGCGCCGCCATCGAAGCTGTAGTAACCGAGCTGACCATGCAGGCTGGTCGGTTTTATCGCACGCAGGGTGCGCGCCGGCCAGGTGTAGGGCAGCAAATCGCCGTCGGTGTTGAACTCCGTCCAGCGATCCCAGGCGCCCTTGAAAAATTCCAGATAGTCGCGGCTGTGAATGCGCGCGATCGGTTCCAGGCCGAAATCCTTCGGCGCTTCGACCGCACCGAGGTTTTGCTTCTGCACGCGTTGCAGCACATGGTCGGCACGCGACGGCATCTCGAAGCACGGTTTGAGCTGGCCATCGATAAGTTCGCAGCGGCCATGGTGCAAGTGGTGATCGTCTGAGTAGATCGTCAGCATTTGTTGTTCTCCGCAAGGCTGATTCGGTGATCTTCAGTGTTGCGGCGCGGGGCAGATCGGGAAACGTTGTGAGCGGCCAAAAGGGGATCGATGTGGCCAAAACCTCTGACCGAAATTCGCCCCTCACAATCAAAAGATCGCAGCCTTCGGCAGCTCCTGCGGGATTGGTACAGGAGCTGCCGAAGGCTGCGATCTTTTGATTTATCAGGCTCTGAACTGACTCGGCGCCACGCCGCTCCAGCGCACAAACGCATGGCGGAAACTCGCGGTTTCGCTGAAGCCCAGCGTTTCGGCAATCCGATAGATCGGCAACTGATCCTCACACAACATCTGCTTGGCTCGCTCGAAGCGCAGTTCATCGAGCAGTTCCTGATAACTGCTGCCCATGTCTTTCAAATGCCGGCGCAAGGTGCGCGGTGAGCACTTCATCTGCTGCGCCAGACCTTCAAGTCCAGGCGCAGCGTTCAACTGCGCGCTGAGCAGCTGACGAATACGGCCCAGCCAGGCCTGACGTCCGGTGAACTCCAGATTTTGCTTGCGGCAGCGCTCGGCCATGGCCTGATGGGTGATCGCGTCGGCCAGCGGCAGCGGCTGATCGAGCCAGTGACGGTCGAAGGCGAAGGCGTTGTGCCTGGCCGAAAAGTGCAGCGGCGAGTGGAAGGGTACGGCGTAGCTGGCGCGGTAGTCCGGTGCGGCATGTTCGAAGCGCGTGGCGCGCAGCGGCAGCGCATGGCCGAGCAAGTCGTCGCAGATGACTTTCAATGAGACCAGACAGAATTCGGCATTGAACACCGCCATCGCCGGGCTTTCGCGATAGTCGGCGGCGACGAACCAGACCTGCTCGCCATCGTCTTCCAGGCTCAGTTCGAACAGCGTGCCCAACAGCGCCGGATAGCGGATCGCCAGACGCAAAGCGTCACCGAAGGTGGCACAGGTCAGCAGGGCGTAACCGAGCATGCCGTAACAGGACACGTGCATGCGTCGGCCCAGCTCAAGGCCGATGTCACGCTTGAGCGCGACCGCGTTGGTGCAGACCTGCATCTCCTGATGGGTGGTGATGCGCGTATCGGCCCGCTGCAGATCCGCCGCAACAATGCCGCTGCCAGCCAGCAACGCCTCGCTCGACAGGCCTTCGGCCTTGAACGTGTTGAGGATCAGCGAAACCGCATTGAGGGTAGTGAGGTGGGAGTGGAGCATGGGATCTTCCAGCCTGGAGGTGGCTGGCATGCAGCAATTTATATGCCGTACGCAGATCAAAATGTGGGAGCAATTTATATGCCGTACGCAGATCAAAATGTGGGAGCGGGCTTGCTCGCGAATGCGTCGTGTCAGTCGACATCGCCTTATCTGACACGCTGCCTTCGCGAGCAACCCCGCTCCCACAGAATCTTGCGTTGTGTCAGACCAACTCGCCGCACAGATCGAGTTCAATCAGCCGGCGCACTTCAGCATTTGCCAGCCCGGCACCGAGCAACCCATGCAACTTGCCGAACGCCGCTTCTCGCGTCATGCCGCCACCAGACAACACCCCAACACCGCGCAAACGGCTGCCCGCCTCATACACGTCCAGCTCAACCCCACCTTCATGGCACTGCGTAACCGCAACCACCACCACGCCGTTATCCCGTGCGCGGCCAAGGCTGGCGAGGAATTGCGGGTTGTCGCTCGGCCCGGTCCCGCTGCCGTAGCATTCCAGCACGAGGCCTTGAATGCCGCTGTCGAACAGGCTGTCGAGGGTCTCGGCGCTGATGCCGGGAAACAGCGGCAACACCGCGACTTTCGCCAGTTGCCTGGGCTGGTTGTAGCTCAGCGCGAGGGGAATCGACGGCGCCTTCACTCCACCGCCCTGACGCTCCAGACGTTTGAACGGATGGCGGCCGAAGCTGCGCACTTTCGCGCAGCGGGTCGGCGCCAGCAGTTCGCCGTGGAAGTACAGGTGCACGCCCGGCGCCAGGCCTTGGCCGAGGGCGACCAGCGCGCCGCCGAGGTTTTCCCAGGCATCGCTGTCGGTCACACCCGCCGGCAGCATCGAGCCGGTGAAACACACGCGGGCATGCAGGCCGAGCAGTTGGAAACTCATCGCCGCCGCACTGTACGCGAGCGTGTCGGTGCCGTGCAGAATCAGCACGCTGTCGCAGCCTTGCACATCCACGGCATCGACAACCGCCTCGCGCAGTTGCTGCCAGTAGGCGGGCGCCATGTTGGCGCTGTCGATCAGCGGCGACATTTCCCGAAATTGCCACTGCGGCACTACCAGCTCAGGCTGGCTGTGCAGGTAGTCGCGCATCCGCGCTTCGAAACCGGACGCCGGAGCCAGCCCGTTGGCGCTGGCCTGCATGCCGATGGTGCCACCGGTGTAAAGCACCATGACCTGTTGAGCGGCGGGATAGGAATTGGCAATCATCTGAGGTCTCCACAAGAGATGACACGTGGGAGCGGGCTTGCTCGCGAAAGCGGTGGGTCAGCTAAAGATATTTCCACTGATTCACCGTATTCGCGAGCAAGCCCGCTCGCACAGGTATTGCATCGCACTGTAACTGACGGGCGCAGGGGATGCGCCCGTCATTCACCTGTCAGCGTTGCGCTGCAGGGACGCCTTGCGGCGCAGTTTCGGTCTGACCCGCAGCTGCTGGCGGATTGACCGGCCAGGCATTGCGATCCAGATCCAGATCGGCGAATTTGCTGGAATCGAACACGGGCTGTTTGACGCCGGCGCGACGCTGCTCATCGTAGTCGCGCATGACGCGCAGGCCGACCTTGAACAGCATGGCCAGAGCCACCAGGTTGACGAAGGCCAGGCAGGTCATGGTGATGTCAGCGAAGGCGAACACCGTCGTCAGATCCTGCATCGAACCCCACACCACCAGCGCCAGCACCAGAGCGCGGAAAACCATCAGCGCGGCGCGGTTGCGGGTCAGGAACTGCAAGCTGTTCTCGCCCAGATAGTAGTTGTAGAGGATGCAGGTGAAGACGAACAGCGACAGCGCGACGCTGACGAACATGCGACCCCAGTCACCCACCACGGCGGCCAGCGAGTTCTGGGTCAGGACGATGCCGTCACCCTCGAAGCCCGGGGTGTAGAAGCCCGACAGCAGGATCAGCAGCGCGGTGCAGGTGCAGATCACGAAGGTGTCGAGGAACACACTGAAAGCCTGGACCACGCCCTGCGCGCCCGGGTGCTTGACGGCCGCTACGGCGGCGACGTTCGGCGCACTGCCCAGGCCTGCTTCGTTGGCGAACACTCCACGCTTCACGCCCATGACAATGGCGCTGCCGAGCAGGCCGGCGAAGGCCGGGTCAAGGCCGAAGGCGCTCTTGAAGATGGTTTCCAGCATGGCCGGTACCTGTTCGATCTGGGTGCCGATCACGTACAGGGTCACGCCGATATAGGCCAGGGTCTTGATGGGTACCAGCAGGTCGGAGACCGAAGCGATGCGCTTGATGCCACCGATAAAGGTGATGGCCAGCAGCACCGCCAGGACGATACCGGTGTGTCGTGGATCGAACTCAAAGGCGTTCTGCAGCGAATGCGTCACGGTGTAGGACTGCAGGCCAATGAAGGCGAAGCCGTAGGTGACCAGCAACAGAATGGAGAAAACCACCGCCATGCCTTTGAGCTTCAGCCCGTGCTGGATGTAGTAGGCCGGGCCGCCACGGTACAGGCCATCGCCATCGGCGCGCTTGTAGACCTGGGCCAGGGTGCACTCGAAGAAGCTGCTGGACATGCCGACCAGTGCGGTCACCCACATCCAGAACACCGCACCCGGACCACCGAGGGTCAGGGCGATGCCGACACCGGCGATGTTGCCTGCTCCGACGCGGCCGGCGAGTCTGATCATCATGGCCTGGAAGGAGCTGAGCTGCCCGGCGCTGCCTTTGAGGCTGTCGCGGAACACCGCGAACATGTGGAAGAAGTGGCGCAGTTGAACGAAACGCGAGCGAATCGTGAAGTAGCTACCGAGCCCGACAATGAGCACGATCAGTACTTTCCCTGAGAGGAAGTCGTTGATGACTTCGAGCATGGATTTTGCCTCGCTGTTTTTTGTGGGTGCAAATGCTGGATCGGAGAAACATCGTGTTACACCGGTCTGCGCGCGGCACGACGGGCGAGGCGAAGGTTTCGTCCCGGATCCATATCGCGGGTTTTGTTATTAGTTCGGGTTTCGCATGGGTTGTGGCCTCGTTACCGACGACCGCTCACGCGAAGAGGGGCGGCACTATACCGATCAGTGACGCGCCCGTCTGCACGGTAGTGGTGCAAGCGACGAAACGAGGGTGCTGCAAGATCAAAAGATCGTCCGATCGCGGCCCGAGCCTTCGGCAGCTCCTACAGGTGTACGCCAATCACTGTAGGAGCTGCCGAAGGCTGCGATCTTGGCGGTATCAAATACACAAAACATTTAACGTCCTGCCGCAAAGAAGTTAAAAAAAAGGGCTCGGGGACAAAATCCCCAAGCCCTCAAAAGGTGAGAGGTGTCTAGTCCCTCGACCTGGTGAGCGGTGCTACAAGTTCGCGTCGGCTCAGGCTTTGAGCGGAACCAGACGCGGGGCAATCATGTTTTCCGGGCGCAGGATGTCGGCGAGCATGGCTTCGTCGAGCAGACCTTCTTCGCGCACCAGTTCCAGCACGCCGCGGCCGCTTTCAAGGGCGATACGGGCGATGCGGGTGGCGTTTTTGTAGCCGATGTACGGGTTCAGTGCGGTGACCAGACCGATCGAATGCTCGACCAGTTCGCGGCAGCGCGCTTCGTTGGCGGTGATGCCGACGATGCAGTGCTCGCGCAGCATGTCCATGGCGCGTTGCAGCAGGCGGATCGAATCGAGGATCTTGAAGGCGATCAGCGGCTCCATCACGTTCAGTTGCAGCTGGCCGCCTTCGGCTGCCATGGTCAGCGCCAAGTCGTTACCGATGACCTGGAACGCGACCTGGTTCACGGCTTCCGGGATCACCGGGTTGACCTTGCCGGGCATGATCGAGCTGCCTGGCTGGCGCGCCGGCAGGTTGATTTCATTGATGCCGGTGCGTGGGCCGCTGGACAGCAGGCGCAGGTCGTTGCAGATCTTCGACAGCTTGACCGCGGTGCGCTTGAGCATGCCGGAGAACAGCACGAAGGCGCCCATGTCGGAGGTCGCTTCGATCAGGTCGGCGGCCGGTACCAGCGGTTGGCCGCTGATCAAAGCCAGACGTTGAACAGCCAGCGCCTGATAGCGCGGGTCGGCGTTGATGCCGGTGCCGATGGCGGTGCCGCCGAGGTTGACTTCGGTCAGCAGCTCCGGGGCCAGCGTTTTCAAGCGCGCCAGATCTTCGCCCATGGTGGTGGCGAACGCGCGAAATTCCTGGCCGAGGGTCATCGGCACGGCGTCTTGCAGCTGGGTACGGCCCATTTTCAGGACGTGGTCGAACTCTTTGCCCTTGGCCGCGAACGCCTGAATCAGGCTGTCGAGGCTGGCCAGCAGCGCGTCGTGACCCAGCAGCAGACCCAGACGGATCGCCGTCGGGTAAGCGTCGTTGGTCGACTGCGCCATGTTCACGTCATCGTTCGGGTGCAGGTACTGGTATTCGCCTTTCTCGTGACCCATCGCTTCGAGCGCAATGTTGGCGATCACTTCGTTGGCATTCATGTTGGTGGAAGTGCCGGCGCCACCTTGAATCATGTCGACCACGAACTCTTCGTGGTAATCGCCGCGGATCAATCGCGCACAGGCTTCGCTGATGGCAGCGTGCTTGGCTTCGCTCAGGTGACCCAGCTCGCGGTTGGCGTCAGCGGCGGCCTGTTTGACCATCGCCAGGCCCACAACCAGTTTCGGGTAATGCGAAATCGGAACGCCCGAGAGGCGGAAGTTGTTCACCGCTCGCAGGGTCTGGATGCCGTAATACGCATGGGCCGGTACTTCGAGGGCGCCAAGCAGGTCGGTTTCTGTGCGGAAAGATGCAGCGGAGGACATGATAGAAATCATCTCGATAAGGACCCGGTCTGTGCCGGAACGCTGCGAATGCTAGGCTTGTGGGGATTTTTGGGCCAATGCTGTTCAGCACTGCCCTATGCACATTCGGCATAATGCCCATGTGACGCCGCTTGCGCGGCAGACGTGTGACCTGTTTTGGTGCGTGTCCGGGAGGACGTGATGAATCTGGAAAGCAAATGGCTCGAGGACTTCAGTGCCCTGGCCGCCACTCGCAGCTTTTCGCAGGCGGCCGAACGGCGCTTCGTGACCCAGCCGGCGTTCAGTCGGCGGATCCGCAGCCTCGAAGCCGCGCTGGGGCTGACACTGGTCAACCGATCGCGCACGCCGGTCGAACTGACGGCGGCGGGGCAGTTGTTCCTGGTGACCGCGCGCACCGTGGTCGAACAGCTCGGTGAGGTGCTGCGCCATCTGCATCATCTGGAAGGCGGGCAGGGCGAAGTGATGCAAGTTGCTGCGGCGCATTCCCTGGCCCTGGGCTTTTTCCCGCGCTGGATCGCCCAGTTACGCAACGAGGGGCTGAACATCGCCACACGTTTGGTGGCGACCAACGTTGGCGATGCCGTGCATGCGCTGCGCGAAGGTGGCTGCGATCTGATGCTGGCCTTCTACGACCCGGATTCAGCCATGCAGATGGACCCGGAGATCTTCCCGTCGCTGCATCTGGGCCAGACCGAAATGCTGCCGGTGTGCGCGGCGGACCCCGATGGCAAACCATTGTTCGATCTGGAGGGCGAGGCGAGCGTGCCGTTGCTGGCTTACAGCGCCGGTGCGTTTCTCGGACGTTCGGTCAATGGCTTGCTGCGCCAGCGTCAATTGCGCTTCACCACGATCTACGAAACCGCCATGGCCGACAGCCTGAAAAGCATGGCACTGGAGGGCCTGGGCATCGCCTGGGTACCACAACTGAGCGTGCGCGCCGAGTTGGCGCGGGGCGAACTGGTGGTCTGCGGCGGCCCGCAATGGCATGTGCCGCTGGAGATCCGTCTGTACCGCTGCGCGCTGGTGCGCAAGGCCAACGTGCGGTTGCTGTGGCGCAAGCTCGAAGGTGGCGCAGCACAAACCTCCTGACCCACTGCAGAACCAACCGTGGGAGCGGGCTTGCTCGCGAAGGCGGTGTGCCAGATAAATAGAGGCCGACTGACACGACGCTTTCGCGAGCAAGCCCCCTCCCACAGGGGGATTTGTGGTGTTGCGGCGCTGACCTTCAAGTCAATAAAACCGGGCCTTTCGCTGATTTGACGGATGGTCGTTTCGGGGGCTGTTTATTGCTTTCTTTGCGGTATACTGCGCGGCCTTCGGCCGGCACGTCCGGCCATTTTTCGTACAATCAAGCCACGCAACCTGCGTGGCTTGTTGTTTTATGACGCGCCTGCGGGCGCTCCTGAGAGAAGAGGCGCGACGATGAGTGCACTGGTTGGCGTGATCATGGGCTCCAAGTCCGATTGGTCCACCCTTAGCCACACCGCCGATATGCTGGAAAAGCTTGGCATCCCGTACGAGGTCAAAGTGGTCTCCGCCCACCGCACCCCGGATCTGCTGTTCCAGTACGCCGAAGAGGCTGAAGGCCGCGGCATCGAGGTGATCATCGCCGGTGCCGGCGGTGCGGCCCACCTGCCAGGCATGTGTGCGGCCAAGACCCACCTGCCGGTACTGGGCGTGCCGGTGCAGTCGGCCATGCTCTCGGGCGTCGATTCGCTGCTGTCGATCGTGCAGATGCCGGCGGGCATTCCGGTCGCCACGCTGGCGATCGGCAAGGCCGGCGCGATCAACGCAGCCTTGCTGTCGGCGAGCATACTCGGCGCCAAGCACCCGCAGTTCCACGCGGTACTGAAAACCTTCCGTGCCGAGCAGACAGACAGCGTCCTGGACAATCCAGACCCACGTATTGCCTGAGGTTGTTTTGATGAAGATCGGTGTAATCGGTGGCGGCCAGTTGGGTCGCATGTTGGCTCTGGCGGGTACTCCGCTGGGCATGAACTTCGCTTTTCTCGACCCTGCGCCTGACGCCTGTGCGGCCGCACTGGGCGAACACCTGCGGGCCGATTACGGCGATCAGGATCATCTGCGCCAACTGGCCGATGAAGTCGATCTGGTGACCTTCGAATTCGAAAGCGTCCCGGCCGAAACCGTGGCGTTTCTTTCGCAATTTGTGCCGGTCTACCCGAGCGCCGAAGCCCTGCGCATTGCTCGTGACCGCTGGTTCGAAAAGAGCATGTTCAAAGACCTCGGCATTCCGACCCCGGCCTTCGCCGACATCCAGTCGCAAGCCGACCTGGATGCCGCTGTCGCTGCGATCGGTCTGCCGGCCGTGCTGAAAACCCGCACCCTGGGTTACGACGGCAAGGGCCAGAAAGTCCTGCGCAAGCCGGAAGACGTGGCCGGTACTTTTGCCGAACTGGGCAGCGTTGCCTGCCTGCTGGAAGGCTTCGTGCCGTTCACCGGCGAGGTGTCGCTGATCGCCGTGCGCGCGCGCGATGGTGAAACGAAGTTCTATCCACTGGTGCACAACACCCACGACAGCGGCATCCTCAAGCTGTCGGTGGCCAGTACCGATCACCCGTTGCAGGCGCTGGCGGAAGATTATTCCAGCCGTGTGCTTAAACACCTCGACTATGTTGGTGTGATGGCTTTCGAGTTCTTCGAAGTCGACGGTGGCCTGAAAGCCAACGAAATCGCCCCGCGCGTGCACAACTCCGGGCACTGGACCACCGAAGGTGCCGAGTGCAGCCAGTTCGAAAACCACCTGCGTGCCGTGGCCGGCCTGCCGCTGGGTTCGACCGCCAAGGTCGGCGAGAGCGCGATGCTCAACTTCATCGGCGTAGTGCCGCCGGTGGAAAAAGTCATCGCCATCGAAGACTGCCATCTGCATCACTACGGCAAAGCTTTCAAGGCCGGACGCAAGGTCGGCCACGCCAACCTGCGTTGCGCCGACATGGCCACGCTGCAGGCGCAGATCATCAAGGTCGAAGCGCTGATCGCCGAGTAAAACAGTTTCATGTGGCAGCGGCGGAACCATTGCGGGGCCGCCGTTCTCTCATGGCAGTATGCGAAAGTCTGACTAGGCTTTGGCATAGCCACTTAATCAGAGGGAAATGTCATGGGAATTATCGGAACCATCTTTATCGGCTTGATCGTCGGCCTGCTGGCTCGGTTCCTGAAACCGGGCGATGACAGCATGGGCTGGATCATGACCATCCTGCTCGGTATCGGCGGTTCGCTGGCGGCCACTTACGGCGGCCAGGCTCTGGGCATCTATCAGGCGGGCGAGGGCGCGGGTTTCCTCGGCGCACTGGTCGGCGCTGTCGTGTTGCTGGTGATCTACGGTCTGATCAAAAAGAACTGATCGAAAGCGACAAAGCCCTCTCGGCCATCGCGGCCGGGAGGGCTAGAATGCGCGGCGACTCACCGTCCATTCCTTTGCCTGCCGAGCACCTTCATGCGCCGTCTTCTGTTGACTCTCCTCTTGCTGGGCAGCTATCTCGCCCACGCCGGCGAACTGCCGGAAACCGACTGGCTGGAACTGATGCCCAAGTCGGACCAAAAGGCCCTCGAGGCCATGCCAGACATCGACCACAACTCTCCCGAAGCCACCGGCACTTTCACCGAGAAGGGCGGGATGAAGCAGGCCAAAGGTCTGCCGGCAGTGATGTATTCGACCAAAACCGTGGCGTCGATGAACGACAAACACATCCGCATCGGTGGTTACCCGGTGCCGTTGGAGTCGGATGCCAAGGGCCGCAGCACGCTGTTCTTCCTCGTACCGTATCCGGGCGCCTGCATCCACGTGCCGCCACCGCCGCCCAATCAACTGGTGCTGGTGCGTTATCCCAAAGGCTTGAAGCTGGACGACATTTACACACCGCTGTGGGTGACCGGCACGCTCAAGGTCGAGAAGGTCAGCAATGACTTGGCTGATGCAGCGTATGCGCTGGAGGCAGACAAGGTGCGGGTCGTGCAGGAGGCTGACCTTTAAAGCAAAAGATCGCAGCCTTCGGCAGCTCCTACAGGGAAAATGCATTCCAAATGCAGGAGCTGCCGAAGGCTGCGATCTTTTGATCTTAAAGCGGTTTGCTGGCGACGCTAACGCCCATGGTATGGCTCGCCCCCGGCGCCAATGTCACCACGTCATCCATCACATTCGCCGTCTCGATGCACAGCATGCGCTGCCAGCCGTCGTTGTCCATGTCGGGCAGTGCAGCGGCGCGGTCGATCCACGGGTTCCAGATCACTGCGGTGCGTGAACCGCTGGACGTCAGCACGATGCGTCGTTCCCAGGTCGGATCAACGATGCTCAGCCGTGGCGGAGCGTCGAGATAGATGCGGTCGGTCTCGCTGCTGAAATGCAGATCTCCGGTCTGGCGGGCCGTGTTCCAGTCATCCAGGGTCTCGATGTAATTCAGCCCGGCGACGCCATCGACATGCACATTGCGCACGTCACTCACGGCGAAATAGGTGTGCAGCGCCTGACTCAGCGTGACGCTGCCAGAACCCCGGTTATGGCTGGTCAGGCTGTAATGCAGTTGATCCGCCAGATGCAGGGTCAGGGTCAGATCGACCTCGTGCGGCCAGCCTGGCAGACCACCTCCTGGACAGGGCAGCTTGAACTCGACCTTGATGCCGTCAGCCGCCGATTCGATATTGCCCAACTGCCAGTCGATCGCCCGCACCAGACCGTGCGCCGGGGCCGGTTGCGCGCCGGTGTACATGGCTTGCACGCTCTGCGGGTTGCGTTCGAATTTGCCGAACCACGGCCAGCACACCGGCACGCCGGCGCGGATGCTTTTGCCGATCTTGAACTCGGCCTTGTCGTTGAGCCAGATGATCGGCGGCTGGCCGTCGACCTGATAACTGAGGATGTGCGCGCCTTGCTGGGCCACCAGCACTTCGGCCTTGCCGTGGCGGATGCGCCAGCAGTTCAGTTCATCCTGTTTCACGGCTTCAACGTTGGGCGTGTTCATGGGCAACTCTCGATCAGACACTGGGGACGACTATCGACCGCAAAACGGCCGCGAGGTTTAACGCGCGCGTGGTGGCACCGAACGGGTGCGACCGCTGCCGTCGATGGCAACGAAGACGAAAACCGCTTCGGTGACCTTGCGCCATTCGCTGGAGAGTGGGTCATCGCTCCACACTTCGACCATCATCTGGATCGAGCTGCGGCCGATTTCCAGGGTCTGGGTATAAAAGGACAACTGCGCGCCGACGGCGACCGGGACGAGAAATGCCATGCGGTCGATGGCGACAGTGGCGACGCGGCCACCGGCGACGCGGCTGGCCATGGCGGTGCCGGCCAGATCCATCTGTGCGACCAGCCAGCCGCCGAAAATATCGCCAAAGCCGTTGGTTTCTCGCGGAAGGGCGGTGATTTGCAGGGCCAGGTCGCCCTGTGGGATCGGATCTTCTTGTTCGAGCTCTATCATGCCGAGGGGCCTCTGACCCGTGACTCTTCGTGGGTATTGCGGGTGGTAGCCGTCTTCAAGAAAAACGATTCAACACCGAACACACTGCGTTCGTCACGTTTTCCATCAGGCGCCTAAAGGGAAACTCTGCGAAAAAGGCTAAATCCCGAGCAAAGGACGGGCCAACAACGTTTTCGCACAGCAACCTCTTACAAACCCTGCGCAGCTGGCGAGTATATCGGTCGATAGACCCCGCGACGACCACCCGGTTCTGATTTTGACCGTCAATTACGCGCCTCTATGTGCTTTTTCGAACAATTTGCTATGGTGCCGAACCTGTCCAAGCCACCGCCAGCGTTGTTGTGGCGACAGATTCGACTATAAGAGAAGCCCTTGCCATGACCACAGCGCCTTCGAGCCTCGCGCAGCCCGAGCAACCCGCACGACCGTTGACCCGCAACGACTACAAGACTCTGTCGCTGTCCGCCCTCGGCGGGGCGCTGGAGTTCTACGATTTCATCATTTTCGTCTTCTTCGCCACCGTGGTCGGCAAGCTGTTCTTCCCGGCCGACATGCCCGAGTGGCTGCGCTTGATGCAGACCTTCGGCATCTTCGCCGCCGGCTATCTGGCGCGTCCTTTGGGCGGCATCGTCATGGCGCACTTCGGCGACCTGCTGGGGCGCAAAAAGATGTTCACCTTGAGCATTTTCATGATGGCCGTGCCCACGTTGATCATGGGCCTGCTGCCAACGTATGCGCAGATCGGCATCTGGGCGCCGATCCTGTTGCTGCTGATGCGCGTGATCCAGGGCGCCGCCATTGGCGGTGAAGTGCCGGGGGCGTGGGTCTTCGTTTCCGAACACGTGCCGCAAAAACACATCGGCTATGCCTGCGGCACGCTCACCAGCGGTTTGACCGCCGGGATCCTGCTTGGCTCGCTGGTCGCCACGGCGATCAACAGCATTTATACGCCTGCGGAAGTTTCCGATTACGCTTGGCGGATTCCGTTCCTGCTTGGCGGTGTGTTCGGTCTGTTCTCGGTGTATCTGCGCCGCTGGCTGCACGAAACTCCGGTGTTCGCTGAGCTGCAACAGCGCAAGGCCCTCGCTGAAGAAGTGCCGCTGCGTGCGGTGCTGCGTGATCATCGCGGCGCGATCGCGATTTCGATGCTGCTGACCTGGCTGCTGTCGGCCGGCGTCGTCGTGGTGATTCTGATGACCCCGACCGTGCTGCAGACGGTGTACCACTTCTCGCCAACGACAGCCTTGCAAGCCAACAGCCTGGCCATCGTCTTCCTCAGCCTCGGCTGCATTGGTGCCGGCGCACTGGCCGATCGTTTCGGCGCTGGTCGCGTATTCGTGTTCGGCTGCCTGGGCCTGCTGATCAGCTCCTGGACTTTCTACCACAGCCTCGCCGACCACCCGGACTGGCTGTTCCCGCTGTACGCACTGACCGGTCTGCTGGTCGGCACGATTGGCGCGGTGCCGTACGTGATGGTCAAGGCGTTCCCGCCGGTGGTGCGCTTCAGCGGCTTGTCATTCTCGTACAACGTCGCATACGCAATATTTGGCGGCTTGACGCCGATGGTGGTGAGCCTGCTGCTGAAGGAAAGCGCGATGGGCCCGGCCTACTATGTTGCGGTGCTGTGTGCGATGGGGATTCTGGTCGGGGCGTGGCTCTGGAAGAAGGGGCGTTGATTTTCTCTCCCGCCTGATCGTTCCCACGCTCCGCGTGGGAATGCATCCTGTGACGCTCCGCGTCACGTCTCAAATGCGGACGCAGAGCGTCCATGGCGGCGTTCCCTCGCAGAGCGTGGGAACGATCTGTTCATCCAGCAAAACCCGATGCTGGCCTTTCATCCAATTGTCATATTTCAGCCATAGAGTGTTCATACGGCCTGCTGATACTTGGCCCCGACTTAACACACCCTATCTGCTAGGAGTAAGGCATGAAACTGAAGCGTTTGATGGCGGCAATGACATTTGTCGCTGCTGGCGTTGCGACTGCCAACGCGTTCGCCGCTGTTGACCCTGCTATCCCGAGCTACACCAAGACCACTGGTGTGTCGGGCAACCTGTCCAGCGTCGGTTCCGATACCCTGGCCAACCTCATGACCCTGTGGGCCGAGAACTACAAGAAAGAATACCCGAACGTCAACATCCAGATTCAGGCCGCTGGCTCCTCCACCGCGCCACCTGCGCTCACCGAAGGCACCGCCAACCTGGGCCCGATGAGCCGCAAGATGAAGGACAACGAACTGCAGGCGTTCGAGCAGAAATACGGCTACAAGCCGACCGCGATTCCGGTTGCCGTGGATGCCCTGGCCGTGTTCGTGCACAAGGACAACCCGATCAAGGGCCTGACCATGGAGCAAGTTGACGCGATCTTCTCGTCCACTCGCCTGTGCGGTGCCAAAACCGACGTGAAAACCTGGGGCGACCTGGGCGTGACCGGCGACCTGGCGAACAAGCCGGTTCAACTGTTTGGTCGTAACTCGGTATCGGGCACTTACGGTTACTTCAAAGAAGAAGCTCTGTGCAAAGGTGACTTCAAGCCAAACGTCAACGAGCAACCAGGTTCGGCCTCGGTCGTACAGTCGATCAGCTCCTCGCTGAACGGCGTTGGCTACTCGGGCATCGGCTATAAGACTGCCAGCGTGAAAACGGTAGCGCTGGCCAAAAAAGGCAGCACTGACTTCATCGAAGACACCGAAGAAAACGCCCTGAACGGCAAGTACCCGCTGTCGCGTTTCCTCTACGTATACGTCAACAAAGCCCCGAACAAGCCTCTGGCCCCGCTGGAAGCCGAGTTCGTGAAGCTGGTGCTGTCGAAACAGGGCCAGGAAGTGGTAGTGAAAGACGGTTACATCCCGTTGCCAGCCAAGGTTGCTGCCAAGGCACTGGCTGACCTCGGTCTGCAGGAAGGCGGCGCTGTCGCCAAAAAGTAACACCTCAGATCCGGGGCAACCCCCCGGATCTGCTGGAACCCTGTAGGAGCTGACGAGTGAAACGAGGCTGCGATCTTTTGATCTGGCCTCTGATCGCAAGATCAAAAGATCGCAGCCTCGGTTCCCTCGACAGCTCCTGCAGAGGTTTCGCAACCTCGAATTCTCGACTCCGCTGCCGGACTTCCGGCTGGCGGATTTGCTGCGTCACTGCATTGTCATCTTTCTGTCATACAGGATCGCTAGGGTGTGCGCATGAATGATCTGGCCAATTCCCCAATGACTACGACTTCCCCTCCCAAGCGCATTGATTTCAATACGCCTGAGCTGCAACGCAAGCGCCGCATTCGCGCGCTCAAGGATCGCTTCACCCGTTGGTACGTCCTCGTTGGCGGCCTGGCGGTGCTGGCTGCCATTACTCTGATCTTCTTCTTCCTCGCCTACGTCGTCGCGCCGCTGTTTCAGGGTGCCGATCTGACCGCGAAAGACTCGATCACCCCGGCCTGGATGCAGGACGCCGGCAAGCCGCTGATGATCTCGCTCGAAGAGCAGAATCAGGTGGCCATGCGCGTGTCCGACAAGGGCCAGGCGCTGTTTTTCGATGTCGACAGTGGCGCTGAGCTCAAGCGCGTCGACCTGCCGTTGCCGACGGGCGCAACCGTAACCTCGATCGGCGAAGATCAGCCAGGTCACCCGCTGGTGGCCGTGGGCTTGTCCAACGGTCAGGCGCTGGTGTTCCGTCACACTTATAAAGTCAGCTACCCCGACGGCAAGAAAACCATCAGCCCGGCCATCGAATATCCGTACGGCGAGACGCCGATCGCGTTGAACGAAAGCGGCGGCGCGCTGGAGCATGTCAGCCTCAACGCCACCGATTCGACCCTGATGCTTGTCGGTTCCACCGGTTCGCAACTCAATGTGCTGTCGCTGACCAGCGAAGAAAACATGATGACCGGCGAAGTCACCAACGAGCAGAAGCGTATCGATCTGCCGCAGATGACCGAGCCTGTGAAAAACATCTTCGTCGACCCGCGCCAGCAGTGGCTGTATGTGGTCAACGGTCGCGCTCAGGCCGACGTGTTCAGCCTTCGCGACAAGAGCCTCAACGGTCGCTATAAACTGCTGGAAAACGCTGACGCCGAAGTCACCGCCACCGGGCAACTGGTCGGCGGCATCTCGTTGATCGTCGGCGACTCCAAGGGTGGTCTGGCCCAGTGGTTCATGGCCCGCGACACTGACGGCGAGCAGCGCCTGAAGCAGATTCGCACGTTCCAGATGGGCACCACGCCAATCGTTGAAATCGCCGCCGAGGAGCGCCGCAAAGGCTTCCTCGCCCTCGACGCCAGCGGCAAGCTCGGCGTGTTCCACAGCACCGCGCACCGCACGCTGCTGGTCGATCAGGTCGTCGAAGGCCAGGGCCTGTTCGGTCTGTCGCCGCGCGCCAACCGGGTCATCGTGGAAGCAGGCGGCAAGCTGCAACCGCTGCTGCTCGACAACCCGCACCCGGAAGTATCGTGGAGCGCGCTGTGGAGCAAAGTCTGGTACGAAAACTACGACGAGCCTAAATACGTCTGGCAGTCGACCGCGGCCAATACCGATTTCGAACCGAAACTGAGCCTGTCGCCGCTGACCTTCGGCACTCTGAAAGCTGCGTTCTACGCCATGCTGCTGGCCGCACCCCTGGCTGTTGCCGCTGCCATTTACACCGCATACTTCATGGCCCCGGGCATGCGTCGCAAGGTCAAGCCGGTAATCGAACTGATGGAAGCGATGCCGACGGTGATCCTCGGTTTCTTCGCCGGTCTTTTCCTCGCGCCGTACGTAGAGGGCCATCTGCCAGGCATCTTCAGCCTGCTGATGTTGCTGCCGATCGGCATCCTCGTGGCCGGTTTCACCTTCAGCCGCCTGCCTGAATCGATCCGCCTGAAAGTCCCGGATGGCTGGGAAAGCGCGCTGCTGATTCCGGTGATCCTGTTTGTGGGCTGGCTGTCGCTGTACATGAGCCCCTTCCTGGAGAACTGGTTCTTTGGCGGTGACATGCGCATGTGGATTTCCCACGACCTGGGCATCACCTACGACCAGCGCAACGCTCTGGTGGTCGGCCTGGCCATGGGTTTTGCGGTAATTCCGAATATCTACTCGATCGCCGAAGACGCCGTGTTCAGCGTGCCCCGCGGTCTGACCCTGGGTTCACTGGCCCTCGGTGCGACGCCGTGGCAGACCATGACTCGCGTGGTGATCCTGACCGCCAGCCCGGGCATCTTCTCGGCGCTGATGATCGGCATGGGCCGCGCAGTCGGCGAAACCATGATCGTGCTGATGGCCACCGGCAACACCCCGGTCATGGAGATGAACCTGTTCGAAGGCCTGCGCACCCTGGCCGCCAACGTCGCGGTGGATATGCCCGAGTCGGAGGTCGGCGGCAGCCACTACCGCGTGCTGTTCCTCTCGGCGCTGGTGCTGCTGTTGTTCACCTTCGTCATGAACACCCTGGCAGAACTGATTCGTCAGCGTCTGCGCAAGAAATACTCGTCGCTTTAAGCAAAGGTAGAAGTCTGTGAAACAGAACTCCCTGAAAGGATGGTTCAAGAGCGGCGCCCCGGGCGTCTGGATCAGCGGTGGCGCGGTGTCCATCGCGGTCATCATGACCATCGGCCTGTTGGCGGTGATCGCGGTGCGCGGTCTCGGTCACTTCTGGCCGGCGGACCTAATCCACGCCCATTACGACGTACCGGGCCAGGCCAATCACCTGGTGATCGGCGAAGTGGTGCAGAAAGAAGAAGTGCCGCGCGCGCGTCTGAAGAGTGCTGGTTTGCCGGTGCCGGATGAAGGCCCGGAATTCATGACCCGCGAGCTGATCAAAGTCGGCAACCGTGACCTGAACGGCAACGACTTCACCTGGATCGTCGGCGAATGGCTGACCGACCAGACCACGCCGCCCGAATTGATGGCCATCGAACGTCGCGAGTGGGGCAACTTCTACGGCTACCTGGTCAACGTCAAACAGGACGGCAAGGTCATCGCTGAAGGCGAAGCCGCATGGCCCGAGCTGCAAGCGCGCATCGATCGTGTGAACGATCTCGCCGCTCAGCTCAAGACGCTGGAAAAAGTCGACATTGGCGCAATCAACGCCGGCCTCGAACGCATCCGTCTGCATGGCCGCAAGCTGGAGCTGGAAGGCAAACTCGACGCCACTGCACAAGCGGACATGGAATCGGAGCGTGCCGAGCTGAACGCGCGCTATCAGGACATCGAAGCACGTCTGTCCGACCTGCATGCACAGTTCAACCGCGACGCCCTGACCGCTCGCGACGCCAACGGCAAAGAGATTGAAATCGGTCTGGGCAAAGTGGTTCACGCCTACCAGCCGAACGCGATGAGCACGTTGACCAAGGTCGGCTTCTACTTCAGCAAGATCTGGGAGTTCCTCTCGGATGACCCGCGTGAAGCGAACACCGAGGGCGGGATCTTCCCGGCGATCTTCGGCACCGTGATGATGACCCTGATCATGGCGATGATCGTGACCCCGTTCGGCGTACTGGCGGCGGTGTACCTGCGTGAATACGCCAAGCAGAACACCCTGACCCGAGTCATTCGCATCGCGGTGAACAACCTCGCCGGCGTACCGGCGATCGTCTACGGCGTGTTCGGTCTGGGCTTCTTCGTTTATGTGCTCGGTGGTTCGGTTGACCGCTTGTTCTTCCCTGAAGCGCTGCCGGCACCGACCTTTGGTACACCGGGTCTGCTGTGGGCCTCGCTGACCCTTGCTCTGCTGGCGGTGCCGGTGGTGATTGTGGCGACCGAGGAAGGTCTGGCGCGCATTCCGCGTACCGTGCGTGAAGGCTCGTTGGCACTGGGCGCGACCAAGGCGGAGACGCTATGGAAGATCGTCATCCCGATGGCCAGCCCGGCAATGATGACCGGCATGATCCTCGCCGTGGCCCGTGCCGCCGGTGAAGTGGCGCCGCTGATGCTGGTGGGCGTGGTGAAACTGGCGCCGTCGCTGCCGGTGGACGGCAACTACCCGTACCTGCACCTGGATCAGAAAATCATGCACCTGGGCTTCCATATCTATGACGTCGGCTTCCAGAGCCCGAACGTCGAAGCAGCCCGCCCGCTGGTGTACGCCACCGCGCTGCTGCTGGTGCTGGTGATCGCGACGTTGAACCTGTCGGCGGTGTATATCCGCAACCACCTGCGCGAGAAGTACAAGGCTTTGGACAGTTGATATCCCTGTGGGAGCGGGCTTGCTCGCGAAGGCGGCGGGTCAGGCGACATTGATGTTGAATGTGCCGACCTCTTCGCGAGCAAGCCCGCTTCCACCCTAGATTGAGTACAGCCGCACCAAGCGGCTACCCGAACCGAATTTGTCAGCACAGGGAGCCTCCCATGCAGCACGAAACACACAGCCACGGCATCAACATGTCTGCCCTGGGCCGCGACAAGCAGAGCCTGAACCTCGAACAGGAAACCGTCGCCATCGAAGTGCCGGGCCTGAGCCTGTACTACGGCGACAAACAAGCACTGTTCGACGTCAGCATGAACATCCCGAAGCAGCGCGTGACCGCGTTCATCGGCCCGTCGGGCTGCGGTAAGTCGACGTTGCTGCGTACCTTCAACCGGATGAACGATCTGGTCGACGGTTGCCGCGTCGAGGGCGCAATCAACCTGTACGGCAACAACATCTATCGCAAGGGCGAAGACGTTGCCGAGCTGCGTCGTCGTGTCGGCATGGTGTTCCAGAAGCCCAACCCGTTTCCGAAGACCATCTACGAAAACGTGGTGTACGGCCTGCGCATCCAGGGCATCAACAAGAAGCGCATTCTCGATGAAGCGGTCGAGTGGGCATTGAAAGGCGCGGCGCTGTGGGACGAGGTCAAGGATCGCCTGCACGATTCGGCTCTCGGCCTGTCCGGTGGTCAGCAACAGCGTCTGGTCATCGCCCGTACCATCGCCGTTGAGCCAGAAGTTTTGCTGCTCGACGAACCGTGCTCGGCACTTGACCCGATC
Source organism: Pseudomonas sp. NPDC079367 (assembly GCF_044542195.1). Classification (NCBI taxonomy): domain Bacteria; kingdom Pseudomonadati; phylum Pseudomonadota; class Gammaproteobacteria; order Pseudomonadales; family Pseudomonadaceae; genus Pseudomonas; species Pseudomonas sp. NPDC079367. Next base: position 149,805 of record NZ_JBITTW010000006.1, read on the forward strand.
TCGACGCTGAAGGTCGAAGAGTTGATCTACGAGCTGAAATCCAAGTTCACCATCGTCATCGTGACCCACAACATGCAACAGGCGGCACGGGTGTCCGACTACACCGCGTTCATGTACATGGGCAAACTGGTGGAATTCGGCGACACCGATACCCTGTTCACCAATCCGGCGAAGAAGCAGACCGAAGACTACATTACCGGTCGTTATGGCTGACAGTTGCGGGTTATTCACAGAATTGACGCTGCGGCCCACCGCACCTAACCGGACGCTCCAAGGACGCCAACATGATTAGTAAAGAAGGCCTTACCCACCACATCTCCGCGCAGTTCAACGCTGAGCTCGAGGAAGTGCGCAGCCACCTCCTTGCCATGGGCGGGCTGGTCGAAAAGCAGGTCAACGACGCGGTGACCGCGCTGATCGAGGCGGACTCCGGCCTGGCTCAGCAGGTGCGTGAGATCGACGACCAGATCAACCAGATGGAACGCAACATCGACGAAGAATGCCTGCGTATTCTCGCCCGTCGTCAGCCGGCGGCGTCCGACCTGCGTTTGATCATCAGCATTTCCAAGTCGGTGATCGACCTCGAGCGTATCGGCGATGAAGCCACCAAGATCGCCCGTCGTGCCATCCAGTTGTGCGAAGAAGGTGAAGCGCCGCGCGGTTACGTCGAGGTTCGCCACATTGGCGACCAGGTACGCAATATGGTTCGCGATGCACTGGACGCGTTCGCGCGTTTCGACGCCGATCTGGCCTTGTCGGTGGCGCAGTACGACAAGATCATCGACCGCGAATACAAAACCGCCCTGCGTGAGCTGGCGACCTACATGATGGAAGACCCACGCTCTATCTCGCGGGTGCTGAGCATCATCTGGGTCCTGCGTTCGCTGGAGCGCATCGGCGATCACGCGCGCAACATCTCCGAACTGGTGATTTACCTGGTGCGCGGCACTGACGTGCGCCACATGGGCCTCAAGCGCATGAAGGAAGAAGTTGAAGGCACAAGTGCCGAAACCGCTAATGTTCCGGGCGAAGCTGACGATAAGTAAGATTGCCTGAGAAAAGCGCCCGGCCCTCTGGCCGGGCGTTTTTGTTTGTGCTTTTCACAGGCGACCGAATTGAAAAGCGAATTAAAAAGCAGCACCCGCGAACGAAAAGTCCCGGCGTGACTGAAGAGTTTTGGCAATGTGCCATCAGCCAGCGTTATGCTTGCCGGGATTTTAATAGGGGTGTTGGATGAGCAAGATCAGTGTGTTGGTCGTGGACGATGCTTCGTTCATTCGTGACCTGGTGAAAAAGTGCCTGCGTAATTACTTCCCGGGGATCCGCACCGAGGACGCCATCAACGGCAAAAAGGCCCAGGCCATGCTGGCCAAAGAGGCGTTCGACCTGGTGCTGTGCGACTGGGAGATGCCGGAAATGTCCGGCCTCGAGCTGCTGACCTGGTGCCGCGAGCAGGACAACCTCAAGACCATGCCGTTCGTCATGGTCACCAGCCGTGGTGACAAGGAAAACGTCGTCCAGGCGATTCAGGCCGGCGTTTCCGGCTACGTCAGCAAGCCGTTCACCAACGAGCAACTGCTGACCAAGGTCAAGCAGGCACTGAACAAGGTCGGCAAGCTCGACACCCTGATGAACAGCGCGCCGACCAAAATGAATTCGGCATTCGGCAACGATTCCCTGAGCGCACTGACCGGCGGCAAGCCTGCCGTGGTCGGCGGTGCTGCGGCCAAGCCTGTCGCTGCTGCCCCCGCTCCAGCCGCTGCACCGTCGCGCGGTTTGCTCAACAGCCCGCCAGTTCAGGCGCCCGGTGCATCCAAGGCGCCGGTGGGCGGTCGCGGTCAGGGTCAGCTGCGACTGCCGAGCGGCAATCAGCAATGCGTGATCAAGGCCTTGAGCATCAAGGAAGCGCTGCTGGTGGTGAAGCGCACCGAGACCCTGCCGCAGATTCTCGACAGCGCCGTGCTCGATCTGGAGCAGGGCGACAACGCCGAGATAGCGCGCCTCAATGGTTACCTGCACGCCATCGTCGCCCACGAGCAGAAAGCCGACAGCGACTGGCTGCAATTGACCTTCCGCTTCGTCGACCAGGACGCGCAGAAGCTCGACTATATCTCGCGCCTGATCGCCCGTGGCACGGCGCAGAAGCATTTCGTACCGGGCGCCTGATCTCGTCGCCTGGCAGTGATCGTTCCCACGCAGAGCGTGGGAACGATCGGCTTCTGCACTGCCTATTTGCAACATCTGTCGACTAGCCTGGTCTGTCTCAGCTGCTAGGCTGATTCCCAGGCCTTCCTTCGACAGACTTTTGCCCATGCTCGCGCGCCTGCTGTTTTTCTGCGGTCTCTGCCTGGCCTCCCACCTGGCGGTGGCCATGACCATCTACAAATCCACCGACGCCAACGGTGTGGTCTCGTACAGCGACCGCCCGAGCAAAGGCGCGAAAGTGTTCGTGTTTCAGGATCGCATGGTCGAGCGCCTCGACCGCCAGGTGTATCTGGACATCAAGAAGCAGAAGGGCGTCGACGTGGTGTTTGCGCGCAACGATCTGTACGCGCCGGTCGAGGTTGCCCTGGCCTTCATCGGCACGAGCAATGTGCGCGGCGCCCCTGCGCAGGCCATACGTCGCGTCCTGCCACCGCGCAGCAACACGCGACTGGCGCTGCTGACGGCGATCAGCCGCGATCAGCCGCTGGTGTATTCGCCGCAGTTCCAGTATTCGCTGGGCGACCCCTCAGGCACCGCGCAGGGCTATCGCTATCCGCTGCCCTGGCGTGGCGGGCCGTTCCGCCTGAGTCAGGGCGCCAACGGCCAGTACAGCCACTACGGGCCGAAGAATCGCTACGCCATGGACATTGCCATGCCGGTCGGCACGCCGATCATTGCCGCGCGAGCGGGGGTGGTGGTCAAGACCGAGAATTCCCAGAGCGGGCGCGGCACCGATGCGTCGGGCAATTTCGTGCGGGTGCTGCACGATGACGGCACCATGGGCGTGTACCTGCATCTGAAGCAGGGTTCGGTGAGCGTACGCGAAGGGCAGCGGGTCAAGGTCGGCAGTGCGCTGGCGCTGTCGGGCAACACCGGCAACAGCAGCGGCCCGCACCTGCACTTCGTGGTACAGCGCAATACCGGCGAAGGGCTGGTGTCGATTCCCTACCAGTTCAATCAGCCACTGGCGGCGTTGCCCAATTTTGCGTTGGGCAAACAATAAAGCAAAAGATCGCAGCCTGCGGCAGATCCTGCCATGGGAATGCGATCCCTGTAGGAGCTGCCGAAGGCTGCGATCTTTTGGCAGGCAACGCGGTTTCCCGCATGGCACTCAATCGAGCATCAACACCTTGGCCAGGACAATCTTCGGCCCTTTCATCTTCTTGATGATGATGCGCAGGCCTTCGACTTCCAGCACTTCTTCCTCTTCCGGGACCCGTTTGAGGGTTTCGTAAACCAGCCCAGCGAGGGTTTCCGCTTCGATGTGATCAAGATCGATGCCCAGCAGGCGCTCAACCTTGAACAACGGCGTATCGCCACGCACCAGCAGCTTGCCCGGCTGATAGGCGAGAATGCCGCGCTCAGCCTTGCGGTGTTCGTCCTGAATGTCGCCGACCAGCACTTCCAGCACGTCTTCCATGGTCAGGTAGCCGATGATGTTGCCGTCAGCCTCCTCGACCACGGCGAAGTGCGAGCCACCCTTGCGGAACTGCTCCAGCAACTGCGACAGCGGCATGTGCCGCGATACGCGCTCCAGCGGGCGGGTCAGCTCGGCCAGGTTGAACGACTCGGGAATGTGGTCCAGCGCCGCCAGTTCCAAGAGCAGATCCTTGATGTGCAGCAGGCCGACGAACTCCTGGCGCTCGCTGTCGTACACCGGATAACGGCTGAACTTGTGGCGACGGAACATCGCCAGGATTTCCTTCAGCGGCGCGTTGAATTCGAGGGTGATCAGGTCTTCGCGGGAGTTGGCCCAGTCGACCACTTCCAGCTCGCCCATTTCCACGGCCGAAGCCAATACGCGCATGCCCTGATCGCTCGGATCCTGGCCACGGCTGGAGTGCAGGATGAGTTTCAGTTCTTCGCGGCTGTAATGGTGTTCATGGTGCGGGCCGGGTTCACCTTGCCCTGCGATACGCAGAATCGCGTTGGCGCTGGCGTTGAGCAGGTAGATCGCCGGGTACATCGCCCAGTAGAACAGGTACAGCGGCACCGCCGTCCACAGCGACAGCAGCTCGGGTTTGCGGATCGCCCACGACTTGGGCGCGAGCTCGCCGACCACAATGTGCAGATAGGAAATGATGAAGAACGCGGTGAAGAACGACACGCCTTTGATGATCTCGGGCGAATCTACGCCGACTGCACTGAGCAAAGGTTCGAGAATGTGCGCGAACGCCGGTTCACCGACCCAGCCCAGGCCGAGGGAGGCGAGGGTGATACCCAACTGACATGCCGACAGGTAGGCATCGAGCTGACTGTGCACGGTGCGCAGGATGTGCCCGCGCCAGCCGTGCTGCTCGGCGATGGCTTCGACCCGGGTCGAGCGTAGTTTGACCATGGCGAATTCCGCCGCAACGAAAAAGCCGTTGAGCAACACCAGGATCAGAGCAAAAAGAATCATGCCGAAGTCGGCAAAAATGGTAGCGAGGGACAAGCCAGGGGAAGGGTCCATGATGGAGTTTTGCAGGTTCCGTGTGATTCGAAAGTAAGGGAAAACAGCGCCTGAAAGGCAGGCGCAAGTCAGCCAATGTAGCGGCTGACTTGGCAATTGCCTAGTGGCGTGTGCCGGGCGGCATCACTCGGCGGCGCTGATCGCCCGTGCGCTGGCCACCTGGGCCGGGGCGAAGTGGCAGGTGAACGTGCTGCCGTGGCCGGGCACGCTGCTGATCTCCATGCGCGCACGATGGCGCAACAGCACGTGTTTGACGATGGCCAGGCCGAGGCCGGTGCCGCCGGTGTTGGAGTTGCGGCTGGAATCGACGCGATAGAAGCGTTCGGTCAGGCGCGGCAGGTGTTTGCTGTCGATACCGATGCCCGAATCCTGCACGCTCAGGTGAGCGCCCTGATCGTCGCCCCACCAGCGAATCCGAATGTTGCCTTCGGCCGGGGTGTACTTGACCGCGTTGAACACCAGATTGGAAAACGCACTGCGCAACTCCGCTTCGCTGCCCTTGAGCAGCACTCCGGCATTGGCCTCGAGGCTGATGCGCTGGTTTTTCGACCCGGACAATTGCTGGGCGTCGCTGGTGATCGATTGCAGCAATGTGTCGATCTGCACCGGCTGGTTATCCGACGGATAATCGGTGGCTTCCAGTTTCGCCAGCAGCAACAAGTCGTTGAGCAGCGTCTGCATGCGCCCGCCCTGTTGCTGCATCTGCTGCAGGGCCCGGCTCCAGCGCGGGTTCACTTCCTCGACGTTATCGAGCAGGGTTTCCAGATAGCCGCAGATCACCGTCAGCGGTGTGCGCAATTCGTGGGAAACGTTGGCGATGAAGTCTTTGCGCATCTGCTCCAGTTGATGGATGCGCGTGACGTCGCGCACCAGCATCAGATGCTCGTTGTTGCCGTAGCGGGTCAGGTACAGCTGAATGCGTACGCGATCATTGGTCGGAGACGGGATTTCCAGCGGCTCGGCGAAGTTGTCCTGCTCGAAATATTCCTTGAAGCGCGGATGGCGCACCAGGTTGGTCACCGGTTGGCCGCTGTCTTGTGGGGTCTTGAGGCCGAGCAGGGTTTCGGCGGCGCGGTTCCACCATTCCAGATTGCCGTCGCTGTCGAGCATGATCACTGCGTCTTTCAGCGCGGCGGTGGATTCCTGCACCCGGTCGATCACTGCTTGCAGGCGCCCGCGCACGCGTTGATCGCGGCGTTGCAGGTGGTAGATGCTGTCGAACACCTCGCCCCACAGACCATAGCCATCGGGCGGTGCTTCGTCGGGTTGGTGCTGGCGCAGCCATTCGTGCAGACGCAGCAATTGCTTGAGCGTCCAGGCCAGATAAAGGCCCAGACCCACTGCGAGGCTCCAGCCGTAATAGCCGGTGATCAGGCCGATCACCAGGCAGGCGGTGACCAGCAACAGCATGTGGCGAATCAGGGTGCCATGCCAGTTTTGATTCACAGTCGATACGGTCCTTGTCAGCGAGTCTGGCGGGCGGATCAGGCCTTTGTAGAGAACCGATAACCGGTGCCGCGCACGGTTTGTACCAGATTTTCGTAAGCGTCGCCGAGGGCTTTGCGCAGGCGCCTGATGTGCACGTCGACGGTGCGCTCTTCGACATAGACGTTGCCGCCCCAGACCTGATCCAGCAACTGGCCGCGGGTGTAGGCGCGTTCCTGGTGGGTCATGAAGAATTGCAGCAGGCGGTATTCGGTCGGGCCCATCTCGGCGGGTTTGCCGTCGATGGTCACGCGGTGGCTGATCGGGTCGAGCAACAGGCCGCCGACTTCGATTGGCGCTTCGCCATCGGTCGGTCCGGCACGGCGCAGCACAGCCTTGAGACGGGCGACCAGTTCGCGCGGAGAAAACGGTTTGGTGATGTAGTCGTCGGCGCCGACTTCCAGGCCCTGGATCTTGTTGTCCTCTTCACCCTTGGCGGTGAGCATGATGATCGGGATGTCCCCGGTCAGCTCGTCACGCTTGAGGCGTCGGGCCAGTTCGATGCCGGAGGTGCCCGGCAGCATCCAGTCGAGCAGGATCAGGTCCGGCTTGCGGTCGACGATGATGGCGTGGGCCTGCGGCGAAGTCTGTGCCTCGAGGCAGTCCTAGCCGGCCATTTCCAACGCGACGGC